>JBQTHR010000013.1:0-46292 GCA_052389675.1 Actinomycetota bacterium
TGGCCGAGTATCGCCAGTACCGCCCGATGGTGGAGCGCTCCCTCTCCTGGCTGGTAGCCAACAACCACCGCCGGGTCCGTTACCGGGGGATCAAGCGCAACCAGTTCGGTTTGCAACTGCGAGTGGCGGCGCTCAACCTTCGCAGGCTGGTCAATCTCGGCCTGGATCATGATGGAGGCTGGGTTTTGTCCTCCTAACCTCCAATCCGGGCGTCCTGCGGCTTGTTGAGCCGCCGGAAGCGCCGGCAACGCCGCGGAAGCTTGGGGACACCGGCCCTTGCGGTCAAAGAAGTTCAAGGACGCCGCTGCGATCCTTCCTTCACCAGATAGCCTCAGCCAAGTTTCATAGTCCGATTGTTCAACAGGGTCCTAGCCGGCCGGAACCTTGAGTTTAAGCTGTTTCCCGGAGTTTCGGTGGTTCCCCCGGGAGACCTCGCCCCGGCCGGTAAGCCGGGCTTTTCAGTGTTCACCCCGTACTGGCGTAGATGGGAAGCGGCCGACCGGCGTCCGGTCCTGCCGCCTCCCTCGCTTGAGGCAGCCCCCGGTCTGCGGATGGGCACGCTGCCTGACCTGGCAGACCTTACCGCCCGCACCTGCTCGCCGGACCTGCCCGCGGGCGGCGAGGGCGCCGGCCGCAATAGATGGCGACGTGGCCAACAACGCCGGCAACTGGCAGTGGGTGGCAGGAACAGGGGCAAACCGGCGTCCCAAGCGGGTGATGAACCCGCTGCGCCAGGCCACTCGCTTCGACCCGGAGGGAGACTACGTCCGCAGATACGTTCCCGAGTTGGCTGGGATAGCCGGATCCGCGGTGCACCGGCCGTGGCGGCTGGAGCTTGCAGGATACCCGGCACCCCTCGTCGAGATGGCCGAACCGGGTGGCTGAGCTGTCGCCGGACCCGGCCGGACGCCTACGGTTACCGCATTCCTTCATCCCGGTCATTGAGGTGTCCGAACCGGTGGCATATTTGGACGGCCTGTTCCGGAACGGCTGGTCGGTGGGGGGTCTGGTGGCATTCCACTCCGACTACAAGTTGCTGCTGCTCGCCCATTCGCCGGACCTCTATCGACGGCTGGGGGCCTTGGTGGCGGAAGCCCGCAGCCATGATCGGGGTGAGTTGGAAGAGAGTTACCGGCGGATCTTCGCCCAGGCTCTGGCCACCGAAACAACCCGGGGGAAGCATTTCAACGCTCTCCAGCATGCTGTCGCCTATTTCAAGACCGCCGATCAACAGGATAAGCAGGCGGTCTACGGAGCAATCGAAGGCTATGCCGCCGGATCTTTCACGCTTGCGCAAGCCAAGGCGGTGATCCGGGAGCGGGCGCTGGATCTGGGCGTCAAGTACCTGATCAGCCAGCGCTATCTGGCGGCAGAACAATGTTCCACTTGACTTAGTTGCGCCTAACAGCTTGACTGTGCTGAGCCTCAGAGTACCCTAACCGCTCCACAACTGAGGAACTTGATATGGCGAGATCAAGTTTGCTTGAAGCGCCGCGCAAAAGTTCCCTCGAAAAGGGCTGTCCTACCGATTGTCCTTTGGTGCTGGTTTGCCGTAAGTGCGCCGGTCACGAAGAGGTTGTCGACTTCTTGCGCAAGAAGACCCGCGCCACCGTGAAGACGGTGCGTTGCCAGAAGGTGTGCGCAAGCCCGGTGGCCGGCATTAAGGTCGATGGCCGGTTGGAGTGGTTCGAAAAGATGGACAGCACCAAACGGCTCAAGGCGCTGGCCTGCCTGACCAAACCTAAGCCTCCTGCCAAGATCCCGAAGGTTCTTAAGAAGCGCCGCTCCAAAGATCGCTCCGGCTGCTGCCGCTGAAGCTCGGCCGGGCAGTTCGTTCTACCACTACCTGCGGCGATAGGCGGGAGTTGTGAGAAGCTCTTCACACAGCGGTTAGGTTAGCGTGATGAGCTTATGGTGTGGGCGATGCGGCAGCCAGCGGCCCGACTTGGTCGGTGCACCTTCGCCTCCGCACCGACCACCGTGCCCCAGCTGCGAAGCGACAGAACTGAAGTGGAAGGTCTCCGTGAAGGTGGAAGCGAAAGGCGAAGCTAACGTCCGTCGCGACCTCTTCCCAGGGGAACAGCCTGTCGGGTGGCGCTGGCGCTGGGATCAGTTGAGGCGCGACGTCGAAGTGGTCTGCGGACCGAAGCAAGGGCCGATGTCTGCCTCTGCGATCCACGCCCTGGCCTCACGGCTCTACGACCTCTTTGTGCGCACGTACCATTTCCGCGAACACCTGAACAAGGACGCGGGCATCACGATGTCCCACACAGACGTCGTGGAGGCGAAAGACTTGGCGCTTTGCGCCGACATCTGTAACTCCGAGAAGCACGCGGTGCTCATTCGAGGGCCGAAGTCCGGGGCGAGCCCTCGCTTCGTCGGGTGGCGTGGCGTTGCCCGCGACCGTGAGGATTGTTGGCGCCTGGAGGTCACCATCAGCCACGGAGGCGTCAACAAGGACGGCTGTTCCGCTCTTCGTGCGGCGATCGCGGAGTGGCAACGGCTACTCACTGGCTGGGGGCTGAGCTGAACTCCAGACCGGTTCCGGTGCTGGCGTTAACTTGAGCTGCCGATCTGCAGCACCGTCGTCGCTGCCCAGCACCCGAAGGATGTCGTAAAGAGGTCGCCGCCCAAGTAGGCTCCCGTTCCTTCTCGGCGACGCCCGTGGGGAAGAAGCGGAGCCACTATTGGATGTCGCCTCCGTTCGCGGACCGCCGGGAGCCGGTCGTAGCGGTCGCTGAGGTGCGTCTCTAAGAACACGAGAGCTAGAGCAACGGCCGGGTCTCGGGCTGTCATTAGATCGGACCGGGCCAGCCTGATCCGATAATTTCGTCGGCCGTTGACATCGTCTGGACTCCCAGCTGCGCGCGCTTCGCTCGAGAGGCCGACACCCTGGACTTGGGGCACATCGCGGTCTTCGACGCTGCGTCCGGCTCGCGAATCGGGCCGATCCTGGACTTCGACCAACACCCCGAGGGCACCACCAACGACATCAAGAGCCTCTGCATCAACGAGGCCGGTACGCTCGTACCGGCCACGTTCCATTTCGACGGGGGCGGCGTTGTTGATCGTGCTCGAGGTCGGGTCCGGGGCGATCGTCCAAAGAAGGCAGCTCACGAGCGAGTCCCACAGCCCGATCTGCCCATGAGCGTCATCCTTGGGTCCGGTGGGGCAGCCAGGCCACACCGTCATCTCAGCGCGGCCACGGCTATGCGCGAGCCCGCGACGTTGAGGCGCGTATCGGGTCCGTGCTCACGCGGGACTCTGTCCTCCTACCGCTCGCCAGACGAGAGCAGCGGCCCGGTCGGGCCAGTCCTTGGGAGGCCGGTCACCGGACAGGGCTCGGGCGTACCACGATCCTGTACCCAGAGTGGTGGCCACCTCCAGGTCGGCCGACGGATCGACAAGGCCGAGACACTGGGCTCGCTCCAGGATGGCCAGGATCCTCCTGCGCCGGGGGGCGATGACCTGCTCGCGGTAGCGAGCCAGCAGCGCCGAGGAGGTCGTGTCCTGCAACATGGTGCCGACCAGCGAGAGCCGCCCGGGCCGGGAGACCCCGCGCTGGAAGTCGGCCAGCTCCTCGATCAGGTCGACCAGCGGGTTGTCCGACGCGGCGGAGGGCCGAGTGTCGGCCGCCAACTCGACGGCTGCCACCGCCAGGCTGTCCTTCGTCGGCCAGCGGCGGTAGAGGGCAGGGCGCGTCGTACCCGCCTCCTGGGCCACTGCAGCCAGCGACAGCGCCTCGTAACCGGAGGCGGCGAGGTGGCGGTTAGCCACCGCGAGCACTCGGGCGTCGATGTCGGGATCTCGGGCCCGGCCTCGACGGCTCCCGCACGTCTTCTCTTCCATGAGCGTTACAATACATGTTCGTATTGATTCCAAGAGGGGGTCGCCATGGTGGTGGAGTACATCCGCTACGTCGTACCGGTTGAGCGGGCGGAGGAGTTCGAAGCGGCCTACGGACGCGCCGGAGCCCCGCTCGACCTCGATGAGCACTGTCTCGGCTACGAGGTCGCCCGGGGGGTCGAGGAGCCCGAGCATTTCGTCGTCCGCATCAACTGGGACTCCGTCGACGGCCACGAGCGCGGGTTCCGGGGTGGCCCTCACTTCGGCGCCTTCTTCGCAGCCGTGAAGCCCTTCTTTTCCGAGATCGTTGAGATGAGGCACTACCAGCCGTTGGATCAACCGGCAGAGGATGGTGTCGGCCGTGGTTAGCCGCTATGTCGTCGCCGACCGTGCCTCGGCCGCTGCGTGCTCCCATCTGGGGGCGGTCGGGGACGTGGTCGCCTCGACATCCGCCGGTTGTGAAGACTGCCTGCGAGAGGGAAGCCGATGGGTCCACTTGCGCCTCTGTCTGTCCTGCGGTCACGTCGGCTGCTGCGACAGTTCCCCGCGCCGGCATGCCACGGCGCACTTTCGCGCTACGACGCATCCCCTGATCGCCTCCGTCGAGCCGGGAGAGTCCTGGGGCTGGTGCTACGCCGACGAGCTCATGCTCCGCCCCGTCGCGGATGGTGGCGGCGAGTGAGTTTCGATCCCGCTGACGATCAGGCCGACCCGGTGGTGGACGGGCCCGGAGGGAGTGACGCGCTCGGCGCGCTGCTTGCTGGAGTGCAGGGCCTGGTCGACGAGGTACCGGAGACCATCCGTAAGCGGCTCGGTGACAGCGTGCTGCGCCCGCTCGTCGCCGCGGTCGGCGCCGAGCCGCGGGCAGTTGGCCAGGATGGGTACGAGGCCAACCGCTCGGGCGATACCTGGACCGCCACCCTGTGGGAGCTGGCCCGGTCCGCCACCCGACTGCGCGTCGAGGCGGGTGCACCGCCAAGCCTGATCGAAGCCGCCGCCGCGCTCCAGGATCTGGCCGCATCGGGCGATCCCGCCAGGCTGGCTGAGCTGCGCGCCCTCCAGGCCGACGTGCCGGCGGAGATCCGCTGCGCCGCCGACGGGCCGTACCTGGTCACCAACGCCGACCTGCTCACCAATCATCTCGGCGTCGCCGTGCCCACCACACCGACCATGGCGCTGTGCCGCTGCGGGGCATCGGCCACCAAACCGTTCTGTGACGGTTCGCATGTCCGCATCGCCTTCCGCGAGGCCAAGGACCCCAAGCGGGTATCCGACCGCCGCGACGCCTACGACGGCGTCGGCATCACCGTGCTTGACAACCGCGGCATCTGCCAGCACTCCGGACTCTGCACCGATCGCCTGGCGGGCGTGTTCCACGCCGGCGCCGATCCTTTCGTCACCCCCTCCGGGGGACGTCAGGACGAGATCATCCGGGCGGTGCGAGCCTGCCCGTCGGGCGCGCTGAGCTACGCCATCGACGGCCACGAAGCCCGCCAGCACGTCGACCAGTCGAATCGACTCCCCACCATCGAGGTCTCCCTCAATGGCCCCTACCGGGTGACCGGCGGGTTGGCGCTGACGGACAGCCAAGGGCGCCCCGAGTCCCGGCCCGACGGCGCGTCGGAGGAGCACTATGCCCTGTGCCGCTGCGGGCATTCGCAGAACAAGCCGTTCTGCAGCGGGATGCACTGGTTCGTCGACTTCCACGATCCGGTGCCCGGCTCCGACGCCGAGCCATCCATCTTCGAGTGGGCCGGCGGGCTTCCGGCGCTCAAGGCCGTGGCCGAGGTGTTCTACGGCACCTACGTGCCCGCCGACCCACTCCTCGGTCCGCTCTTCTCCGAGATGTCGCCCGACCACCCTGAGCGGGTGGCCACGTGGCTGGCCGAGGTCTTCGGCGGCCCGTCGCTCTACAGCGACGGGTTTGGCGGCTACTCCAGGATGATCTCTCAACACGTCGGCCGGTGCCTGACAGAGCCCCAGCGGGTCCGGTGGGTCGCACTTCTGTGCCGAGCGGCCGACGAAGTGCTGCTTCCGGCAGACCCGGAGTTCCGGGCTGCCTTCGTGTCCTACCTGGAGTGGGGATCGAGGCTGGCCTTGGAGAACTCCCAGGCCACCGCCCAGCCCCCGCTCAACATGCCGATGCCGCACTGGTGGTGGCCGTGCGACGCCACGCCCTGGTCACGGGTCTCCGCCCTGGCCCGGCCCACAACCGAGGAGGCGGTCCCCTCCGTCGCCCTGCCCGGGCCTGGGGAGCCGTTGAGCTTCGCCTCCCACATCAAAGGCCAGTTCCGGACCAAGGACCGCCAGTCGATGAGGTTCGCCTTCGACCTGTGGTCCCACGCCGATGTCAGCGCCCACGCCGAGGCCATCCTCACCGCGGTCGAGAATGGTTCGATGCCTTGCGACGGCGGCTGGGGGGCCGAGAAGGTCGAGGTCTTCCGCCGTTGGGTCGCGTCGGGCATGCCGGCGTGACCACTCAGCGACCGAGATGATCCAGAGTTTCCCGGTGCCGGCGCTGGGAACCGCTCTCCTGCCGCGGTTGACCTTCGAGCTTTGGGCGGACCGCGCGGTCATCCCTGAAGGAGCGCTCTTTGTCAAGCGCGGCGCCGGCCTCCGGCCGGCTCCTTTGGGTGTTGATGGAGCGTCGCGATGCCTTCGTGCTGCGAACCGGGCGCGCCGAAGAGGCCTCCTCCCGCTTGGCGGGTGAGGCGAGGGCGGTCAAGGCCGGCCGCAGGCCGCCCCGGAGGGGAAGCCTTGACGGCCCGGTCACCTGCCGGCGACAAACTGGTCGTCGAAGCCCCCGTCAGGGCTTCGTAGTTGCGCTTCGTCGTGGTCCGTCGGAGTTGGTTCAGCCTCGCGCCCGGGCCAGGTCGTTGGGGGTCGATGAGCACGCCATTGCGCCGCAGCTCGGGGGGCGTGCTGGCTGGCCAGGCGCAGCAGGCTCACAGGCCGTTCTCGACTGGCTCACAAAGTGGCCAATAATTCGTCCACTAACGCTAGTTAGTTGGACCAACTTCCCCGAGGACGGCTTGTCCCTCCAAGCGTCTGGCTGCGGGTCACATCCGGCGACAGCGTGCGGCTTCAGCAGGCCACCAACGGTAAGGGGGTGGAGCCCCTGGCCTGACCCGCGCAGATCTGGTGGCCATCACCGCGCAGTTCTCATGGCCGCCAGCGCGCAGGTTCTGTTGGTTCTTGACAGTTGACCGTTCGGCCTGCTGCGGCAACGGGGCTACCCGGGATGCCGCTGGTCCCGGTGCGTTTCATCGGACAATAGGCTGATGACCGAGGTTCTACGTACCTTCACCTGTTTCGGCGGGCCCACCACCTTAGCCATAGATGGCGACGGACCACTCGGCGGCGCGCTCAGCGCGGTGGAGGCAGTGCGCGACTTGATGCTGGACTGGCATGCCACCTTCTCCCGCTTCAAGCCCGAGAGCGAACTGTGCCGGCTGAACGCCGACCCGGAGTCCACTGTGCCGGTTTCGCCGATGATGGCCCGCTTCTTGCAAGTTCTTATCGACTCAGCCGAACACACCGGCGGTCTTGTGGACGGGACCTTGATCGATGACATCGAGGCAGCCGGCTACAAGCAGGACCGTTTAAGGGCGGCCATGTCGCTCACTTTGGCGCTGGCGCTTACTCAGCAACGCCAGCCGGGTGGCCCGAGAAAAAAACCCAGTTGGCGCCAGGTTGCGCTGGACCCGCAGGGGGGTAGTGTTACTCGCCCACCAGGAGTGCGCTTCGACGGAGGCGGCTTGGTTAAGGGGCTGTGTGCCGATGCCGCCGGAGAAGCTCTGGCGGGCTACAGCAGCTATGTGGTGGATTGCGACGGCGATCTCCGGGTGGGCGGGACGGCGGGTGTGGAGCGCGTCGTGGAGGTGCCCAACCCGTTCAAAGGGGACCCGCTTTACCAGTTCACGCTTACCGATGGCGGTCTTTCCACCTGCAGCATAGAGAAGCGCAGCTGGCTGGGGGAGGGCATGCGCCCGGCCCATCAGCTGATCAACCCGGCCACCGGACTACCCGCGTTCACCGGCGTGGTGCAAGTAACCGCCCGGGGAAGCAGTGCCCTGGAAAGCGAGGTAGCGGCGAAGGCGGCTGTCCTGGCCGGGCTGGCAGACGCGGCGAACTGGTTGCCGCTAGGGGGTTTGGTGGTTCTGGACGACGGATCGTTCGGCCTGGTGGAAGAGCCCGACCGGCAATAGCCGGCAGCGCCCCGCCGGCGCCGACGGACTTCTTCAGGTGCTGGCGCCCTCTCCGGTAACCACCGCCAGGCTCCGGGTGGCCCTGGTGGCGGCAATCAACAGCAACGACGCATCCGAAGGATTCGCCCTGTCCAACGCCTCCGGCCGGAACAAAATGACGTTGTCGAACTCCAGACCTTTGGCGTCCAGGACCCACATGGTGTCGATGCCTCCCGCGGTGGCGACACTCGCCTGGTCATTCTCGTCGACTACCAGAAGGCAGCTTGAGCCGGCCCGCTGAGTAGCCCAGTTCACCGCTTCCTGTAGCGCCTGTCGGGGCGAGTCCGTGTACCGGAACACCCGCGGCGGATCGCCGGACTTGATCGATTCGACCTGCAGCGGGATGCCCGAGATCTGCGAGGCGTACTCCACGACTTCTCGGGGCGTGCGGTAGTTGATTCCCAGCGTATAGCGCTGAAGCCGGTTGCCGCCCAGGAGCCGGGTCAGGGATTCCTCCATTTGCCGCGGCCCGGCGAGGGTGGACTGGGCCGGATCCCCGACCACTGTCCAGGTGGCGTCCTGGCCCCGCCTACCGAGCATCCGCCACTGCATAGCAGTGACGTCCTGGGCCTCGTCGACCACTATGTGGCCGTAGCCTGAGTCCTTGCCGGCCGCCAGATCCTGCTGCCGGGCTGTGTCCAAACGGTCTTGCGAGGTGGTCAGTTCATGGTAGTCGGGCTCTTGCTGCGGCTCGGCCTCCGCCGTTGGGACCGGCCCGAACAGCCAGTCCATCTCGTCGATCAGCGGCAGATCGCCCACCCGGGGATCGGTTGCGCTGCCGAGGTCAAGGGCCAACAGACCGCCCTCGTAAGTGTTCAGTTCCCGCCCGGCGGCGTGGATCAGGGCAGACGGATCGCCGGTAAGGCCGCGCCAGGTCTGCAGGCCGGTACGCTGGGGCAGGAGTGCTTCCACCACCTCTTCGACCGGGGAGCGCTCCGCCAATGCCCGGGCTGCTGCGGCCACCTCGCTCTTGCGGGGGCTGTTGCGGCCGGCCCGGCGCAGTATTTCCCGGGCAATCGCCATCCAAAGCTGCTCGGCCGCCGAGTTGAAACCGCACGATCGGCTGGCTAGAACCTCGCTGCGCACGGCTTGGAGCCGGGCTCGGGGAACGGTGACAATCCTTCCGGCCATCATGGTGCGCAGGTCCTTGTCCGGGAGAGGGTAGCCGGCGATGACGAACCTTTTTAAGATGCCCGCCATGGCTGCACGGCCCTTGATCCGAGCCACCTCCAATGACTCCCGCCGGGTGGCGGTTAGGGGCGAAGTGAGGTCGAACATTGAGCGGATGCTCACTGAAGTCTCGCCTAAGGAGGGCAGGACCCGGCTGATGTAGCGGCTGAACCGCTGGCCCGGGCCGACCACCAGCACGCCCCGCCGCTCGAGTTCGGCCGCCCGCTCGTACATGAGGTAGGCGCTTCGGTGAAGTGCAACCACCGATTTGCCCGTCCCGGGGCCCCCGGTCAGCATGATGCTCGCCTTGGGATCGGTCCTTATCACCTCGTCCTGCTCCGCCTGGATGGTGGCGACGATGTCCTGCATAAACTCGCCCCGCTCCTTGACCAAGGCGCTCATGAGTGCCCCCTCCCCGGCCACCACGCCCAGCTCGTCCGCTCGAGCGGGCATCAACAGGTCGTCGTTGATGTCGACAACGTTGCGGCCTCGGGTAATCAGTGTCCGGCGCCTTACTACACCCCTGGGGGCCAGGGCGGTTGCCCGGTAGAACGCTGAGCCTACCGGCGCCCGCCAGTCGATCAGTGCCCGCTCCTGGTCCGGCCCGGCAAGGCCGATTCGGCCGACGTAAACCGGCGAACTATGATCCTGTAGATCGAGCCTTCCGAAAACCAGCTGGTGCTCGCTCACCGAGACTGCGTGCAGCCGCTTGCGCGAGTGACTGGCGAAGGCTTCCCGCTCGAACACCGACTGAGGGGTGCTGGTCTTTAAGTCGATCGAGTCCTGGAGGTTGGCTTCTGAGCGGCGCCGGAGCTCCTCCAAAAGCTCGTAGCACTCCTCTACCCGGCTCTGCTCGGCCTCAAGTTCGGCCCGAAGCAGCGATTCATCTGAACTGATGTGGACTGACCTCCCGGGCCGCCGGCTGCGCCGGTGCGAAGGGCCGCTTTGGGGCGGCGCGAAATTGGAACCGTGAGGTTATCCGATCTACCGGGGCCGGGGGAACCGCCGGCGTGCCGCGAACGCCCCTTGCTACAACTATGACCACTGATTGTGACCGAAAGTCCGAAGATTCCTCGAATTCAGGCCAAAGATTAAAGAAAGCATTTCGATAGATAAAGTGAAATTGTTCAATCGGGCTAAGCGATAATGCGCGGCGGAACCTTTAAGGGCGGGTGAAGCGGCGGACGCTGCCGTCGCCCTTGGAGGCGTCCACCTCCACGTAGTCCCCGTCGGCCAGGGTGATCGTCGCTCGTTCGGTGTTTACCAGGCACGGGATGCCGTGTTCCCGGCAGATCATGGCGGCGTGGCTGAGCAGGCCCCCCTCGTCGAGCACCACCGCCGCCACCTTACGCAGGTCCACCGCCGCTTCGGTGCGGGTGGGAAAGATCGAGGCCCGGCCGCCGTGGTCGGGTGAGCTCAGGCCGGAGACCAGCACGTCGCCCAAGTCCAGCGGGGCGCCCTCGGCCGCCCGGGTCACCACTCGCACCCGCCCGGCGCCCCGGCCGAGCGACACCGCCTGGCCGCGCAGGGCCTCGGGAAGCGCCTTGCGGCGCTCTTCGGCCTTTTCCGGCGAGTTTCTGGTGCCTGCCAGTGCATCGATGATCTCCCGGTGCGTGTGGAAGGCCAGCAGGCCTGCGTCGGTCCCGAGTTCGGCCGCCACCTGCTCCAGTAAGGGGCGGGCTCGATGCTCGGCCGCCAGGAGCAGGTCCAATCCGCAAGGTGGACTGGGCGAATCCGGGACCGGCCAACCCTGCACGTCGTCCGGCTTCCAGCGCAGGAAGATCTTCTGCAACCGTTGCATGACGTGACGAAAATCCATGGCGCCCCCCCGGGTGCGCAGCGGTAGCCAGCCGAAGTCCTCGACGTGGCTGCGCACTTGGGCCGCCAGGTCCGGCCGGGAGTCTTCGATGCCTCGAAGCGCCCCGGGCGAGGTTCGGTCGATCACCAATTCCACCAACTCGGGGTGCTTCCAGATTTGCTGGGCAAGAGCGTAGAACGAGTTGAGCTCGGCTTGCGCTTGGATCCGGTCATCCGGCGCCTGCGGCTCGGCCAAAAGGGGCAGGGCCGCCTGGGTCGCTTCGATGAATTTACGGAAGCGTTCCTGTGCCGGACCGGCTTGGGCGGCAAGCACGGTTACGTGCCCCAGCAGGTCCCGGCTTGCCCCGGTGGCTCGCAGCTTCGCCAGCCCATCGCCGGAAAGCCGGTGCCAGCCTGCTGTGAGTTCGTAGCCGTCGAACGGAGCCAGCCCCTCGGCGATGAGTGAGTTCCACAGCGTCGCGGCGTCGGCCCGGATTGCCGGCTTGGAGTTCAACGCAGGATCGGCCGCGTCTGAAGAATCCAGATGCCCGCCGGGTCGATCGCCCACTCGATGTCTTGCGGCCGGCCGAACAACTCTTCGATCCGGCGGCCGATCCGAAACAACGAACTCGCTTCCTTACCGGTCAAGACCGCGCTTTTGCGCACCCGGTCGTCGACGTCGATTAGTGTGCTGCCCTGCGCAGCCGGCCGGACCTGGGTCATTCGCCGCTTGTCGGCAATCAGGGTCTCAACCACAGCGCCGGATGCCCGGTCGAGCGCGATGCCGTCCGGGGTGACCAGGCTACCGGCTACCGACTCCCCGGTGCCAAAGTTGGCTTCGATGTAAGCGCAATCAGGTTCCAGCGGGTGGACTGTGAACATGACCCCGGCCTTGACCGAGAAGACCTGCCGCTGCACGATGACGCCGAACGCCGGGCTGCGTTTGTCGGGCAGTTTGCGGGCGGTACGGTAGGCCAGCGCCTGTTCCGAATAAGCCGACCGCCAACATTGTGCCACCGCGTCCAGAAGGCCGGATCGCCAGATGCCCAGGAACGAATTGAACTGGCCTGCGAAGGAGTTGTTCTGGCCGTCCTCATCTCCGTCGGAGGAGCGCACCGACACATGTGGAGCGCCCCCAGCCACCAGCTTGTCGTACGCCTCCAGCACGGTACCGGCCACCTGGTCGGGCACTTTGATCGAAGCTGCGGGCGGTGGCGACCAGGTCAAGCCGGCGGCCGTCAGTGCCGCCTCCAGAGCCTCGGACCTGAGAACGAAAAAATCTGGCACCGGCAGACCCAAGGCGCTCAGCCGGGCGAGGTTGGCCGCCTTGCCGCCCACTGTTCGCACGGGGGACCCGGAGGCGCTCAGGCGGTCGACAACGAAGGGGGCCACAGACCCATCCTAATGAGACTCGGTCCATATGGTTCCGAGCAGTCGGAATGGGTCCGTACCGGGCCTCAGGTCTTCGGCAGCCTTTACCGGCCGATGGTTGGGTTCGGGCTGCTACGCTTTGCCGGTGGACAACCAGTTGCCTACCGCCGACTTGGTGGAGGCGGCACAGCCCAACGCGTTGCTGCGCCGGGTGGAGGGCCTATGCACCGCGCGCGACTGGGAGGCGCTGGTGGAGCTGGCGCTTCGCTGCCGGGAGGCGGTGGAGCGGGGAAAGCAGCTGTGGCCGATAGCCGAGCACATCGACTACCGGCTGGCCCTCGAGGGCCCGGCGAAGCTGGCCGCTTCGGTACTTACGCCCGTCTCCGGGCGGTTCGCGTTGGGCCCGCTCACTGAGGTGGCCGCATCCACCCGCTTTTTCGACGAACTTGCGCCGTTCATCAGATCCCCCCAGGCAGCCGGGGTGGTAGCCGCCGAGCGGGTGGTGAGGGGCGAGGATCTGTCAGGCCGTTCGGACGCCCACCCTGAGATCCTGGAGCTACCGATGGTGCTCCAGCCCTGGGAGCCGGCCTATGTCGTACCCTCTTACCGATCAGACAAGATCGTTATCGCATCGGTGGAACTGGAGCCGGTGAGCGGCCGGCCGGAGGCGGCAGCCGGGAAACGGCTGTCCGAAGACGATCTGGAGCGGGCGCTGCTGGAGCTGGTGACCCCATGGGTAGCGGCATCGAACGGCCGGGCGGACGCAATCCTTGTGGAAGGGACCGCCGCCTCGGCAGTCGGCGCTTTGGGCGAGAACGAATTCGCCATCGGCTCGATTACTCCGGGCAAGGCCATTGAGCTGATGGGGTGGGCCGGTGCGAGCGGCGGCGCCCACGGCAGGCGGAGGGGAGCCGCTGCGGGGCGCTGCGCTTCCTGGTGGGCGGCGGCGGCACTGTGCGACCTGGAATGGCCCCCGGATCCCGCAGAGTTGGGGGAGGGGCTCAGCCGGCTGCGCTGGTATCGCTGGGAACCGATGCGCCCACTGGGCGGGTGGAACTTGAACCTGGCGGTAGAGGATGTTTCTGAGGGCTGGGCAGTTGCCTTGGGGGCGGAGGATCGTTCCGAATGAGCGAGCCGCCGGTGGTTAGGGCACTGAGGCATCGCCATCTTTGGGGGCGCAGGACCGCTCCGATGAGCGCGCGCTGGTGGCTCGCTACGCTTTTGATCGTGGCCGCAGGCTGCGGGTCCGCAGGGCAGGCCCCGTCATCCGCAGACCCCCGAACGCCCTCGCCGAACGTTTCCGGTTTGGTTGATCCGCCGATCCCCGGCCGGCCGGCTGACATTGTGCCACCCTCCAGCTTCCCATCGACAACGTCTTTGCCAGCCGACCCCTCGACGCCTGCGTCGAACCCTGCCTCCGTTGCCTCCCCCAATGGGCTCACCTCGGTCATAGTGGGTCCAGATGCGCTGGTCGGTTGGTGGGATAAGAACCGCTGGGTGGCCGGAGAAGGGAACTTCGCGAGTGTGCCCGCCCGGGCCGGCGACCGCTACAAGTTGCTCGGGCTGGGCCTGCCGGTAACCTCCGCGACAGGCGCCGCACCTCGCGATGACAGATGCGGGGCGGTTGCCGGACACGTGGATCTGTTGGTTCCCGGCCTCACCAGGACCTTCGAGGGCGGGCATAGTGCGCCGCGGGTAGCGGTTTCCGGCATCGACAACCCGATCCCACGAGCAGTGGAAATTTTGGACCCTTCAAGTTCGGTCTACCGGCAGGCCGCGGCCAAGATGTTCGCCGGGTTGGGGATCGTCGACCAGGCCCCTCAGGTGCTCCAGGCGGTCCGTGTGGACTTGGAAGGCGACGGTAACGATGAGGTGATCGTGGTCGCGGAGAAGCTCGACCCGACGCTGTTCGCCCGGGCTGGCGACTATTCGATCGTCTTCTTGCGCCGGGTGGTGGAGGAGAAGGTGGTAACCACGGTAATTGCCGACAGTATCGCCCGAACCGGATTCGCTGAGACCCCGTTCGTCACATCGAAACGCCTGGCTACTGTCGCGGACTTGAACGGTGACGGCCGGATGGAGATCGTTTTGTCCGACCAGTACTACGAGGGAGCGGGAATCGAGGTGTACGAAACGGCGTCCGACGGGACGCCGGCGAGGGTTCTGTCAGGATCCTGTGGCGTCTGACTACCTGATCGGGACTCCCTGAAGAGCTGCCATCAGGCGGAAACGCTGCTCCTCGCCCGGAGCGAAGGCGCCCTTGGGGAGCGCCACCAGCTTGCGGTCGGGAAGTGCCAGAATATAAAAGCCCCGGGACTCCCAGGCTGCCCGAACCGCCTTCCAGGCAAGGTCCCCCGAGCCGTGCGGCCGGCGGTAGCGCACGCCGTCCCTGGTGAACTCGAAGTGGACCTCGCCCCGGTTGCGGGAGTCGGTGGCGAAGGCAAACGAGGGGTACCAAAAGTAGAACGCCACGGCGATCGATAGGTACATGAAGGTGGGAAGTTGCTCTTGAACCGGCACACCCTGTCCCACCAAGAAGCCGGCGGCGGCGAGCAGCACCACGGTCAGGAGCATCACCAGCAGGAATGGAGTCTGCGATTTCCAGGCTGCGTGGGTCGCCTGGGCAAAGCTCTTGCGGGAAAAGCGGTAGTCCACCGCTACCCGCATGCCTGCGGTGGTGCTGGAGTCACTCATGGTGGATCACCCCCTGTCGGCTGCTGCCGGACCAATCGGCACGAATCCGGTTCGGCTTAAGCAATATTGTCCTATCTCGGCACCTTTTTTGCTCAATTGCGTACCAGCGGCTTGTATTTGATCCGATGCGGTTGGTCGGCGTCGGTGCCCAGGCGTTTGCGCCGGTCGGATTCGTAGTCGGAGAAGTTCCCCTCGAACCAGCGTACCTGGCTGTCGCCTTCGAACGCCAGCACGTGAGTTGCTATGCGGTCCAGGAACCAGCGGTCGTGGCTGATCACTAGGGCGCAGCCGGCGAAGTTGAGCAAGGCATCCTCCAGGGCGCGCAAGGTGTCTACGTCCAAGTCGTTGGTCGGCTCGTCCAGCAGCAACACATTGCCGCCCGAGCGCAGCACTTTGGCCAGCTGGAGCCGGTTGCGCTCGCCGCCTGAGAGCTCGCCTACCAGCTTTTGCTGGTCGGTTCCCTTGAAGCCGAACGACGATACGAAGGCCCTCCCGTGGATCTGCCGCCCGCCGACGCTCAGCAAGTCGACGCCGCCGGTGATCTCGTCGTAAACCGTCCTGCTGCCCTCCAGGGTTTCCCGGGACTGGTCGGCGTAGACCGGGACCACGGTGCTGCCGACCTTGAGTTCGCCGCCGTCGGGCTGCTCTTGCCCGACGATCATGCGAAACAGCGTGGTCTTGCCGGCGCCGTTCGGGCCGATCACCCCGACGATGCCGTTGCGGGGCAGCGAGAAACTGAGCTTCTCGATCAGCAGCCGGTCCCCGTAGCCCTTGGCCAGTCCTTCCGCTTCGATTACCAGTTCACCCAGCCGGGGGCCGGGCGGAATGGCCAGCTCAAGCTTGTCCTGGCGCTCGGGGGCCGCCTCCGATTCGGCCATCAGCTGGTCGTACGAGTTAAGCCTCGCCTTGCCTTTGGCCTGGCGGGCCCGGGGGGCCATTCGGATCCATTCCAGTTCTCGTTCCAGCGTCTGCCGGCGCCGGGCGTCCGAGCGTTCCTCCTGCGTCAGGCGCTGCTGCTTTTGGTCCAGCCAGGAGGAGTAGTTGCCCTGCCACGGGATGCCCCTGCCCCGTTCCAACTCCAGGATCCAGCCGGCGACGTTGTCCAGGAAGTACCGGTCGTGCGTCACTGCCACAACCGTACCCGGATAGTCACGCAGCGTCCGCTCCAGCCAGGCCACCGATTCGGCGTCCAGGTGGTTGGTGGGCTCGTCCAGCAGGAGCAGGTCCGGCTTTTGCAGTAGCAGCCGGCACAGTGCCACCCGGCGCTTCTCACCGCCCGACAAGTTGGTGACTGCGGCATCGCCCGGAGGCAGACGCAGCGCGTCCATGGCTATCTCCAGCGTGCGCTCTATCGACCAGCCGTCCAGCGCATCGATTTTCTCCTGTAGTTCCGCCTGCTCGGCGATCAGCAGGTCGAAGTCGGCATCCGGGTCGGCGAACTGCTCAGATACCTGGTTGTAGCGGTCCACCAAGCCCTTGGCCTCACCCGCCCCCTCGGCGACGTTGCCCATCACATCTTTGCCCGGATCCAGCTGCGGCTCCTGCTCCAGGTGGCCGACGGTGAACCCGGGCGTAAGCCGGGCTTCGCCGGAATAGCCGTCGTCGGCGCCCGCCATGATCCGCATGAGCGAAGACTTGCCCGAGCCGTTGGCCCCCAGCACACCGATCTTGGCCCCGGGGAACATCGAGATGTTGATGCCGCTGAGCACGACCCTGTCCGGAGGATGGGTCCGCCGCAGGTCCCGCATGGTAAAGATGAACTGGTGGCCCATCGGCTCAGGTTAGCAGGCGACCTTGGCGTTGGCGGCCCGTGGTAAGTTCCGGCCGATCCGAGCCCTGCACCGACCAGTTGGTGCGGGTAACACCTGGTGTTACACTTGGCAGCCATGCCGACTACCAGGGCGCGTCATCCGGTGACCGAGACTGATCTTGTTGCCGAAATCCTGGACATCGCTCAGGTTCGCTGGCCCGGCATCCCGCGCAGTCGGTTGATAGTCAGCATTCTGCGGGATTGGGCCGGCGGAGGGCGCTCACCTACCGCTCAGGCGGCCGCCCGCCGAACACTGGCAGGCTCGTTACCTGGGACTTCCGCCCTCTACGCTCCCGGCGGTGACTGGCCGGAATGATCGTGGTAGATGCCAGTTGGGTTATTGCTTTGCGGGACCCCGAAGACCCTAATCACACCGACGCTGTTGCCGACAACGTTGCTTCCGGCGATTTGGAAACGCTTCTGCTCCACCCCGTAACTATGGCCGAATGTCTGGTCGGCCCGGCAAAACTGGGTCTTGCCGAAGCTGCCGCGGCCGCTCTCCAAATGGCGTTCCTGGTTGTCCCGATCCGCAACAACGATCCAGTGCGCTGGGCCAGCATCCGTGCCGAAACCGGTCTCAAGCTGCCCGATGCCGTCGTCCTTGACACCGTTCGAACCCACGACGCACGTTTGCTCACCTTCGACGCCGCACTCCGGAAATGCGCAGGCTAACCTGCCACTACCTCGGGTGGCTTCTAGCTCAACCCGCCCCGCCCTCTTCAGCCGCAGGTTCCGCCGATTCTTCGGGCTTTTTCGGAGTGGACCGGGCCCCCGGGCCGACGGCGCTGGCCAGGGCGGCGGCGTTGGGGATGTCTACCGGTCCGTTGGCTGTCTCCATGGACACGTAGAAGAAACCGATCGCAGCCACCCGGCCTTCGTATTCGCCCAGGGTGGTCTTGATCACGGTCTGGTCGCCCACGTTGAACGGCTTCACCACCACCAGCACGATGCCGGCGAAAATGTTGCCAAGCGTCTGTTGAGCGGCTATGCCCAGGACCACCCCGGTAAGCGCCCCTCCCAGCAAGAGGTTCTGCAGATGGATGCCCGCCGCACCAAGGGTCCACAGGATCACGATTAATGTCCCTGCGATGTAGGCGGCTTTTGCTACGAAGTTGCCCTTGGTCTCCCCGACCCTGGCGATCGCTCCATCCCGGACCCAGGCAGTGCCTGCCCGCACCGAGGCGAGGCCCGCCAGCAGAATCGTCGCAGACCCCACGGCCGCCGGAAGGATCGCTTCCAAGCGCATTTGCTCGTCCCGGAAATCGCCTCGCCGGGAAATCAATGCGCCTACCACCGCCAGCCCCAGCGCCGCGACGGCCTTCAGGAGCTTGCTGCGCCTCCGGTTCCCGACCATGCGAGCAGACTACCGCCAACCCCGTCAGGCTGTTCATCAGGTCGGCCGTCGCAACCGCGGGCGCCGACCCCGGATTAAACTACATCACTAACTTGATGACCGGTCCGGGAGGCCAGACCCATGTACGAGGCCCTGGAGGGATTGGCACCGCCGGCCTTGTGGCAGCATTTCGGCGAGCTGAGCGCGATCCCGCGGCCCTCGGGCGGGGAGAAGGCGAGCATGGACTACGTCCGCCGGACCGCCGATGCCGCCGGGCTACCATGGCGGGAGGATTCGTTCGGAAATGTGGTGGTTTACGCCGGGGGAGCGGGCGGTCCGGCGGTGGCCGTCCAAGCCCATCTGGATATGGTGTGCGAGCGGGAGCCGGGCGTTGCTCACGACTTTACCGCCGACCCCATCCGCGTCCGCCGAGAGGGCGACAAAGTATTTGCCCGGGGGACCACGCTCGGTGCGGACAACGGCATCGGGGCCGCCGCCGCTCTGGCGTTGATCACCGATCCGGGCATCGAGCACGGACCGCTGGAACTGGTGTTCACGGTGCAGGAGGAGACCGGTCTGCACGGGGCGATGGCGTTCGACCCGGATCTGCTGTCGGCGACCATGCTCATTAATCTGGACAGCGAGGACCCGGCAACGCTGACTGTCGGCTGCGCCGGTGGCTCGGCGGTTCGGATCTCACTTGCCCTGCCCGCCGAGCCCGTCCCGGAGGGTTGCGTCGCCCACCTAATCGTCGTGGCCGGGGCCCGGGGCGGGCACTCCGGTGTCGACATCCATGAGCACCGGGCCAGCGCGCTTAAGGTGTTGCTTGAAGTGATCGGGAGCCTCCCCCAGCAGCCGGTTATCGCCACGATCCATGGTGGTAGCGCCCACAATGTCATCTCGCGCGACGCTTCGGCGACCGTACTGGTGCCCCTGGAAGATGAGGCGATATTCTCGGCGGCGTTCAACCGTGCCTCGGCAGAAGAGATGGCGCAATGGCGGGCTGAGGAGCCCGCCCTGTCAATTGAGGTTAATCCGGCAGAGCTCCCGGGCGAAGTTTTCGCTGCATCGGGGGCCGTCCGGCTGCTTGACCTGCTGAACGCCCTTCCTCACGGCGTTTTGGCGATGAGCGAGCATTTTGAGGGCAAGGTGCAGACCTCGGCCAACCTGGCGAGGGTGGACGCGGGAGCGGGCTCCGCCCGAGTCCTGGCCAGCATGCGCAGCTTCTCGGCAGCGCGTTTGGGCGAGGTCCAAGCCGGTATCGAAAAACTCGCGGAGCAAGCCGGCGCGACCGTTGCCGTGGAGATGAGCTACCCCGGCTGGGAGCCAGACCCCGGCTCGCGGCTCGCCGCCATGGCCAGCC
The DNA here is from genome assembly GCA_052389675.1 of Actinomycetota bacterium. GTDB lineage: Bacteria > Actinomycetota > CADDZG01 > JAHWKV01 > JAHWKV01 > JBBDRH01. Next base: position 19,632 of record JBQTHR010000013.1, read on the forward strand.
AGCAATTCCAGGAGATCAACGGGCGCCTGCCCAGCGTCGAAGTCTTGCATGCCGGGCTGGAGTGCGGCGTCTTGGTTGCCAAGCGCCCCGGGATGGAAGCGATCTCCTTCGGGCCGCTGATCTCGGGCGCCCACTCTCCCAGCGAGTACACCACCGTTTCCTCAATCGAATCGATGTGGAAGCTGCTCACCGGCCTGCTCGGAGCATTGCGGAAGCTTTGATTACCGCCCGGTGAGCGAGAAATGCTGGTAATCCTTGACGCTGAGCCACGTCCCGCCCCACTTCCATCCGATTGACGAGAACGCCTCCACAACAACATCGCCCGGCCTGATCATGCCCGGCCGTTCCTGTGATCGGTCGACAAACTCTTGCCCGGCGGGCGGAAGTACCTTCCCGGCGCTAACGTAAGGGTTCTGGACCGGGTTGATGTCGAGCGCCCAGCCGTAGGCGTGCTGGGACCAGACCCCGGCCCGCCCGGTGACCGCCCGGCAGTTGAAGGCGGAGGAGTTGTTGGCAGCGACCGACAAGTCGTCGTCGCCCTGATAGTGGTCCACAGGTTCCATGCGTTCGATCGGGTAGCGGGCCTGGAACAGTGCACGCATCACCGACACGATGTCGTCAGCGTGCATCCGGTGCACCACCAACTCACCTTGCCGGATGGCTCCATTGAAGTCGATGTGGGAAACGCTCAGCAGGCGCAGGTCTTCCGGGGCTACCGGGCATCCGGGGCGCCAGGAGAATGGGAGCTGCGCGGCGGTGACCGGGGCTACGGTAGCGGTGTAATCGGCCTCTGCGGTTTTTGGAAGGGTGGGGGTGGCCAAAGACCCGTTGGCGGCAACCGAGGGCGAGTTCCCGGCGGCGGCGGGCACCGGTGAAGGTTTGGCGACCGCGGGGGAGGGAACTGCAGAGGCAGATCCTGCCGGCACCGGGGCCGGAGCGCATGATGCGAGTAGCAGGATCACCAATGAGATTGCGTTTGTCGGCCAACTCAAGCGCTAAGGTTAACCCGTGGGTCGTGTGAGAGGTGCGCTCATTGCGCTTTCCCTTGTCGGGCTGGTCGCTTGTGCTGCCCCCGTCCCGGAATCGGTTGCTACGGCGACGGCGCCGTCGCCGGCCTCTGCCTCGCCCGAACCGTCGATTGCGCCTGAACCATCGCCATCGTCGCTACCGGTAGCCGCGCCCGGCCTGCTGGTGGTCGGGCCGGCGGGCGCAGGTCTGGCCGGAGCGCCCGGAGGCCCGGAGGTTGGCCGGCTCCGGGCGGGTGTGGTGCTGCCCGTGCTCGAGTTGAAAGACGGCTGGGCCCGGATCGCCACCCCGTGCGATTTGTCTCGCTGGATGCCGGTCGGGCAGGGGGAAGGGGTACCGAAGCCGGAGGTGATAGTAGACCCTGGCCACGGCGGGGCCGAGCCCGGGGCGGTCGGTGGGGCCGGGTTGCTGGAGAAGGAGGTAAATCTGGATGTCTCCGCCAAAACAGTCTCCGCACTTGCGGCGGCTGGGGTGCCCGCCGTGCTATCCCGGTCGGGCGACTACCGGGCCACTTTGGCCTTCCGGGTGGCTATAGCCAAGGCGGCGCAGCCCGCCCTGCTGGTCTCAGTCCACCACAATGCCGACCCGGACGGCCCCCGGGACCGGCCCGGGACGGAGACCTTCTACCAGTTCCGGTCGCCAGACTCCAAGCGCCTCTCCGGGCTGATCTACGAGGAGGTGGTCAAGGATCTGGCTCCCCTGGGCACCTCCTGGGTGGGAGATACCGACGCCGGGGCGAAATGGCGGCTGAACAGCCGGGGCGGCGACTACTACGGCATCTTGCGCCTGGCGGGCCAGGATGGGACGGTCGCGGTGCTCGCCGAGCTGGCATTCGTCTCCAATCCGGCGGAGGAGGCGCTGCTCAGCCGTCAGGACGTGCGAGGAATCGAAGCGGAGGCGCTTGCCCGGGGGATCTTGCGCTACCGCACTACCGCAGATCCGGGTAGCGGGTTCACCACACCCTACGAGCGGAAGGTGCCCGCGGGACCCGGCGGTGGCAGCACCGGTTGCGTGGACCCGTCTTGAAGTTGAACTCCCTTTCTTGCTGCCAAGTATAAATTCAACCTTTTGCCCTTGGGCAAGCTCAGTGGGTAGCGCGCTCCCTGGATCCATCGAGCAGGTTGACCGGGGCCCCGGCGGTCAGTTTTGCGTCGGCGAATTCAAACCAGCGGCCGCACAGGTGGGTTTGCCGGTGGGAGCGCACTCCGGTGCGGGCCTCCAAGGCGGAAAGGACCCGGCTGTGTCCCAGGACCAGCGCGGGCTTGCTGCCCGAGGTGGCCGCGGTGGCCGCGGTGCGAAGCAACGCCTGCACCACCCGATCGGAGAAGGCGCTCAGCAGCTCCCCGCCGGGGGTGGCTTCCAAACGGTTTTCGGCCCAGGCGGCACGTAGCCCCGGCCAGCGCTGTTCGATCTGGGCTCGGGTCAGCCCGCTCCACTCGCCCACGTCGACTTCTCGGAAGCCCTCGTCCATGATCACCTTGTCGAGTTTGAGCCGGTGGGCGATGATCTCGGCGGTCTTCCTGGCTCTGATCAGATCCGATGACACCACCCGCCCGATGCCCGCACCCACCAGCGCCTCGGCTGCGGTGTAAGCCTGTTGCTTGCCTCGCGGCGACAGCGGCGGGTCCGCCTGGCCCTGCCACAACGCTCGGGCATTCCAGGTTGACTCGCCGTGGCGGATGACCAGAAGCCGGACCGGGCGCGACGCAGTTTCGTAATCTGCCATGGTTATCCGACAATTTACCGGGTCCGGCGCGCTTGACGACGCTTTTCCGCCCGACGGGCGGGCGATCAGCCACCCGGAGGGGCCCTACGAAGAGGTGATGCTACCGGCTGGACCCGAAATGCTCCAGGCCCCGGCGGACCGTCGCAACCACGAAGTAGGCTTCAGCGGCGGCAGCCAGAGCGCACGAATCGAACGTGTGCATCCCCCATGCCTCCATTTCTTTGGCCCGCAGGGTGATCTCGCGCAGCCGGTCCTCGAGGTTCAAGACCGGATGTGAGCCGGCGGCCGGGTAGCGCTGCCAGTCGGTGCGCAGGTGCATCGTAAGGTCCATGAGCGTGGCCGTCCCTGCTCGCAACTCCGACGAAGGGCGTTGGGAACGGCACCGGTCGTTCATTGCAGGCCGGGCCGGGCGGCGAACAAGCCACGGTCGCTGGTGCCCGGAGTCAACGCCACCCGTTCCACCTGCCATTTCCGGCCGTCTGGATTGGCCCGTCCGAAGTTCAACTGGTAGGAGCGCCGGTAGCCGGCGGCCGCGATCACAGCGTCGGGAAGGCTATCGTGCCAGCTGACTACGTGTTGCCAGGGTTCGCCGCACGTGAGTCCGGTGCACTCAACGAGGTAGATCCATGCTTTCAAAAAGCTTCAGCCCGCCTTAATCATTAAAACGCAAACAACGATCTAGGAAGTCAGGGTATACATAGAAACGCCGTTTGACAACCCGCAATCTTGGAGAAAGTCCGGATGACCCCAGGATCGGTCGGATTCGAGCCCAGGCGGGTCAGGTTACTCGGTAGCCTAAACTTGTCCGTAGGGCCTATAGCTCAGCGGTTAGAGCAGTGGACTCATAATCCATTGGTCCCAGGTTCGAATCCTGGTGGGCCCACGGTGACAGGTGCGAGCAGGTCGCTCAGGGCAATCCCGCGCGCCAAACCAAACACGGGCCCCCTTGGGGGCCCGTGTTTAGTCCCTGCTTGAGTTACTGGTTCAGCGGGATGGCCAGATCAACCACCTGGTTGGCGCCGAACGATCCCCTGAAGGACGCCTGGCCCGTGAGCAGGTCTACTCCGTACAGGCTGCTCGTACCACCTACCTGTAGCGCAGCCAAAGCGGTGTTGCCCACCGCGACTCCGCCCTGCAGCGGGCTGAACACGTCGAAGCCGACCTGACCTGTGGCGTCAACGCCCAGTTTCCCGGTAGCCACCATCGTCCCGGCGTTGGGGGGAGACTGCAGCGCCACCTGGTCCAAACTGGCGTCGATATTGAACAGCGTGGTCGAGGTGGCCGAGTTCAGGTCGTTGTTGGTGTAAGCGGACCCTCCGATTCCAAGAGCCGGGTTGGCTCCACCAAGATAGTTAAGCGCCGTGTCCATGGCGGTGGTGGCAGCCGGAGTTCCCGGTGCCGGACCAACGTTGAACGGGTGGCGCAGGTTCTGGCCGATGTCACTCACCACACGAAGGGCGTTGGCCGCGGGGTTGAAGTCAACGCCGAAACTCGTGCCTGTCAGCGCCACGCTGAACTGCCCCACCTTGGTTGCCGCAGCGTCGACGGTGCTCAGGATGTAGATTCCACCGCTATTACCCAAGCCGTAAAGGTTGCCGTCCTGGACGCGATAGTCAATGCCGACCACCGAGGTGTCGCCGGTCAGGCCGCTTACCGCCCCGATGCTGAACGCCGCCTGCGGAGCGCGCTCGTTAAAGCAGATCAGCCGCTGATCCGCAGTTAGCCCTATGACCAGCAAGGTCCTGGGGAAAGGCCGGCAGATTCGTGCTGCCAGGCTCGCCTGGATAGAAGCATTGACGCCAAACGATGTCTGCGCCGAGGCCACCGCTGTCGGGACGATGGTGCCGGCCACCAATGCCATTGCTGCCGCAACTTTCACGCCTGTTCTCATGCCGCCTCCTATCTGGTCGTTTCTCCAAGCCGGGTGGTGTATCAGTTTGTCCAACCTCTGGATGATCCAGCTAATTCCCGAAGGAGCATACGTTCATGGGACGGCAACGCAACCGACGAACTTGTCGACAGGATTCCACTGGTCAACCCTTGCCGGGCGGTCCGGTAGAATTCGACGGGAGCTATCGACGGAAAGGCGGTCCGGTGGAAGAAAGTAAGGCTGAGGAGCAGGCGCCGGATCCCAATGTTGACGAACCGACTCCCGAGCGCTCCTGGCGCGTGACCAGGATCACCGCTGAGGATCATCGCCTGCGCAAGGCCCCTTTCCAAAGCTCACCAGCCCTTCCCGGCTTCTCGGGGAAGATGGCATCGAAGGAGTGCCCGCGCTGCGGATTCACCGCGTTTGGATTCTCTGCCGAGTGCAGCAGGTGCGGAGTGTCGCTGACCGGCTGAGGGCCCGGCGCAAGTTCGAATAGCTGCGACCTGGAAGGTGTCCATCCAGAATGCCGGTTCGCGCCCGCGCAGGCTGCCCCGGCGCATGAAAGACTCAATCTGGGAGGGAATGCGATGGCGCCAAGAAGGGCCGAAATGGTGACGGTTAGCGGCATCGACGCGCTCACCGGCAACTACCTGCTCAAGCCCCAGCCGGTGAAGAAATTTTCTGTCGCCCTGGCCGGCGGCCCGGCCAACGAAGAGCGTGAGGCGGCTGCCCGCCAGCGGGTGGAGGACTTGGGCAACGGGCTGATGAAGGTGATCTCCGGAGTGGACGACTCCCGGGTGGACCAGGCTGGCTGGGGTATTGTCTTTTCCGGCCGGCCCGCCCATGCGGTTGCGGTCAAGGCGATGCGCAAGCATTTGGAGCCGCTCATCGAGCATCGCAAGCAGCAGGCGGGTGGGCTGTTTCGGATCTACGAGGGCAAGAAGGGCATTGGCGAGGAGAGCGCCACCCAGTGGATGGCCCGGCACGGCGTGGGCGCAGGCAGCGCCGACCCCAAGGACATGCCGTTTTTCCTGTTGTTCGCCGGGCCGCCTGACCACATCCCGTTCGAGACCCAGTACCGGGTGGACCTGCAGCGGGCGGTAGGCAGGCTGTGCTTCGCCCGCGTTGGCGACTATCGCCGCTACGCCGATCATCTGGTGGCCGCCGAAAACGGCCCGCCCACGGAAAAAAGACTTGAGCTGTTCGGCCCGCGCAACCGGGGCGATGCCGCCACCTCGTTAAGCATGACCCGGTTGATCCAGCCGCTCCAGGTGGGCTTGGAGGCGGTGCCGGGGTGGGGAGTTGGCGCCACTGTCGACAAGGCGGCCACCCATGAGGCACTGGCCGAACTGGTCAACCGGAGCCCCGCCGCCTTGATCATGACCGCCGGGCACGGCATGGGCTATCCTGCCGGGCACCCGGATCAGCTGGCTCGCCAGGGAGCGCTTATCACTGCCGACTGGCCGGGAGTGGGTACCCCTCCAGCTTCGGAGCACACTTTTGCCGGAACCGATGTGGCTCCCGGGGCGGCACTTGCCGGGAGGATGGCCTTTCTGTTCGCCTGCTACGGAGGCGGGACGCCGGCCGGAGATGACTTTGCCCACCGGGTGGATCCGTCGGTGCCGGTCAAGATCGCTGAGGCGGCGTTCGTCGCCGAACTGCCTCAGCGCCTGCTGGCCGGGGGAATGCTGGCAGTTATGGCCCATGTCGACCGGGCGTGGAGCCACTCCTTTCAGGCCCCCCGGGCAGGCGAGCAGGTCCAGACCTTCCAATCGACCCTGCGGGCGTTGATGAACGGCAAACCGGTGGGGGTAGCCTTCGACGATTTCAACGTGCGCACCGGCGAACTCGCCTTTGACCTGGCAGACCTTCTAAGCCAGGTGGCGGCGAAGAAGGTGGCGTCGTTTGTCCCATTCGCTTCGGTGTGGACCGCCGCCACCGACGCCCGCAACTACCTGGTCTTGGGCGACCCGGCCGCCCGCCTCAAGCTCTGACCCGAAAGGAGAACCGATGCCCGTCGTCAAAGTGCCCGCCACAGATCTGTCCTACCACCTGATCTCGTTCGATAAGGACGGCCGGGAGCGTACCGACGACCCGGGCGGCAAGATGTCGGACCGGATCGCCGCGTCGGTGGGCGATGCGGTAACCGACGTGTTCTTGTTCAGCCACGGCTGGCGGGGCGACATTCCCTCAGCGCTGCGCCAGTACAAGGGTTGGGTTGCGGCGATGGCCCGCCTGAGCGCCGACCGGGAGGAGATCCGCCGGGTGCGCCCGGGCTTCAAGCCGCTGCTGGTAGGCATCCACTGGCCAAGTGAGCCGTTCGGAGAAGAGGACTTTGGCGACGTGAGCTTTGACGCGACCGCAGGTCCGGCGCTCGACGTGGCAGCCGAGGTCCGCAGGTGGTCGCTCCGGCTGGGACTGGCGGGCAACGCCCGGGCGAGGGCGGCGCTGCGCACCATCATCGAGGCGGCCGCTGATGACCCGCTCCCGCCCCGGCTCCCGGAAGCGGTTGCCCAGGCCTACCTGGAGCTTGACTCGATCCTGGGCCTGGGCAGCGAGGGGCCGGGGGCATCGCCCGACGCAGACCGCGACCCGTTCGACCCGGAAGTCGCCTACCAAGCATCGTTTAGCGACGAGGCGGACTTTGGCATCGGTGAGCTGGCGGGGAACCTGCTCTCGCCGCTCAAGACCATGTCTTTTTGGACGATGAAGAAGCGGGGACGACAGGTGGGCGAATCGGGTGGTCACAATCTGCTCAACCGGCTGATGAAGCTGCCCGGGACTGAAGGGGTCCGCTACCACCTGATGGGTCACAGCTTTGGGTGCGTGTTGGTGTCGGGGGCTGCCGTCGGCCCGCCCGGCGGGCCTGGCCTGCCCCGGAAGATCGGATCGATCTCGCTGGTCCAAGGGGCCGTTTCGCTTTGGTCCTACTGCAAGGACATCCCGAAGGATCCGGGTAAGCCGGGATACTTCCGCAGGCTGATTGACAAGGGGGTGGTGGGCGGTCCGATTATCGTCACCACCTCAGTCCACGACAAGGCGGTGGGCACCTGGTACCCGAAAGCGGCGATGACCTCCTTCGATGCCTCGTTCGACCCCACCGATTTGCCCAAGTACGGCGGGTTGGGTGCGTTCGGGGTGCGGGGACCGGGCATCGACATTCAGGACAAAGTTGCCCTTGAGGCAACAGGAAACTATGGGTTCCAGCCGGGCAGGGTCTACAACATCGACTGTGACCGGGTGATCGTCGGTGGCGACAAGGTAAGCGGAGCCCACAGCGAGATATCCGTTCCCCAGGTAGCCCATGCGGTGTGGGAGGCGATAATTGCAGTGCCGTAGTACGCCGGGGTCTGGCCTGGCTAACCGAGCGGCCGTCAGGTTCGCGCGGTGTGGTAGCGCCGGCAGCTACCCTTGCCGGCCGGGTCGTCGCACAAATGCAGCGTAGCAGGAGCGTTGGCTGTGAGCGCCAGACCCAGCGGGTTGAAGCGCCGGAGCATGTCCAGGCGCAGTTGAAGGAGGGCCTCGCCCACCGAAACGCCGGCCGCCACCGAGTTCATGACGCTCAGCCCCAAATCTTTCCCGAGCCGTAGCCCGACGGAGATCTCGGTTCCCAGCACGCCGGAGGCCTTTACCCGCCTTAGCTTGGCAAACAGGTCATGCGCCAGCTCCGGGCGGGCGGCCAGCGACTCGCAGGCGATCACCACCACCAGCGGCTGGGGGTTTTCGCCGCCCCAGCGCACAAGTTCCCGGTCGATGCTGGCCGGGCTGATCGTGTTGGCCGGGTCCTCCTTGGGACCGACTTGAAGCGCAAACGCCACTTCGTCCACTTCCCGTCCGTGGCAGAAGAAGTAGATCAGGTGGTGGCCCTTCGGTTGGTAGAGCAGGTTCAGCACTTTGGGCCGCTCCGACTCCCACTCGACGGACACGTTTTTGATGGACTCCAGCTCCGCACGGTGCCGGTCCACCAGGGGGAACGGATAGGCCCCGGCGCCCACCCGGATCTTCTGCCGTTTCGGTCGCAGGATCAGGCTGGATTGGTTGAACGACTCAGCCGCCAGCTCGCCAGGGACCTGTCCGGAGGGGGTCTTGCTTACATGCTGGAGCGGCTGCTCGATCTGGAAGCGGAAGCCCCAGAACCCGAGCGGGCATACGGTGATCGCCTTCCTGGCTTGGTCGTTGAGCGGGCAGGCTGCTTGGGCACGGCACCTAGCCGGGCTGTCCAGCAGATCGAGCTTCTTCGTGATCTTTCCATTGGCCCACACGTTGCCGGCGATCTGCTTCTCGGCCACCGGGCATATGTGGAGTTCGGTTTTGCGGTCCAGATCCAGGTGCTTGTCGTACAGGACCGACCACGGAGCCGACCACTTGGAGTCGCATCGGGCGATCGAGATGATGCCCGGGCTCTTCCCGTCCTCCGCCCGCAAGGCGTCGTCGAACGCTTCCAGACGCTCCTCAGAGGTGCCCTCCGAAAGGTCGAGGAGCGACTCGTAAGCGAGCCGGCCGATCTTTGCCAGCTCAACCAGCGCGGTACTTCCGAATTTCACCACCTCCGGGTCGGCAGGAGGCTTGCCCGGCGGATAGCGGTACTCCTGCTCGCCGTGGCATGCCTGCATCCGTTTGCGCACATCCGCCACCCGGGCGGTTAGATCCTGAGCGTCCAGCTTCCACATGTCGCCCGAACGGAGTTTGAGCGCGTTGGCCTGCTGGCTGAACACGCCGATCCAGTGGCTGCCGTCTGGGGCATCGTTGGCGAAGATGCTCACCACCGGCTGGGCCAGGTCGTCGAGCAGTTGAAGGTCGGTAGTGGCCGCCCAATCCAGGTCCCGCCGAATGGTCGGTACGGCATCGGCGGGCATGCTCTCCGGGGTGCCGGCGAACGCCCGCACCGCCAGGGACTGCAGCATGGTATTGCGGTAATAGATCGCCACTCGCAGGGCGCACCAGCCGGTATGGCGGGGCGTCACTTCGAACCGGGCTGGCGCCGAGGCGCCTACCCGAGGGAGCACCAGCGTTTGCTGGTTGTTCGGGAGGGCGAACTCGGCGGCGGGGGAGAAGACCACTACGTTTAACTCCACCGTATCGCGCCGTTTGAACTCCTCGGTCAGGGCGGATTCGTCAAACCGTTCCGTGACATGGGCGCCCTCGGTGGCCGGTTCGATTGCCACTTCCAAGCGGTAAACTGTGTCCGGCGTAAGCGGCCGGGTGCTGTCCAGCCTCAACTTCCCTTCGAAAAAGGTCACGTTGGTGAAACGGGGCCCGGGCGGGTGGGCGGCCACGTCTTCGATCAGCGATGCTTCGGCTGCCACAGCCTCCCGGATTCGAGAGGCGACACGTGCAACTGCCTCGTTGTCGTGAATTTCGCCTACGAACTGCAGATCGTTGACCTCGGCGAAGTCGGTTTCGAACCGTTCGGCATGCACCGATTGTGCGGTGCGTTCCACCCGGCGGGCAATGTCGTCTACGACCCGGGCTCGCCGCAGGTGCGGCAGGGCGGCGCGGGCCACGTCCAGGGCAGGCTTGCCCGGACGGGCGCTCCGGCTGGGCATGCGGCGTGCGCCGCCTGGCGCCGGAGGCCCATGCCCCGGCGGAGCCGCCGGGGGCACAGGGAATTCGGTGTAATCGTGCGCCGATTCTTGGGGTATCGCCGACAGTGGAGTCAAAGCCATCTCAGCCGGAATCCGGGTGAGAGACAGGGCGAGTTCTCCCCCCGGCCGGGCGTACAAGCGCACCGGGTACCCGGGCAGGCCCGAGCTTTCCAGCCCCGCCTGGACGCAGAACTCGATCGGCAGGTTGTGCATCAGCTTGCGGTAGAACGTGTGGAAGAACGAGGTGGTCGAGGCATCGGGCAGGGCGGCGATCACCACCGCCCAGAAGCCCTGTTCGAAAGCGGCCGAAGCCAACTCACTCTCCTGGGTCAGGTCGACCGGCCCCTGCGTGATCTGGATCACCAACACCCTCGGACCCCGCACTGCGCGCAGCCGCAGCGCTGCTTCGGCGACGCTCGGTGCGCTCAGGTGCCAAAGGTCAGAGGCATCGGGGGGAACGTCCCAGGCAACGGTGTTGGAGCGCTGGCCCGCTTGTACTACGAACTCGTCAAGCACCCTGGTGTGGTCTGCCGGCAAGCCGTCCGTTTCGTAGGCGATATCGATACGCCGGTCCAGGTACCGGTTGATCGGCGGGGTCGGCGTGGCACTTCGGCGCACCAGCGCAATGCGCTCCGGCTGGAGCCCATCTGCTATCTGCTCCCAGGGCAGGCCCAGCCGGAGTGCACCTGTTTCGATCACCAGCCGGCGGGCGCTCCAATCGAACGCCCCGTACGGGTGGGGGGGTTCGGATTGGGCGACCCATTCCGGATAGAGCGGCCCGCCCACCACACCGGCCGCCAATCCGGCTATGCTGCCCGCCTCCAGCTCCAAGGTTTCGACGGTAACCGTCTGCTCCCCCAGGGCCGTTCGTTCCCCGGTATCTACCAGCAGGCCTTCGGAGATCCTGTAATGGGGCGGATGCCCGGCAATGCGCGCTAAAGAGATGCCGAACGGGGTGAGTTTGCCTTCAGCCGGCAGTTCTTTGATCGTCAGTTCGAACAGCGTAGCCATCAATTCCTCCCCGGCGCCCCAAAAGGATTATCGCCCAGAAAGTTTCCCGGCAAATGAGGCAGTTGGGAACTGGCCGGTGGGCATTGTGGTCGGCTAGTGTCCTGCACTGACATGGCGAACGGGAGGTATGGGATGGCTAAAGAAGGCAAGGACGGCAAGCAACCAGCGGCCACCGCAGTTGAGGATTCAGAATTGCGGGGCTCAGCAAAGATGGGCACGGCGATCATCTCCGGCAACAATTTCGTCAACAAGTCGGTCACCTACTACGACGTAGGGGGCATTGCGATCTTCGAGGCCGACATTGCTTTGGGGACTGTGGGGGAGGTTGAGTCGGCCAGCCGGCAGGCCCGGGAGGTTGCGGCGGCGAATCCGGACATCGCCTTCGGCGTGGGCATTCCGGGCTTTCGCTGGACCAACTGCCAGGTTCCCTTCATCATCGACCCCGCCCTTCCCAACCAGGCTCGAGTTACTGACGCAATTGCCCATTGGGAGTCAAAAACCGCGATTGGCTTTGTACCGAAAACCGCCGGCCACGCCAACTGGATCAAGTTTACCGACCAGGGAGGATGCTGGTCCCTGGTGGGCATGCGGGGCGGCGAGCAGGTCATCTCGCTCGGTCCGAACTGCTCTACGGGAAACACGATTCATGAGATCGGCCACGCTCTGGGCCTTTGGCACGAGCAAAGCCGGGAGGATCGAGACCTGTTCGTATCGATCAAGTGGGAGAACATCCAATCCGGCATGGCTGCCCAGTTCAACCAGCACATCACCGACGGTGACGATCTGGGCGCCTACGACTATGGCTCGATCATGCACTACCCACGGAAGGCGTTTTCGAAGAATAACCAGGACACCATCGTTCCCACCGACCCCAATGCAGAGATCGGCCAGCGCGAGGCGCTGTCGCCGGGCGATATCGCGGCGATCAAGCTCATGTACCCGAACTGCGCCGGGCCGGGGTTGGTGCCCAAAAAGCTCAGAGACCATATCGTGGCCAAGGCGCCACTGGACCGGGCCAAGCCGTTTAAGGACGTCGGACCGGTGAAGGCAGCTAAAGACGTGATCGTCCGGCCGGGCGAGATAGTGATCAATCCCGGGCGGCTCCGGCCATTCGGGCTTTCCCCGCACCACGCTGCCGAGTTCGACGAGGGCGCCGCCTCAGCGTTGCATCAAGATGTGCTGGACCTGGAGGCGGCGGCTGCGCAGTCAAGGGCCGCTGCCGCCCAGGCGACGGCCGACGCTGCTCGTTTGGAGGAGGCCAGCGCTCTGGCCGCAGAGGCGCTCATCCAGATATCCGGCGAAGCGGGCGAATAGCCAATGATCCTGGTGGTCTCCCACCGGGCAGATCCACATGCTGATGCCGTGTTAGCTCTCTTGCGTCAGATTGGGCACCCGGTGGTGCTGTTCGATACCTCCGGCTTCCCGAAGCGCTCCTCAGTTATGGAGCGCTTCGGGCCGGAGGGGACCAGCTTCGAGTTGATCAGCGATGGCCGGCGTATTGACTTGGCCGCTTGCCGGGCCGGCTGGTGGCGCCGGCCGCTGCTCCACGAGTTGCACGATGGCTTGGCTCCCGGCGTCGCCGCCTTCACCTACACCGAGTGCAGCGAGGCGCTGGCCGGGATGTGGGCATCGCTCGATATCGCCTGGGTCAACCCTCCGGCTCTGGATGAGCAGGCTCAGCATAAGCCCTACCAACTGGCGCTGGCTGCAGAGTTGGGGCTGGCGGTTCCGGATACTTTGATCACCAACGACCCTGCCTGCGCGCGGGCTTTCATCGAGCGCCACGGCGTGGGGAACACGATCTACAAGACCTTCCTGGCCACCGAGGAGCACTGGCGGGAGACCCGAGTGGTGAGGGAGCAGGAGTTGCCGGCGCTCGACAGTGTGCGCCTGGCCCCGGTTATCTTCCAGCGCTACATCCCAGCGGTCGAGGACCTGCGCGTAACGGTTGTGGGAGAACAGGTCTTCCCAGCCGCGATCCGCCCGGCCGCCGGCGGCTACCAAATTGACTACCGGATGGACCTGGAAGGCGCCAGCTACCGGCCCACTGAACTGCCCGATGCGGTTGAAAAGGGCCTGCGAAGGTTGATGGAGCGCTTGGGGCTGGTCTACGGGGCCATCGACATGCGGCTCACGCCGGAGGGTGAGTACGTATTTTTGGAGGTCAATCCTGCGGGAGAATGGTTGTTCGTGGAGGAAAGGACTGCAATGCCCATCACGCAGTGCATGGCCAACTTGCTTATGCGGCTGGACCGGCGATGACCGATCAGCCGGCTCTAGGCAGCGTCCGCAGGGTGCGAGGAGAGGTGATCTTGCCCGAAGGGAGCCCTCCCACCGGCGTGGCACAACTGATCGTCCAGGTGGAGGACGTCTCCCGGGCGGACGCCCCCTCCAAGGTCGTGGGGGAGTTGCGGATCGCCCGGCCGGTTTTGCGGGAGGGAAAGGCGGTGCCCTTCGAGGTGGAGGTGTCTGAGGAGCAGGTGGATCCCTCGGCAAGCTACTCGGTCCGGGCGCACGTTGATTTTTCCGGTTCCGGGGAGATCGAATCCGGCGACCTGCTCTCCACCCAGTCCTATCCGGTGCTCACCCACGGCTACCCGGAGCAGATCTCGGTTGAGGTGAAAAAGATCTGACTTGTGCACGAATTCTGGCGGTTTGCTTGGTCTGGGCCGGCCGGCGGCGTGTCTTGACCACAGCCAGGCTTGAGAGTCGGGCTATTCTCCGACGGTCGGCACCTCGGTCCGGTGCTTGCGGCGGGCGATGACTGCGGTTGCCAGCGCCACGGCCGCGAGGATGAGCCCCAGACCCAGAGGGTAGTTGCGCGGAAGGGCGCTCGGGTTGCCCGCCGGGCCGCCCCGGCCCAGCACGAACGGCAAAGCCACCACCGCCACCGATCCGGCGACGATCAGTCCTGTCTGGATAGTCGGCCGGACTCGGGCCGGGACCCATTTTCGAACTAAAACCGCCAGGGCAAAAACAGCGGGGGCCAGGAGCATATCGTGAGCTAAGGCGGAGCCGACGAACCACAAGGCGAAGTTGCCGGGATGGGTGCGGGTAGCCTCCTGGATCGTCCCGTAAAGTCCGAAACCGATCATCCCCCAACCCACCACAAGAGCAGGCCAGAACAGCCGGCTGCGGGGAACGGAACTCACGTTACCACCAGGTGGGACAGCCACTTGGTCTGCATCACCCCCGGGCGGTTGGGTCCCACAATGCGGGCTGGAAACCCGTGCTCCAGGTGCAGCGCTTCTCCGTTAACTCTGAGGGCCACCAGGGTGTCGGGGTCGGCGGCGTGCAGCCGGTTGAGTTCCGATTTGCGATAAAGCCCCCGTTCCTGCAGTGACTCCGCCCTGACCTGCGCTCCGGCAGGGGCACCGGCCAGGCTCAGCAGCTCCGTCAGTGGTACTCCTTCCCAAAGCGCCGTGGCGCTCCAGCCCTCCACGCAGGCGATGGGCAGCCTGGCTGTGCGCTGTGGCATCGCCTGCAGGTCGTCGAGCGAAAGGGAGAGCGCGGTCCCGACCCTGCCCTCCACCCGCAGGCGCCATGCGGGATCAACTGCCGACTCGGTCACCCGGGCGGAGCGGGCGGTCTTGTTTACCGGGAACCCCTGGGGCCCGACCGCCGGGTCGCGGGGGCCCAGGACGCTCAAATTGCGCAGCGGCCGGATGGTTTGGCCGATTGTCGCCAGGGTGACAACCACCGCCGAGGTGGCAACCGCCCCCAGAAACGCCCTGCGGGTCATGCTGCCCGGGGCGGGAGGCGGCTCGGGCGGTGGCCGGCGCAGGGCGCGGGAGCTGATCGACGCTTTGGCACCGATGTGGATTATCAGTGCGCCGATGGTGATCCAAGCGGCCCAGTAGTGCGCGGTGGGGAAGAAGAACTCCCACGGATACCACAGGGCGATGTTGTTCAGGCCACTCATCAGCAAGAACACGCTCCCGCCTACCAGCGGCAGCAGGCTGAGGCGCTCCAGCCCGTGGGCCACACTCTCCACCGGCGGCCAGGCGAACAGCTTGGGAAACACCGTCCACAGTTTGGCCAGCAGCAGCGGGATGGTCGCAATGCCGGTAGCCACGTGCAGCCCCTGACTGAACCGGTACAGATTGACCGGGCGGGAGGGCCACAGGAACCATGCCGGGGGTTGCTGGATGGCGTGGGAGATCAGCCCGGTCACGAAGCACACGCCGAAGCTAATCCCCAAGGCCACGCCCAGCAGAGCCGCAGTGCGCTCGTTGTGCAGGCCGCTTGTGAAGGCGCCTTCTCTCAGCGGCCCCACGCGCAGCGGTGCCAACCGGGTCCACACAGCGTCTAGGATTTGACCAGGCTTGCGAACCATCGCTCTCCTCCGTTCCAAGTGTCGGCGATCTCAAGCCGGGATCGGCGGGCCAGCTTGGGAAGGGAATCGGCGCCCACCAGCGCCCACGGGAACCACTCCGAGTGTCTGCCCTCCGACTCCAGTCGGGCGGTCAGAGTGCAGCTTGCGGTTCCGGGACCCCCGATCTCGACCATCACTTTTCCTCCGGTGCGCACCAGTTCCCGGACCCTGCTGAGCAAGACGGTTGGGTCGCCGCCGATGCCGATGCTACCGTCCAGGATTATCACCGTCGCCCAGCGGCCGGTGCACGGAAGCGGGTCAAATACCGATCGGCGCAGCACCGGGATTCCCCGGCTTACGGCAATCTCCACTGCGTGCGGCGAGGCATCCACACCCAGTGCGACGATCCCCTGCTGCGAGAGGGCGGCTACGTGGCGCCCCGGCCCGCATCCGACATCCAGTACCGGGCCGGCTACCCGGCGGAGCAGATCGTCGTCTTCGGTGGTCGTGGTCCCCAGCCAGCTGTTCAGGTTCATGGGCACGGCCGACCCGTCGAACGTTCGCAGCAGCACCGAAGCGCTCATCGCAGTTCATTCCGGTCGAACCGGGTCGAACGGGAACGGGCTGATTGAGCCCCCAGGAACCGGCGGTTCACTGCCAGGTTCTTCCGGTCGAACCGGGGAGACTGGGAACGAGCTGATTGAGCCCCCAGGCACCGGCGGTTCACTGCCAGGTTCTTCCGGTCGAACCGGGGAGACTGGGAGCGATCCGGCCGAGCCCGTAAGAGTAACCGGGTCACCGAAGCGCCGCCGTCCGGTCCAGCCGATCAAACAGCCGGGCGAAGCGGGAGTTCGGGATCAGCGCAGCCACGGACCGGGCTCCGGTGGCGTCGTCCACGTCGCGCAGCATCTCCAGTTCGCTCCAGCGCAGCCCAAGGGCGGCAAAGCGTGAGCGCTGGTGCTCGAGGGTATCGGGCCTGCTCATCGGCACGTCTTGGAAGGCGGGCCGGCTGGTGTCCTTCAGGCCTGCTGCCCACCAGCCTCCGTCGGCCGCCGGCCCCAAGATTGCCTCCACCGACGGATCGAGAAGTGCCTCTACCGCCCCGGCCAGCAGGGCCGGCGTCACCTGTGGCGTGTCCATCCCGATGAGTACAGCCGGGCCCCCGGTGTCGGCGAAAGCTCCTGCTATCCGCTCGGCGTGTCCATTGCCCCGCTGGGCGATCAGTTCGAAGCCTTCCGGCAGCCACGGTCCAGCGGCGCCTTCCAGCACCACGACCCGGCGAACCCCGGGAGTGGCGGCCACCGCGTCGAGCACGTCGCACAGCATCGCCTCGGCGAGGGCTGCCGCCTCGTGCAGGGTAAATGGCGGGCTGAGCCTGGTCTTGCTCGCACCCGGGCGAGGCTGTTTGGCCAGAACCGCCACGGCGGGGCCTTGGGCAGCGGGGCTTGCGGGCCGGCTCACCTCAACAAAGACCCCATGTCGGCGATGGTGCGCACCGTTCCCTTCAGCGTGCCGGTCACCTTCGACTTGCCGCTTCTGCGGGGGGCGTAGGGGACCGGTATTTCGCGGATTTGCCAGCCGGCGGCAGCCGCCTTTAGGACCATCTCCAGCGGCCAGCCGAAGCGCCGGTCTTTTAGATCCAGCTCGATCAACGCCTGCCGGCGGGCGGCCCGCATGGGGCCCAGGTCGGTCAGTCGCACCCCGGTGCGCCGGCGCAGTTCAATTGCAAGAGCCCGATTGGCCATCCGGGCGTGCCACGGCCAGGCGCCGGGCAGTGCGGCGCGAGCTCCCAAGACCAGATCGGCGGTGCCGGCAACTACCAGGTCGGCCACCATGGGGAGATGCTTTGGATCGAGCGATCCGTCGCAGTCCATGAAGCAGACCGTCTCGCTGGTGGCAAGGCACAGCCCGGCGTAACAGGCTGCGCCGAAACCCGATAGGGATTCGCTTATTACCGTTGCCCCAAGGGAGGCGGCCAGAGCTCCCGAGCCGTCGGAGGAGCAATTGTCCACTACGATCGGCCGGTAGCCCGATGGCATCCGCTCGAGTACCCAGGGGAGCGCTCCGGCTTCATTGAGTACGGGCAGGACGACGTCGGGCATTGTGCGATGCTACGCCTCGCACACCTGCTCGGGAACCAGTTTTGACCTTACGATTTCCTAAACATGGCCCGGCGGCTCGGGACCGGGTTCCTTCCGGGCGTACGATTCGGAGGTGTCGGTAACCGATTTGCTCCATCGGAGCACCACCCGAACCTCCCTTCTCCGGCCCGTTTTGGCTGCCTGTGCGGTGCTGGCAGGCTACGCTGCCCTGATCCTCGTCGCCCATCTGTGGGGGGAGGCCCTTCGCGCCGCGGGAATCCCGACCGGGCTGCATGCCCCGCCGCTGTTCGGCGACCCAGACCCCTTCCTTACCGCCAGATTGCTCCCCCCTGTGCTGCTGGCGGTGCTAATTGTGGCCTTCGGAGATCGGATAGCTGCACGGCTTTCCTGGAAGGGATTGTTGGCGGCGTCCTTTGCCGGGAGCTCGGCATGGGCCGTTGCCATCGCTGGGTCCCGGGGTTGGGCTGCTTTGACCGACCCGCTCGGCAACCGCTTCGACACCTTCGCTTTCCTGCCCGGCATGCCGCCCACCGGGGAGTTCCTGCGCACCTTCATCGACCGTATGCCCGGCTACCCGATCCACGTGAAGGGCCACCCACCCGGCCTGCCGCTGCTGCTTAGGGCAATGGAGTCGGTCGAGCTGGCCCGGCCCGGCGTGGTTGCGGCTTTGCTCATCGGCGCAGGAGCGTCGGCGGTACCTGCGGTCCTGTACTCGGTTCGCCGCCTGGCTTCTGAGAAGCATGCCCGGCTTGCTGCTCCCTGGCTGGTGCTAGCCCCGTTCGCCTTGTGGATCGCCACCTCCAACGACGCCCTCTACGCAGGTGTCGCAGCCTGGGGGGTGGCCCTGTCCTTGCCGGGTGAGCGCCCGCAGCGCTGGCGCCCGCTCGCCGGAGGTCTGCTGCTGGGCTGCTCGGTAATGCTGACCTACGGGGCGGCTGCCATCGGGGCGATTCCGCTCCTGGCCGCGGTTGCCCGTCGGAGTTACCGGCACCTGGCCTACGTCGGCGCCGGCGGCGTTGCGGTTATCGTCGCTTTTGTCCCGGCAGGCTTCTGGTGGTTCGACGGGCTTTTCGCTACCCGGGTCGAGTACTTCCGGGGCCTGGGCGGCGTGCGACCGTACGGCTTTTTCCTGTTTTCCAATCTGGCGGCGCTGGCGATTGCCGTTGGTCCGGCAGCCTTGCGAGGGCTCGCCGGCTTGCGGAATCCACTGGCCTCAACCGCCCCCGCGACGGCCGCCCCCAACCCGACAGCCCCTGCGACCGCCGCCGCGGCCCCCGCCCCTGCGCCCCCCGCCCCCGCGGCACCCGCCCCTGCGGCACCCGCCCCTGCGGCACCCGCCCCTGCGGCCCCCGCCCCTGCGGCCCCCGCCCCTGCGGCCCCCGCGGCCCCAATCGCCCCGGCAGGACTGCGCGGAGCGACCGTGCTGACCGCCGGTGCGCTGGTCGCCGTGGGCGTCGCCAATCTCAGCGGGCTGTCGAAGGGCGAGGTGGAGCGGATCTGGTTGCTGTTCATGCCCTGGATCGTGGTGGCGGCCGCAGGGATTACCGGGGGGCGACGCTTTTGGCTGGCCGCCTCTGCCACCTCAGCGCTGGTGGTCCAGACACTGGTGGTGATGCCCTGGTGAGCGACGCTTCTGCCCCCTTGGTGCTGGTGGTTGAGGATGACCCGACGGTCTCGGAGGTAGTCGTCCGCTATCTCGAGCGCGAGGGCTTCACCGTCTTTTCGGTTGCCGATGGCACCGAGGCACTCAGGGTGGCCGAGCACCGCACCCCGGACCTGGTCGTGCTGGATCTCATGCTGCCCGGAATCGACGGGCTCGAGGTGTTTCGCCGCCTGCGGCTCAAGTCCGAGGTTCCCGTAGTTATGCTTACCGCCCGCGGCGAGGAGGAGGAACGGGTGCACGGGCTGGAATTGGGCGCCGAAGACTACGTCACCAAGCCGTTCAGCCCACGGGAGCTCACCTTGCGTGTCAAAGCGATTCTCAGCCGGCGCGCTCGGGCTGAGGCGCCGGCGGACGATCTTCTGATCACCAGCGGTAACGAGATATCGTTGGATCTTCAGTCCCGGGAGGTACTGATTTCGGAGGTGCCGGTTTCACTGACGGTCCTTGAATTCGACTTGCTCAGTTTTCTCATGCGACATCCGAGCAAGGCATTCACCCGTGAGGCGCTGCTCGAGCGGGTGTGGGGATACCGGTTTGGAGATACCTCGACCGTCACCGTCCACATCCGCCGGCTGCGGGAGAAGGTTGAGGCGGATCCGATGAAGCCCCGGCATTTGATCACGGTGTGGGGCGTCGGATACCGGCTCGACCGATGATGGCGCTGGTGGTGGTGGCGATAGTGCTCGGCGGCGTTGCCACCGCCGTGGCCTCGATGGCGGTGGGCATCCCGCTAGCAGATGCCATCCAGTTGACCATGATGGCAGCGGTCGGGGCGCTGGCCGCAGGCGTGGTTGGCGCGCTGGCGTTGCGGGCGCTCAGGAGCCGGTCGATTGCCACCCAATCGGTGGTGGTTGCCTTCGCATCGCTGGGAGCGGTGAGCGCCGGGGCCCTGCTGGCCGCCCGGGGGATGTTCATCTCGACTCACGACCTGGCGGCGCTGGTGGTGGTGCTTTTCGCCGCAGCGACGGTGGCACTGGTGATCGCCTTTTTGCTCGGGCGCCGGGTGGGCGAGGCCAGCCGGCAGCTCTCAGTTGCCGCCCGGGGGGTTGCCGACGGGGAACCGCAGACTTTCCACGCCGACAGCCAGGCTCGGGAACTGGCTGGTCTGGCCCAGGAGCTTGACCAAATGCGGGCCAAGCTGGAACAAACCCGTGAGCGGGAGCAGGCCATGGATTCTTCTCGCAGGGAGCTTGTAGCCTGGGTGTCCCACGATCTGCGCACCCCGCTGGCCGGCATCCGGGCGATGACCGAGGCATTAGAGGACGGCGTGGTCACCGATCAACCGACGATCCACAGGTACTACCGGACGCTGCGTCAGGAGACCGACCGGCTGGCCAACTTGGTGGATGATCTGTTCGATCTCAGCAGGATAAACGCCGGAGCGCTGCGCCTGGACTTCACTCCGGTATGCCTCAGCGACCTGGTTTCGGATGCACTGGCGGGTGCTGCCGCGCTCGCCGAGATCAAGGGGGTGCGGCTCAACGGATCGGTGGTGGGAGAGCCGTTGGTGGTTGAAGCCTCGGTTTCCGAGGTGAGCCGGGTGCTGCACAACCTTTTGGAGAACGCGATCCGTCACACCCCCTCGGCGGGCTCGGTCAGCGTGGAGGCCGGCCTGGCCGACGGGCAGGCGGTGGTCACCGTCACCGATGCCTGCGGGGGAATCCCGGAGGATGACCTCAGCCGGGTCTTCGACCTGGCCTTCCGGGGAAAGGCTTCCCGGACTCCCGAGAGTATGAACGGCGCAGGGTTGGGTTTGGCCATTGCCCGGGGGATCGTCGAGGCGCACAAAGGCGGGATCGAGGTGCAGAACCTGGACCCAGGCTGCCGCTTCACGGTCCGGCTGCCACTGACCCAGCAGGCGTGAAAGTCCTGGTAACCGGGGGGGCAGGGTTCATCGGCTCCCACGTGGTGGATCTGCTGCTGGCGGAAGGCCACTCGGTACGGGTGCTCGACTCGCTCCACCCCCGGGCTCACGGTGGGCGGCCGGACTACCTGAACGCCCAAGCCGAGTACCTCTTTGAGGACGTGCGGGATATGAATGCTGTGGACAAGGCCGTTGAGGGCGTGGATGCGGTGAGCCACCAGGCGGCGATGGTCGGGCTGGGTGCCGGCTTCGGCGACGTGGACGCTTACGTCTCGATCAACTGCGGCGGTACCGCCACTTTGCTCAAGGCTCTCTGGAAGCGGCAGTTCGCCGGGCGGCTGGTACTGGCAGGCAGCATGGTTGTTTACGGGGAGGGCCGCTACCGCTGTGCGGCCGACGGAGTGGTGGTGCCCGGCCGCCGGCGGCCCCAGGACCTGGCCGCCGGCCGATTCGACCCCACCTGCCCGCGCTGCAGCGGCCCGCTGGAGCCGGAGGCGGTTCCTGAGGTCGCGGCGATGATGCCCCGCAGTGTCTATGCCGCCACCAAACTCCATCAAGAGCACTTGTGCGACGCGTTTGCCGCCGGGACCGGCGCCGGCTTTGTCTCGCTGCGCTACCACAACGTCTACGGACCCCGGATGCCCGCCGACACCCCCTACGCCGGAGTCGCCAGTATCTTTCGCAGCAGCTTGGAGGCGGGGGAGGCGCCGCAGGTGTTCGAGGATGGCCAGCAGTTGCGGGACTTCGTCCACGTAAACGACGTCGCCCGAGCCAACCTGAATGCCCTGGCTGCGCCGCCGGAGGTTGCCGGAGCGTACAACGTGTGCAGTGGGAGTCCCCGCCGGCTGATCGAGATGGCCGAGTTGCTCCGCCGGGGTTATGGGGACGGTCCGGCCGCC
The DNA here is from genome assembly GCA_052389675.1 of Actinomycetota bacterium. Classification (GTDB taxonomy): domain Bacteria; phylum Actinomycetota; class CADDZG01; order JAHWKV01; family JAHWKV01; genus JBBDRH01. The sequence goes on from JBQTHR010000013.1 coordinate 41,693, forward strand.
CCGGCGCCGCAGATCACCGGTGCCTACCGCCCGGCCGACGTCCGGCACGTCTTTGCCGATCCGGGCAGAGCTGAGCGGGAGTTGGGGTTCCGGGCGCAGGTTCCGTTCGAACAAGGCGTGGCGCGATTTGCCCGGGAGCCGCTTCGATTACCCGCTACGCAGCTACGCGCCGGGGACTGAGTAACGGTTGGCCGCACTCGCTATAGCTGTGCCGTTACGAAGTAAAGGCCAGCCGGGCCGGTGGCGTAGCCGGCGGTGGCGGGCCACCGGCCGAAGTGTGCATCTACGCTTCCCGGCTGAGTGGCGTGGGCTTGCCAGCCTATCTGCTCAAAGTATTGTTCCGGATCATCGGTACCGAACTCCCAGGGAGTCCGGCGGGAGCGCAGCACCTCACGGAACTCGGCGAGCTCCGGGGCCTTCAATGCATGAGCCGAGAGAACGTCCACGCCCAAAAGGCTGCCAGGTGCGCAAAGGTGCGAGATCTCGGCCAGTAGGATCGCAACTTGCTCCGGTTTCAAGTAGTGCAGTAGTCCTTCCGCCAGCCAAGCCGACGGTTCCCCGGCCGTAAATCCGCTGTTCAACAGGAGCCTCGGCCAACTGTCGCCGGTGAGATCCGCACTCACGGTTCGCCTTCGGCACGACGGCCGGTATCCTTGAGCAGCCAGAATTTATTCCTTGTATTGCACACAGTGAGCCCGGTCCAGCTCCCAAACCGTGGTGCCCTCCGGCCAGGCCAACCGGAACGACCGGGTGTCCATACCGGCGGCCAAGAGTACAACCTGGCGGACTCCATTGTCGGAAGCAGTGATGAGCCAGTTGTCGAAAAAGCGCGTTCGTACCGCTACCAGAGAGTTGTTGTGGACCTGTTCCGGCTCGGCGTCGTAGCGCTGCAGCGCGCTCGTCCCGGCAAGGGCTGCCGCCAAGGGGTCGTCGAACAGCCGATCGTGCTTTTCGCTTTCCCGGGCACGGGCGGCAGCCGTCCACAACGAGGTAAGGCTCAGGCCGTCCGCCAGGTCCAACTCAGCCACCGGCGGCTTCGTTGTCCAACATTTGTTCTTCGCGGGTCGTTTTGATGATGCTTACCAGCTCCGTTTCGGTCTGGCAATGATCCTGGGCTCGAGCCAACACTTTCTCCGCAGTCGCGCACGCCTCACGGATTAACGTGCTGGCCTGTGCTGTAGCCAGCCGGTAGACCCGCATGCCTTCGTCCCTCAGCGCCTGCGCCTCCTGCTGGGCCGCGGCGATCGTGCCCAGCCGCTGGGCCTCGAAATCTTCGATCAAACTGCGCCCGGCTCCGGCAGCGGCAACCAGCGTGCTCAGGCCGGTTTCCGGGAGAGCGGATTCGGATACGACGCTGGACCGAGCGGCTTGCAGGACCTTCAGCTCAATCCCGAGTTCGTCCATGGTCCGCTGCATCGACGCGATATGGGCGAGCACTTCTGACTCCTCGAGTCCCCGCCAAGCTCGGGAGAAGCCGTGGGATTCAGTCCGGACTTGGGCCTTGTCCTTCCCGGCTCGAGAAGAAACAAACCTCCCCAACGAGCCCAACGTTCGGACCAGCGCCAGTGAAATGCCCAGGACGGGAAGGGAAAGGAGCGCCAGCCGGAAGACGGGCGCCAGCGTCTGCAAAAGGTTCCCCTCACTGAGCGATTCGATCAGCAATCCGGCCTGAGCACCGGCGGCCTGAACTATGCTCCTGGCAAGCAGCGGGCCCAAGCTGATCATCAGCCAGCACGCACCGGCGAACGCCAGGCAAGCCCCGACTGCCCAAATCGCGACCAAAACGCGCACCGGCCTCCTCAGCCTTTCTACCAGGCGCCCCGGCCGGCGTCCCGGAACCAGCCCGGCTATCGCTGAGCGAGCATAAGGGAAGACGTCCGCCACGCCGATCAAGTCGCAGATCACGTAGTAGCCGTCCAGTCTGAGGAATGGGAAGCACTGGATCAGAATCCCCACGTGCTGCACCAAGACCAGTACCACCAAGGCCTTGTTACCGGTGAATTCGTACGCCACCGCAGCGCCCACGGCAAAGATCGCACTGAAGTAGATTCCGCCGAGGTCGACTCGGAGCCGGGCGAAGCGGGAAAGCGAAAGACTGTCGCTGACTTCGCTGAAAAAGACCGGCCAGAACAGGTAGATGCCCGCCCCGATCTTGCCCGGCCGAGCCCCGCCGTAACGGGCGGCGGCCGCATGGCCGATCTCATGGAACAGCGCGGCGACAATCCCTAGTCCCAGCACCAGCGAGAATCTGGCGGAGTTCCCGGCGGTTTCGGAAAGCGCCGTCCCCAAAACGTTGCTCGAAAGAATCCTTAGATCGACGGCAATCAGGGCACCCAGAATCGCCAGGACGATCGGTCCCCAAAACAGCGGGAGGAACGGGGTGGTCAGGGCCCGCACCAAGCGTGGAGGGATAACGCCCATCTTGAACCCCAGGCTGAGAATCGGTCGTGCTTTGACCTGGGCGACGGGTGGCGCTTCACCGATCAAACCTTGAGCGGCCAGCTTGCGCTCAACTATGAGCTGAAGCGTTTCCGGGCTGAGGATCCGGCCGGATCTAGCCTGCACCTCCTGGATGACGTCCTGGGTCATCTCGTTATTGGCCAGCGCATCCAGGACCACATAAAGCAGATGGGAGACCTGAACGGTCTTGCCGTCCGCCCGCCTTACAAGATAAGGGGTTTCGGAAAAGCCTGACCCTTGATAAGGGCCCAGCAAGACGGTGCCGGTGGAGACCCTGTACCCGTGGGCCGCCACTGCGGGTGGAGCGTCCGCCACTAATTCAGCATTCGGAATGGTCAATGTTGTCCTAAGCTGGTGGTAACGGCGCAGGAAGGGATGCTAGTTCCACCTCTTCCTGCGCCGTTCAACCTCGTGTTCCTCTAATCCCTAGAGGGAGATGTTGTTGAGTGCGGTGATGTTGTTCAGGAAGGTGCTGCCGTTCAGGGCGCTCACCGGAACCGTGATCGGGGCAACGATGGTGTTGCCCACCACCGGCACCGCTATGTCGCCGACGGTTACGTCCAAGAACATCAGGTCGCGGGCGGGGACTTGCTCGGCAACCAGTGCGTCGATCTCTACAATGCTCATTTCGTTGGTCATCGTTTTGCCGTTTCCTTTTCTCTGCGGATGGGTTGGTCGTGCAACTTAAAGCGAGATGCCGTTCAGTGCGACGATGTTGTTCAGGAAGGTGCTCCCGTTGAGTGCTTCCAGGGGAACGTTCACCGGAACTGCCACGAAGTTGTCCACCACCGGTACGAACACGCTTCCTACGTTCACGTCAAGGAACTGAAGGTCGCGAGCAGGCATCTGCTCGGCAACCAGCGCGTCGATCTCGGCCATGCTCATCTGGTTCTTGATCACTTTTGTTTCACCCCCTCTCGAATAGGACTAGCTGATTTCTAACAGGTGGATATGAACGGATCGTGGCTTCGCCAAGAAGGGAGCACGTCATTTGCAGGAATCGTGCGAGCGCGATCCATGTGGGGGTCCGTCGGCCGGTGCGGCAGCTGACCGCGACGATGAGCCCACCTTAATAGAGAGTCGTTGTATCCTTTCCCAATTGTTCAGGGCGATTCCTGCGCCAGGGAAGGAGGCTCGTGATGCGCCTGTGGGACCCCAAGAAGCTGCGAGACCCTACTCCAAAGGAGCAAGCCAACTGGGAGGTCCTTTTCAACGCGGAGAAGCAGAAGCAAAAGCAAAAGCGCCAGGAAGAGGATCGCAAGTTCAACCGCGAACAGGCCGAGCGCCGGCGCTTGGAGCAGTTCCGCTACTGACTCAACTGAGCGTTTCCGATTGTTACGCTTAAGTTTGCTGTTTGTTACAAACTGAATAAGAGTCTGTTAAGGCTCTCTTCCGGCAACATTGCAGTCGATCTCGGCTCCTATACTCCCGCTCAGACGGCCCGGCGGGAGGATGTTTTGGACGGCGAACTGCACGACAACTACGGTCCGGAGGCTAGAGAGGCGGTCCGAAGAGAGGCGGAGCTTCCCACCACCAAGTGGCAGGAGGAGATCGCCCGGGGCCTGGAACTCGGTCTTCAGGGAGCGGACTCCATCGTCGACCGGACGATTCCCACCTTCAGCCGGGGCGAGTTGCCCCACTACGCCGGCATAAACACTTTTCTGAAGGCCCCCTACTGCGAGGACGTTCGCCGGTGCGGCGAGTACGACGTAGCGGTGGTTGGCGCCCCCCACGATTCGGGCACCACCTACCGTCCGGGCACCCGCTTCGGCCCACAGGGCATGCGCCGGATCTCGGCACTATACGGCACCTACTCATTTGAGCTGGGAGTGGATCTCAGGGAATCGATCACAATCTGCGACCTGGGCGACGGCTGTGTCCCTTGGAGTGGTGGGAATTCAACGCCGCTTGACCTCAGCAGGTCGTTAAGAAGCGCGTAGTTCCTGGCCTCCTCCTTTCAACTCTTTGGGTTCGGGTTCATCATTGCGGTTCTCGTACAGCTTTTCCATCGAGACCTGCGACAAGTAGCGCTTGTCGGCTACCGCCCACTCGTCTTGGATCTCCATCAGCACCGATCCGGCCAGACGGGTAACCGAGGCCTCGTTGGGGAAGATCCCAACGACGTTGGTGCGTCTTTTGA
>JBQTHR010000014.1:0-7846 GCA_052389675.1 Actinomycetota bacterium
CAACCTCGTTCAGGTCCCGGGTGATGTCGTTGACCTTCCGGTCGATCTGCTCAGCAGAGACCAACGTGCGGGTCAACATCACCACTGCGGTAAGAGCCCAAGCGATGACTATGATCAGGGCAAGGCCGGCCTGCCCAAGCTCGGAGAAGCTGCGGGTGTTGCGGGTTCCAGAAAGTCTCATCAAGTTCCGCACCTCCGTCCTCCGCCCAAGTTGTTGCAGATGTTGCGGACGTGAGTGGCCACGCCGTCGCCGGTATTGGACAGGTCGACTTCGATCTTGACCGTGTCCTGGTCTCTCGCCGCTACAAGCTGCGAGTTGATGACGGAGACCTGCGCAATGATCGGCTGCAGCCCGGCGTTGTCCGCACCGGCTTGGTCAAGCGACTCAAGCGTGTTATCGATGCTTTGAAGTCCCCCGAGTGCGGTGACCAAACCACCGTTGATGCTCTTGAGGGTCGGATCTACATCGTCCGCAAGGTTGTTCGAGATGCGCTGTAGTGAGTTGATGATCGAAAGCACCGGGTCGGGCAACTCCAGCAGTGTGGTGTTGATGCTGGCAAGGGTGGCGTTGATGCGCTCGACGTGCCCGGGGAGCGGGCTGACATCGTCAGTGATGTTCGCCACGTCCGTGTCGGTGGTGGTCAGGTTGGTATTGATTGACTGAAGCGCATTGACAATCGCCAGCAGGTAGCCGATGACCACCAGGATCACCAGGGTCCCGATTGTCACCCAGGCCTTGAGCCAGCGGGCAGCCGTGGCAAACGGTGCCGCGACCGACGGGTTGTAAACCGCTGATTGCTGAGCCATTCACATCCTCCTTAAAGAAAACTCTTCGAAAAAATCTTCGCTGACGCCGGCGGCCGCAACTAGAGGCACGTTTCGTCGGGTGACGAGTTGATGACGATCCCCAAGGCGATTCCGCCGATACCGCATGTGCTGACGTTGGCGCTGGCCAGTGAGATATCGATCAGGCCGGTGTCCCGCTTGATCAGGTTGGCTGTTGCGATCGTGCGGTCCAGCAGGTTGTTGATAGTGATGATGTCCGAGGAGATCACTCGGGTGGTGGCCAGGATGTCGGTGATCTCCGCCCCGATAGACCGGGCGTTGGAGTTGATACTGGCGATGGAGGAGCCCACGCTGGTCGCAGTGGTGTCGATGTCATTGGCAATGTCGATGATCTGCTGCAGGGCTCCGTTGAACGGGCGGGTGGTGGTCTCGATAGAGTCCAACACTGCCTCGGTCTGGACCAAGGAAGCGATAATCCCGGTAGAGCCCTGGATGCTTACGGCACCGGACTCGATTCGCCCGGCCTGGTCGTTGATGGCGTTGGCCACCGCAACCGTGCGGTACAGGAAGAACGCAGAGACCGCGAATGCTGCCACTGCAACAACTATCGCGATGATCCCTTGCCCACACTCGCTCTTCGAACCTTTGAGCAACCGCTCCACCATCTGCTCCTCCACTTTCCTCGAGGCCTTTGGGGCTTATCTAAGTTTTCCAGTGTTGTTCTAGTGTTCGGACACAAGGCTCGGGAATTATCTTCTGCCCAAGGCCGTTGCCACGGTGCATCATACATAAATCAAACCGTGCAAGCCTGGCCTTGGATCAAGCCGTCACGTGCACGAGAATCACGTTAAAACTGCCAGACGATGTCCGGGTTATGTCCTTGCTCAGCCGCCTTCCGATGGAACAAGCCGACAAATTCATAGCCCGCGGTGATTCTAGTAAATCGGTGGCGTCATTCCAAGCTGAGAATCGGCCGGCGTGTCTTCTTTTTGCCCAGCGGGGCATCTGTCGAACAAGAACGCGCCGGGGCGTAGCCTTCGGCGGGGGGGGGTCAGTTCCGGAGCAGTGGGTATTTGAAGTTGGGGTCCGGTTCCATAGAATGGGGTACCAGTCATGACCCGCTCCTAGATCGGCCTCCCGATGCAACCATTGCTCGACAGTCTGGTGCGCCCCACGTTTTGGATCCCGACCGTTCTATTGGTGGTGGGCGCTTACTTTGCGGTTCGCATGTCCCATGGAAAGGCAATGGCCGGATTCAAGAACATCAACACCTTCAAACCCAAGGTCTCGGTGTCCGAGGCGGAGGGCTCGGACACCACCTTTGCCGATGTTGCCGGGCTGGACGAGGTGGTTGCTGAGCTCCGGGAGGTCCGGGATTTCCTCTCGGATCCGCAGCGCTACGCCGCCCTGGGTGCCACCCTTCCTCGAGGGATCCTGCTTTACGGCCCGTCGGGCAGTGGCAAGACGCTGCTGGCCAAGGCGCTGGCCGGCGAGGGCAAAGTGCCCTTCTATTCAGTTTCCGCTGCCAGCTTCGTAGAGATATACGTCGGTGTGGGCGCCTCGCGGGTCCGCCAGTTGTTCGAGGAGGCCAAGAAGAACGCCCCGGCCATCGTGTTCATTGACGAACTGGACGCGGTAGGCAAACGGCGCAATGCCGATGCGCCGGGGGAGCGGGAGTACGACCAAACCCTCAATCAGCTGCTGATCGAACTGGACGGGTTCGCCGGAGTTAAGAGTGTGTTGTTGATCGGAGCCACCAACCGGCCCGAGATGATCGACCCGGCGCTGTTGCGCCCAGGGCGGTTCGACCGCCGGATCAACGTGACCGGTCCGGATGTGGCCGGCCGGGAACGGATCCTGCGGCTTCACGCCGCCAAGCGGCCCTGTTCGTCCGGAATCAACTGGAGCCGAGTTGCCTCCCGGACGGTGGGCTTGATGGGCGCAGACCTGGCCAACATCATCAATGAAGCAGCATTCTTGGCGGCCCGCAAGAATCGGGACCTGATAACTCAGGACGACGTTGAAGAGGCGATGGACCGCGCGGTGTCCGGTCCCCGCAGCGGCCGGGTGATGGATATGGAGGAGAAGCGGTTGATCGCCTACCACGAGGCCGGGCACGCTCTGCTCTCGCTGCTGCTCAAAGGGGTGCGTCCGGTCAACCGGGTCTCCATCGTCGGCAGGATCGGGGACCCTTCCCGTCCGGTGTGGTCTGCTTCGGATCGTGAGGTGAGCACCCGGCGGGAGCTCATGGCTCAATTGATGGTCCTGCTGGCCGGCCGGGCGGCGGAGCAGCACATCTTCGGGGAGCCGAGCACCCGGGCCGAGGACGATCTACGGGAAGCGGGTCAGCTGGCTCGCAAGATGGTAGAGCGGTGGGCGATGACCGGCGGTTTCGAGTATTCAGCCAACGAATCGGGCCGGGGCTTGTACGCCGAGCCCGACCGGTCGGCCAACCCAGAGGTGCGCAAGCTGCTGGTCCGGGCGGAACAGGCGGCGCTCAGCATCATCGAGGACAACCAGTTGCGGCTGCGCAGCATCGCCGAAGCCCTGATGAAGCGGGAGACCCTGGATGTGGACGAGGTTGCCGCGGCTGCCGGGTTGTCCGACCTGCAGATAGAAGGGGAGTCTGCGGAGTCGAGGCCGTGGTCCGAATTGGAAGCCGGAGGCTTCCGGTAAGCCGGTTGCGGTGCGCGCTGCCGTAATCTGAGTTCAATGAGCCCGGTTCGCAACAGGATGCTGGTAGCCCTCGCCGTCTCGGCGTTGCTGGCACTGCCGTTCGTGTTTATCGGCGGGCGGGAGGCGAAACAACCGGAGGCCGAGCCCAAGATCGAGTTGGTGGAGTACCGGGACGAGGAGGCCGGTTTCTCCGTCTCCTACCCCAAGTCCTGGGACCTGCTTTCCCAAAGGCCACCCGACCCGCTGGTTAGGCTTCTGGTCGGCCCTCCGGCCACTGACGACACGCTCAGCGTGAAGATGATCCAGCTCCCGGCTCCGGTAGTAATCAATTCGGCTACGCCGGCTGAAGAGATCGCGGAGCTACAGGCGACCTTCGATCAAATCATCGACCAGTTGCCTGGGCTGACCGAGGTTTTTACCCGGAACCGGCTCAACCTGAACGGGACTCCCGGCTGGTACTACATCTATGAATTCAAAGACGGTGATCGTAGCGGCGTACATGCCCGCTACTTCTTGTTTGAGCGGGACCGGGAGTTCGTGGTCACCTTCCAAGCGTTTCCCAAGGAACACTACCAGGATCTGGCACCGGTGTTCGACGAAGTCCTGCAGACCTTCGACTTCAAGCTGGAGAACCGTACCTCACAGGAGGGTTCGAAGGTCTCTCCCGATCCGTAGAATGCGCAGGAGCCCGGTTATTAGGCCTGTGGGTGGCCGGACGGGAATGCACGTAAAGACGAAAGTGTTATTGAATACTGGTTCGCCGTGTTTCAAACCTGGCAGTTGATTTTTCAATCTTTTTGCTCGGCGGCAACGTATACCTTACTAGCGAAAGCTCGAAGGACAGGAAGGGAGATCACTGCCTTGTCGAATTCGTTCTCTACCCATGGAAGAAGGCGCTTGGCCTCCTGCCTGCTGGTAATGGGTTTGTTCAGCGCGTGCAGTTCAGGCGGCAGCTCCTCCGAAACTCCTGGGGAGGGGTCGGAAGAGGCGGCAGATCCCAATGCGGTGAAGATGGAGTTGATCCAGTTCAAACCGGCCAATATCACGGTGGACGCGGGCACCGAGATCACCTGGGCACAGTTGGACCCCGGCTTTCACACAGTAACTTCGGGTGTGGTGATACAGGGCGGGGGTGGAGTGACGGTTGAGCCGGACGGAAAGTTCGAATCCGGGGACATCCCAACAGACGATGAGTTCTCGTTCACTTTCGACGAGCCGGGTACTTTCCCGTATTACTGCGACATCCACCCGGCCACCATGCGCGGGGAGGTGAGAGTCAGCTAAACGGTTTGCGGTAATTCGGTCGTCCTAGGCAAAGGAGAGTTGAGGAAATGACAAGCAAGAAGCTGCTGAGACTGATAGCCATGCTCATGGCGCTGGCGCTGTTCGGAGCCGCATGTAGCTCGGGAGGAGACTCGGCTGCTCCGGCAACGGATGAGCCCTCTGCGGAAGCTACCGCGGAGGCTGCCGCTGCCACCTCCGACACCGGCGCAGCCGCGCTGCGGGCCGGTCTTACCACCCTGCTGCAGGAGCACGTCTACCTGGCGTCGCTGGCCACCGGCTCGGCTCTGCGTGGCGACACCGCAGGTTTCGAGGCATACGCTGCTGCGCTGAACGGCCCGAGCAACAGCAACACGGCCGACCTGACTGCGGCGATAACCTCTGCTTACGGTGCCCAGGTGGGCACTGCGTTCGATGGTCTGTGGCGCAGTGACGGCCACATCCCGGCCGTCGTTGCCTACACCCAGGCAGTAGCGAAGAACGACGCCACCGGTGCGGCTCAGGCCGTCGCCGCCCTCACCGCTTACGCGGACACTTTCGGGACGACGCTCAACTCGGTGAACGACAACCTGGGCGCAACCGCAGTGGCCGATGGCGTGAAGGAGCACATCGGCACGCTGAAGGCAGTGATCGACGCCCAGAAGTCCGGCAACATGTCCGGTCTCTACTCGTCGCTGCGTGAGGCTTATGGCCACATGGCGGCATTTGCTGCCGTCTTGGCGGACGCAACCGCTCAGAAGTTCCCGGAAAAGTTTGCCGGTGATGCGAACTCGGCTCCCTCTGAGTACCGGGCTCTGCTGACCAGGCTTCTGGGCGAACACGTTTGGTTGTTCAGCAGCGCCACGGCAGCCCGGCTGGCCGGTCGTACCGCTGAGTTCGACGCAGCGGTTGCTACGCTAAACGGTTCGGGCGACAGCAACACCACCGACGTGGTGAACGCCGTCAAGTTCGCCTACGGCCAGGGCATTGGTAGCGCCTTCGATGGTCTGTGGAGGAGCGAGAAGCACATCCCCGCAATCTTCAAGTACGTGGACGCGATAAAAGCGGGAGACGCCGCCCTTGCCGAGAAGTCCTTCCAGGAGGAGGCGGAGTACGCCTTGACCTTCGGTAAGGTCATCGGCGACGTGAACCCGTTCCTGCCCGAGCCGGACGTTGCCGGAGTGGTGTTGGAGCACGTCACCACGCTGCGCAAGGTGATCGACGCTCAAGCTACCAACGACCCGGTTCTGACAGCTTCCGAGCTGCGGATTGCTGCCCATCACATGGACGGGATCTCGGACTTCGTGGCCAACGGAACGGTCAAGGCGTGCGTGGAGGGCCTGCTGCGTGAGTGCCAGATCGTGGACGCTGCCTGAGTAGCAGCGGCTGCAAGCAAGTTAGCAACCGACGAAGCCCCCGGCCTCCACGCCGGGGGCTTCTTCGCGTTCAGGCCATCGCTCACACCGTACCGCCCAACCTTTTTTGTCGCCGCCAACTATGCGAGTTTTCAGGCCGGAACCAGGTCGGTGTGCGAAAAGTCGTCGCCCACAAATAGCAGGGACTCCCGTGACAAGCTGGCGACCGCATAAGTGAGGCAGTCCCCGAAGTTGAGAGCCGCTCGATGCCTTCCCCTTCCGTAATGCCGAAAGGCCTGTATGGCAGTTTGCCAATGGGCATCTCCGAAGGGAACGACGGCAAGGTCCAGGTGGTCCACCAATGCGTACACCAGAGCCTGGCTTTCGGACCCCAGACGGGCCGTGAGCACCAGACCAAGCTCAGCCAGGGTGGGCGCGCCCACCCCTGCCGGGGCCGCTCCCCGGGTGAGCTTGTTTAGAAGTTCCTCATGCCCGTCTTCACGCATCACGATTGCTACCAAGGCCGAGGTGTCTACGATCACAAGCCATCCGGGCCATAACCCAGTATCGCGTCGTGTTGCTCTCGGGTAAGGCGCCTGCCCTGCTCATCCGGGGGAATCGACGGCCACACCTCACGCTCCAGGAAGCGCAAGGCCCTCTCCCGTCTATCCACAGTGTCGATCCGCTGGTCCAGACGGGCCTTGCGCTCTGCTAAGGCTCGCAAGATGGCCTCGGTTTTGGTCTCGCCAGTCATACGAGCGACTTCGCTGGCCAGCGCCTCTACCTTAAGATTCTTGATGTTCAGTGCCATGGTGTAATTATTACACCTGGTTCGATCCCGAAACCTGTCGCCTGTTCCATCCGGACTCCCGGCGAAACCAAACCGGCCCCCTCGCTCATGAATCGAGCGAGAGGGCCGCGAAATTGGCTCTGTTGCCAGTTGACGTTAGACGATCATGCCCAGCAAGTTGCCCAGAAGGCCGCACTTCGACCCGTTCTCGCTGGTAGCGCTTGCGAACAGGTTGCCCAGTACCCCGCAGTCCACGCCGGGCTGACCCGAGTTCGCACCGAGAAGAAGCGGAAGTCCCGCCTCAGACTGCGCTGCAGAAGAACCCGGGGTCTGTCCCGAGAGGGTTCCGGCGAGGTCAATGTTGAGGATGCCGGGGGCCGTTACATCCGGTGCCGGGGGAACCGGAGCCGGGACAGCAACCGATACCGGGTTGCTGGCGGCAGTCGGGGCTTTCAAAAGGCTGCCCAGTAGATCGTTGCCAGATCCGCTACCCGTCGCCGGTCCCAGCAGGAAGCTGGGCTGCTCAGGGGCTACGGTGGCGCTAATGGGAGCGCTTCCCCCCGCCGTTGCGAGTACTGCTACAGGAACTGCGAGTGCCACAATTGCTAGCGCGCAGAGCGCGCAAACTGATATGTTCTTCCTGCCCTTCATACCGTTTCGTCTCCTTAGCCGGGTGGTGGAATGCTATGGAGGGCCCTTTTAGTATGTTTTATTTCTCTTTGGGTATTCGTCACCCCACCTCCTTACGGATTGCTCGTTCCTACGAATTCGCGATTTCCGAAACGAGTGGGCCCCCGGATACAAACAAGCCCCGCCCTTTAAACCAGGCGGGGCTTGTTCGTAAGCAGGTACCGGCTAGTGCCCTGGCCATACTGGAACGCCCGCTTCAAATCCGGGAGTGATGCTTCTGGGCGCGCGATCGTTTGCTGCATGAGCGAACCCGTGAAAGTCCGCCGCCTGACCGAAGAGGAGGGTAGGC
>JBQTHR010000015.1:0-33754 GCA_052389675.1 Actinomycetota bacterium
TTTGACGCCCCGCTTAGCCGTTGAGTTCTCACTCAAAGACCGGGGCCTGCTACCGGGCGCTTCAGCACCTGCCCGGACGGGACTTGCACCCGCTGGCTCGATCGAACTTTCAGAACGCAACATGTGAAGATCATAACGCAATACGTATTTACATACGCATTAACGACGGTCGCTTCCTCGAAGTGACCCGACAGCATAGTGATCGAACAGCTGGTCCCGACGCTGGCCGCTGCGGTAGACGGGGACCCGGCAAAAATCCGTTGTTTATAGACAAGGTCCGCGACATCGTGGGCCTCCAACCTGGTTGTCCCGGGCCGACCGCTGGACCAGCGGTGGCGTCGGGCGGTAGCCTGAGAGGCCATGGATCTCGAACAGATTCGCCAGTCCCTAAGAACACACCTGGACGCCAAGTACGAGGCGCGCGAGCACGCCCTGACGCTTTGCCGTAAAGCGATCCGGCTGTCGGCCAACTCCATCAGGGCGATCCACCGGGGGGAGAGCCAGGAGGGCGAGCGGCTGCAGAACGAAGCGCGCCTGCTGCTGGATGAGGCAGCAACCGCAATGGTTGCGCACCCCGACGTCCGCCACGCCGGCTTCTTTCATGATGCCTCCAAGGAGTACGCCGAAGCCCGGCTCACCCACGCCATCGTTTTCGGGCATCCGCTGCCGACGCCGGAGCAGGTGGGGGTGGAAGCGCCTGCATACATCAACGGCATGGGCGAGGCAGTGGGCGAGATGCGCCGCCATCTGCTGGATCTGATGCGACGCAACGAGTTGGACAAGTCGGAGGGCCTGCTCGGCGTCATGGACGAGATCTACTACCTGATGATCACCATGGACTACCCGGACGCGATGACCGGCGGCCTGCGCCGGACCACCGACGTCGCCCGGTCAATTATTGAACGTACCCGAGGCGACCTTTCCACTACGATCATCCAGCAAAACCTGATGAACGCCCTGGAAGCAATCCAGGATTAGCCCTGACCCGTCCAGCACCCCTGCGAGGCTACAATGGCTCTTTGGGGGCCGTAGCTCAGTTGGTAGAGCGCTGCGTTCGCAATGCAGAGGCCAGGGGTTCGAATCCCCTCGGCTCCACAAATGCGTTGTCGCGAGACATCGCGGACACATGTCGCGAGTCATCGTGGACACTCTAGGTCCAAGCCCTGATAATTGCGAGTCGGGTCGACGGTCAGATGCCTGAGCAACTCACCGTTTTGGTCCACAACCCGAACGTCGCGTCCGTCGACAAGTAAGGTCACCCGCCTTCCCCGGTTGGCCCACCCAACACCGATGTGAAGAAGCCGGCCCCGGTAGCGCAAAGTCACTTTGCCGTTCTTGTCCACCTTGTCCCGCCGAACCCGCATCTGACCGGCAAGGTTCGGCTGCGGCGGGCAGCTCGGCTTGGCCTTTGCAAGAGAATCGAAGGCCTGCTGGGGTGTAATCCGATCTTTGGCTCGATGCGGCCGGCAGGTGTTGTAGTACTCGACGAACCGATCGATTTGAGCCTGGAGCTCCTCGAGCGAGCCGGCAAGGCCCTGCTTGGCCAGGTACTGCTTGAGAGTCTGATGAAAACGCTCCACCTTGCCGCAGGTCTGCGGATGGTTGGGTCGGGAGCGCTTGTGGGCGATCCCCAGCGCCACCAGCTCCAGCTCCAAAGCGCAGGAGCCTCCCCGATGCCAGGCGGTAAAGATGCAGCCGTTGTCAGTCAGGATCGACTCGGGTAGCCCCCAGGCCTGTCCACAGGCACGAAACAGGCTTACCACCTCGCCGGCGGTGGCCACCGGCATCGCACGGCTGCCCAGGCACAACCTCGAGCAGTCGTCCAGGAAGTTGACGATCTCCACCTTGGAGCCGTCGGCCAGTTTCCAGTGGGTCATGTCCGCCTGCCAGCACTGGTTGGGCAACTTGGCCTCGAAGCGGCGCAGTGAGCTGCGAGGGCGCTTGTGGGGCTCGGGGACGATGAATCCCCGGCGGGAGAGCGCCCTCCAGATGGTGGCCACCGAAGGTGGATCGGCCAGGGTCTGCGACAGGTGGTAGTGGATGGTCTGTGCCCCGGCATCCAGGCCTTCACCGGCGAGCTGTTTTCGCAGCCTGACGATCTCGTCCACCAGATCGTCGGTTGTGCGTGAAGGCACCGACAAGGGCTGGCGGGACCGAGGCGCCAGGGCATTGTAGCCGCCGGCCTGGTACCGGCGGACCAGCTCGCTAACCCAGCTCTTGGAAACTCCGTGGGAGCGGGCCACCTCCCGACAGCTGCGCCCTTCCAAAACAACAGCTTCCACTACATAGCGGGCCAGATCCATGGACACCTCCGAGGTAGGTGTCCACTATGTCTCGCGACATCTGTCCACTATGTGGTGAAATCACACACTCGTACGCCCACCAATTTCTACGCACATTTCTGGCGGAATCTGGCTCCCCGCTGGGGTTCGGTCCTTCTGTGGTCCGTCAGCAAAGGCATTTGCTATTTGTGCGTGGAGTAGGAAGGGACCACTTGAGCCCAAATCTTACCGGTCCCCTCTGCCGGGCAGGAGCGCCGCCGTTGGGAGGCGCCTCGCGCCTCACGCCAGCTCTGGGATCAGCTCAATTGTGTCTCGATGCGCAGGGCGCATTACCGAGAAATGCCTGCGATCAAGCGTGGCCAGCTTTGGTTCCGCCAGTCGTTCAGTCACCGCCAGGACCGCACAGTCGACAAAGCCCACCTTGAGATCTCGGTAGAGGGTCATGAGCTCAGCCACACGCACGTAATCACCCAGCTTTAGGTCCTCAACGATGAAGTTGCCAGCGGTTAGGTCGCCCAACAAGGCCATCCAGGCGCTGTTGCTCGACAGAAAATGGTCAACCTCGACCAGCACGGGCGCCGGGATCACTCTTAGCTCACGGGCTTGGGCCAACAAGCTCACGCATCTGGCATGGTCCGGATCGTTGGTCCAAGCCGCTGAGACCAAGACGCCCGTGTCGATAACCAGGCTCACGAACTCCGCCATTCCTCCGCACGGAAATGGTCTTCTTCGCTGAGGACCCGAGCGCTAAGGGCGCCCCCGGGGGCTGGCGACGCGCTCTCGAGGAATTTGAGCGGGGCCTGCTCTCGTTCCAGTTTTTCCCGCAGCGCCTCGCGTACCAAATGGCCCATCGATACCCCGCGGGACCGAGCCAGGACACTTAGCCTGTTAAGAGTTGACTCATCGGCAACGATCGTAGTTCGCTTCATACCATAATTATGTCATAACACTCCAACGGGTCGCCACGAGGCTGCGCGACGACAGACGGAGGCGGACGTTCCGCGGTTGAGCTCGCATTGCTATTGAGCAGGCGGGTGGGGTCGACGGTTGCGATATCGCGTTCTCCGACCCGGGCGCTTACGCGCTGTGGCCTGCTCGCGGGACGAAGAGTTTGGACTCAGCGCCACGCCGAAAGCCCGGGACGCAGTTCCGGGTGACCTTGATGGCTCCAACCTCCACGCCTGAGAAGGCGTGGCCCCATTGACGCTGGCGGCGTCCGAGTAAGTTCCGGCCGGTGAATCCAGTCTCCACGCTTGAAGGGTTTCCCCCATGTTTGCCGGCAGGCCTTGGTCAGAGATTTGGCAGGAGAGGCTGGCGGCAAACATGGGGCCCTTCCTAACGCCGCCTCAAGCGGCGGCGTTAGGGCTGTGCCTTGCGGTAGCTGCGGGATCCACGCCCTTGCGGGCGTGGATCCCGCGCGATCCGTTGTGCGATAACGGGTGGAACCGTCCCCCAAAAACTTAGAATCCCGAAAGACGCAGCGTAAAAGCCGTTAGTTTCCGGCGTCAGGGCGCTCCCTACTGCGACGGGTGGATCTACCACCCGCAAGACGACAGGAGGAAGCGATGAAGGCAAAGAAAATTGGGGCGGCCATGGGAGCAGCTTCGATTGTCGCGGCGATGCTCATGCCGCAGGCGGCACTGGCCACCGAGAAGCGGACCAAGGCCCCGGAGCGACGCCTGGCTTATGCAACGGCGCAGGTCAAGACGCACTTCGGTGGTCCGGGCGACTTGGCCGACTGCCCCGCCGGCAGCACCCTGATGCCGTTCGACAAGCCGATTTACGATAACAAAGGCCTGTTCGTGATCGGGTATGAGACCGTATGGTTTTGCATCCCGGACGACCTGGAGCCGGCCGGTTGATCCGCTCCCCATGTTCGCCGGCAGGGTTCATCAGCAATCCGCTGACCGTGGAGCCTGCCGGCGAAACAGGGGTTGTGCCCCGAACCCCGTTGAACCACACGCCGCTTCATCCGTCAGAGATTGCCAGAACTGCGTAGCACGTTGATGAAGCATGCCCTCGCTGCCCGCCGCACCTAGAATTGATACCAATGGGCTTCAATATCCACTCGAACTTGCTCTCGCGCATCAATCCGGACGCCTACCTCGCTCTATACACTGACATCCGCCGCATTCAGGGGTTGCGCTGAGCGGGACCGGGGGGACGGTCCCACCGTCGCCCGCCCAGCACGTGGCAGACCGCCACGATCTGATCCGCGTGCACGGCGCCCGGGTGAACAACCTCAAGGATGTGAGCATTGCGATCCCCAAACGCCGGCTGACGGTGTTCACCGGCGTCTCCGGTTCGGGCAAGAGCTCGCTGGTGTTCGGTACCATTGCCGCCGAGTCCCAGCGGATGATCAACGAAACCTACAGCGCTTTCGTGCAGGGATTCATGCCGGCGCACTCCCGTCCCGACGTGGATGTGCTTGACGGGCTGACCACTGCGATCATCGTAGACCAGCAGCGGATGGGTGCCGACCCCCGCTCCACGGTGGGCACCGCTACCGACGCCAACGCGATGTTACGCATCCTGTTCAGCCGGCTCGGGCAGCCGCACATCGGTTCGCCCCAAGCGTTTTCCTTCAATGTCGCCTCGATCAGTGGGGCGGGCGCGGTCACGCTGGATCGTGGCGGTGAGACGGTGAAGGAGCGGCGCAGCTTCAGCATTACCGGCGGCATGTGCCTGCGATGTGAGGGCCGGGGTGCGGTCTCCGATATCGACCTCACCCAACTGTATGACAGCTCCAAGTCCCTCAACGAAGGGGCACTGACCATCCCGGGCTACAGCATGGAGGGCTGGTACGGCCGCATCTTCCGCTCCTGCGGCTTTTTTGACGCGGACAAGCCGATTAGGGAGTTCACCAAAAAGCAACTGCATGACCTCCTTCACAAGGAGCCGACCAAAATAAAGGTTGAGGGCATCAACCTGACCTACTCCGGGCTGATTCCCACGATCCGCAAGTCGTTTTTGTCCAAAGACATCGACGCGCTGCAGCCCCATATCCGCTCCTTCGTGGAGCGAGTGGTCAAGTTCACCACCTGCCCGGAGTGCCGCGGCACGCGGCTGAGCCAGGCCGCCCGCTCGTCGTTGATTGCAGGGATCAGCATTGCCGATGGGTGTTCGATGCAGATCAGCGACTTGGCGGAATGGGTGCGCGGCCTGGAGGAACGCTCGGTTGCCCCGCTGCTGGCCAAGCTGCTGGGAACGCTCGATTCGTTCGTGGAGATTGGTCTTGGATACCTGTCGCTGGAGCGGCCTTCGGGCACCTTATCAGGCGGCGAGGCGCAGCGCACCAAGATGATCCGCCACCTGGGGTCATCGCTGACAGACGTCACCTATGTTTTCGACGAGCCCACCACCGGCCTGCACCCCCACGATATTCAGCGGATGAACAACCTGCTTCTGCGGCTGCGGGACAAGGGCAACACGGTGCTGGTTGTGGAGCACGAGCCGGAGACGATAGCCATTGCGGACCACATTGTAGACCTCGGCCCGGGCGCCGGGAGCGGGGGCGGACGTGTTTGCTATGAGGGCACAGTCGAGGGGCTGCGGGCCAGCGGCACCATCACCGGCCGCCACCTGGCGGACCGGGCCGCCCTTAAGGGCAGGGTGCGTACGCCCGCCGGGTCGCTAAAGATTCGCGGAGCGCGAATGCATAATCTGCAGGGCGTGGACGTCGACATTCCCCTCGGGGTGCTTGTCGTCATCACCGGCGTTGCCGGATCGGGGAAAAGCTCGCTGATCCACGGGTCGATTCCCGCCGGGGCAGGAGTGGTATCGATTGACCAGGGGCCGATCCGCGGCTCCCGGCGGAGTAACCCGGCAACCTACACCGGGGCGCTGGAACCGATCCGCAAAGCGTTCGCTAAGGCCAACGGCGTCAAGCCGGCGCTGTTCAGCGCAAACTCCGAGGGGGCCTGCCCCACCTGCAACGGTGCCGGCGTCATCTACACCGACTTGGCGATGATGGCAGGGGTGGCCACAACCTGCGAGGAATGCGAGGGAAAGCGGTTCGAGGCGTCGGTGCTGGGCTACCGTCTGGGGGGCAAAGATATCAGCGAGGTGCTGGCCATGTCGGTTGACGAGGCCGAGGAGTTCTTCAGCACCGAGCAGGCTCCCACCCCCGCAGCGCACGCGATCCTAAGCCGGCTTGCCGGGGTGGGGCTCGGCTACCTGCGAATCGGCCAACCGCTCACTACGTTGTCCGGCGGCGAGCGGCAGCGGCTCAAGCTGGCCACCCACATGGCTGAGAAAGGCGGCGTCTACATCTTGGACGAGCCGACCACCGGACTGCACCTGGCCGACGTTGCTCAGTTGCTCGGGCTGCTGGACCGCCTGGTAGAGGAAGGCAAATCGGTCATGGTCATAGAGCATCATCAGGCGGTCATGGCTCACGCGGATTGGATCATCGATCTCGGCCCGGGGGCCGGACATGACGGGGGCCGGATAGTTTTTGAGGGGACCCCGGCGGAACTGGTGGCCGCCCGCTCGACGCTTACCGGAAAGCACCTGGCGGCCTACGTAGGCACCTGAGCTTGGAGGACCAGGCTGGGCAACAGCGCCCCGAAGAGCTCAACGCACTGCGCGATCGGGGCGAAGACCTGCCATGCAAAGATCCCCCGGCTTGAAGCCGGGGGATCTTTGCGATTACAAACCCAGGTTGCGCCCTCAGCTCTGGTACATGAGCGAACCCGGCGTGGTCAGCAGCTCTCCGGTCTCCAGGTAGGTCTTCAGCCCGGACAGGATCATCGGCCAGCCGCCGTAGAGCTGGTTGTTGGCGCCCTCCCGGAGCTGGTCGTGGGTGACGGTCAGGCAGCAGGAGTCGCCTACCGGCTCGATGTCCCACGAGACCCGGGAGAAGCCCTCCGCCTTGACGTCGTCTCCCCATAGAGCCCGCAAGGTATGGGCCAGCCGGCGGGGAGGGTCGACCTCAAGGATTTCCCCGTCGCCCAGCGGGCCGTCGGGGGCCCCGGCGTGGACGTTGACAATCCTGGCTCCCGCGGTCCACTCCGACTCGACCCGGGAACCGAAGTTGTACTTCGCCCGGATCTCGGGATCCGTGATGGCCTCCCAGAGGCGCTCAGGCGTGGTCTTGATGTAGATCTCGAATACCTTCTCCATCGTCTCCTCCAATCTGGATTTGATCTCGCTCAGGCCGGCGGCCCAAGGCTCTGCGTACTTGCTGACCCACCGGTCGTGCACCAGCCGGATGGGTACGGGGTTCAAAAAGTGGAGCTTCTCCCTCCCCTGCTTGCGGGTAACCACCAGGCCGGCCTCCTCCAGGATCTTCAGGTGCTTCATGACTCCGAACCGGGTCATGGGCAACCTCTGTTCCAGGGCGGTCAGGCTCTGGCCGTCCCGCTTGAACAGCTCGTCCAGCAGGCTGCGGCGGGTCGGGTCGGCAAGGGCTTTGAATACTTCGTCCATGGCGGCATTATAGGTGACCCTATAGTCACATGTCAACCCATGGTTGAGAATTGAGAGGCACTGCGGGTTTTTCCTAAGCAACCCGGTCGGTGCCAGTGATCCCATCGCCGGCGGGTCTTGAAGTGTCGAGATCAGTCGGCCCCGAATCGCTCGATGTCCCGGCGCCACCGCTTCAGCATGGCATCGATATCGGAAAACAAGAGAACACCCTGCTCGAATGACCGCGTCGGCTGCCGCATCTGTACCGCCAGGCGGCCCATTATCCGCATCTGGGCTTGAACCTCGCTGAGTTCACCCGGATCGAGGCCGATGCCATCGGGAATGGATCCTCGAAGACTGGCAAGCATCTCACCGATACCTAAGCTGACCTCTTCCTCGGCTGCTGCCATCCGAATCAACCCGGTCAGCGCTCCATCCAGGCCGGTTAGGGCGGTTCGAACATCGAGAGTCGCCTGATCGAGGTCGTGGATCGGGTCCTTCAGTGCTCCGGCCAAACGGTCAAGGTCCGCGCGGAAGGCCCTGGTGGATCGGGGCGACTGCAGGCCCTGAGCTCCTTCAATTGATTGAGTGAACACGTAAATTGCTTTCATGAACGCATTTTGGAAGTCCGACAATTGATCAGGTAGGTCGGTGATCAACTCTTCGATCTGCTCAAAGTCCCTGAGAAGGTCCACGGAGCCGTTCTCGCTTGGGGTCTCTCCCGGAGTACGATCCGCTCGCTCGCCATGGTTGCGCCCTGCTGGCATGGAGGCGATCCTCTCCGCCAGTTGCTCGCAAAGTCTGTCCACCGCTCTGCGGTACGCGCCCGAGCCTGGCTCCTCGTAGCTGACTTCACGCCAGGGCGTCCCTTGATGCCTTGCGAGTGCTGCTCCGACCGGATCGTTCGTGTCCAAAGTCTCGGGGTCGATGAACAGCAGAGGCAGGACGTATCGAGTGCCAGCCTGCTCTGCCGCAGCCACGAACTCAAGCAGCTCCCGACGGCACTCTGCAGACTGCAGGAAGCGCCGGGTCACGACCGGAACAAAAAACGTCGCTCTGGCTAGACCCTGATTTATGCGGCTTCGCCACTCGTCTCCCCATTTCAGATTCTTGTCTATGAAGACATCAAGCTCCTCGCCGAAAAGCAACCGGTATCTCGCATCGATGTCACGCGCCAACCGCGTGATCCGGCCCTCTTCTGCCACGTCATCGTCGTGTACGTAGCTATAGAACAACGCTGTATCGGAGGGCACCAACTCCACGGCTGGCGGTTCTTCCGCCTTACGGGCCGCCGCCGGTCTGGCACCCGATGCTTCAGCTGCACTCTGGCTCTCGGTGGCGGGCCGGCTTGCCGAAAATCCCGCATCCCAAAGGGCTTGCACCGGAATCGCCCAGATACTTTCCTCCAGTTCGAAGGCAATATCTCCTAAATAGAAGATGACACCCCGTTCGGCTTTGGTAGACCTGAGGAACGAGCGTAGACCAGCAGCGTCTCCCCGGTTGACGGAGCGTGCCGCCTTGATCTCGATCCCAATGAAAGCTCCATCCATAAACCGCAGCACCACATCAACCTCATCGTTGCGCCGGCGCCAATGGAGTACCTGAGCCACTTCTGCCCACGAACTTTGGGCCAACAGTTCACTCACAACCAAGGAGTGCAATAGGGGGCCCAGGGAGGTGGGATCGGATGACAGTGCTTCGACTGAACGGCGACCTGCCCACGCAGCCAAGGCCACGTCGGAAGGCAACAAGCGGGGATGACCCTTTATCTCTCTGCGGGCATCCGCAGCCAATGCCGGTACCTCCATGAGCAGGAAGTTGGCCTTCAGCAACTCCAGGTATCCCCGCAATGTGGGCGGCGTCATGTTGAGGTCTCGCGCCAACGTCACCAGGTTGAGTACTAGCGCGGGTGTCGCGGCCACTGCACGAAACACTTCAAGGAGCCGGGTACGGTCAATTCGAGATTCCAGCGTTGCCGGGCGTAAAACGCCCTCCACGTAGGTCCCAATGAGATCACGTCGGATTGCAGGTGCTCCTCCAGGGCGCAGAACGCCCGGGATACTTGGAAGACCACCAACCATTAGTCTGTCAGCGAGGTCATCGAGTGCAGGGAACCGGTGCTCAAAAAAGTTGCCATTGCGGATCATTGGAACGAGATTGACGGGGGTCCCCTTCCGCTCGCCTTGGGTAAACGGGCAAAGGTTGAGTCGTGCAGCCCGGCCTGCCAGCGGGTCACTGCCGCCGAGTACTCCCCTTCCAATGCGAGAAGAACCGCTGAGCAAAAACATGCCAGGGGTTCCGAGCTCGTCAACGCGCTGCTTCACGGCCAAACTCAACGGCTCAACCAGCTGAGCTTCGTCGATGACCGCCGGAAGCTTGAGTTGCCTGACGAAACGCGCTGGATCAAACTTCGCTGCTTCCAGAGCTACGGGATCCGTTAGGTCGGCTATCTCTTCCACAAGCCCTGCCCGTTGCAACTGCGCGCAGAGGGTTGACTTGCCAACGGCTCGCCCGCCTTCGAGGATGACGACAGGGGATGCCTCCCAGGTAGTGCGAAGGCGGGGCTCTAAGCCCCGGGGGAGCGGATCAGAAGGAAACATTACAATACTCTATAGTCACTTTAGGGAATTGTCGTAAATGTCTTTTGTATATGGTCGGCGTTGAAGTCCAACATTGCTCGAAAGCAGGCTCGTGCCTTCAGGGTTCGAATCCCGTTGGGGGAACATTTTCAGACCCTACTTGCGGCTATTCGAACCCCCCTCAAGGGCTCCCTACCTCTCAACCTCGGCTCCCGTTGGGACGCGGAACACGTTCCTGCTAATGTCGTAGGTCAGTTTCCTCACCGCATCCGTCTAATCTCGAAAACTCGCGCTCGTGTGCCTGGACAAGGAGGCCGAAGTGTCGAGGGTGACCGTGGACATCTCAATGTCGCTCGACGGATTCGTCGCGGGACCCAATCCCACCCTCGAGGAGCCCCTCGGCGAGGGAGGCAAACGATTGCACGAGTGGGTCGTGGCGACGCAGCCGTGGCGCGAGTCCCACGGCCTTTCCGGAGGTGAGACCGGCATCGATGCCGACGTCCTGGCCGAGACCCTGGGGAAGGTGGGCGCTACCGTCATGGGCCGGCGGATGTTCAGCGGTGGTGCCGGGCCGTGGGCCGGCGATCCGAACCCCGACGGTTGGTGGGGAGACGACCCGCCGTTTCATCACCCCGTATTCGTGCTCACCCATCACGAGCGTGACCCGGTCGCCAAGCAAGGCGGAACCATGTACACATTCGTCACCGGCGGCATCGAAGCTGCTCTTGAGCAGGCGCGCGCCGCATCGGGGGACAAGAATGTCGCGATTGCCGGCGGCGGGAACGCGATCCAGCAGTACCTGAATGCCGGTCTCATCGATGAACTGCTGATCCACGTTGCCCCGGTACTGCTCGGTGGAGGCGTCCGGCTGTTCGACGATGTGCAGCAGGCGCCGTTCGGACTTGAATACACGAGCGTGATCGAGTCACCCTCCGTCTCACACCTTCGTCTGCGCGTCCCGAACTGAACAACATGCGGAAACTGTGAAACTGTGAAACTGTGAGATGGTGATACTGTGTCAAGTTGAAAAACCTCACGCTTTCCATCCCCGAGGAAACCTACCGGCAAGCGAGAATCAGGGCGGCGGAACTTGGGGCATCCGTCAGTTCACTGGTTTCTGACTACCTGAACTCGCTGACCAACTCGGCTTCAGAGTTCTCTCGGTTGGAGGATCAGCAGCGTCGTATCCAGACAGAGATAGGTCACTTCAGCGCCACTACTCGGCTCAGTCGTGATCAGATCCACGGCCGTGCGCTTCATTGACACAAACGTCCTCCTTTACGCAATTTCCAGCGCCGAGGAGGAGCAGGACAAAGCTCTCCGGGCCAACCAAATCTTGGCCTCTGCGGACCTGGGGCTTTCGGTGCAGGTCCTGCAGGAGTTTTGTGTGCAGGCGACCCGTCAAACGCGCTCCGACCGGATCAGTCAAGAGCACGCGCAGGGGTTGGTTGAGTCGTTCATGCGTTTCAAGGTTCAGCCTGCTACTGCTGCTCTGGTGGTCGCAGCAATAGCAACCTGTCGACGCTTCGGGATTTCCTTTTGGGATGCATCGATCCTGGAGGCAGCCAGGGAACTCGGTTGTGGCACGGTCCTATCGGAAGATCTCAAAGCCGGTGAGGATTACGCAGGAGTGCTGGTCGAGAATCCTTTCGGATAGATAAGCGCGATCGAGCCCGATACAAAGTTGAGTCTGCGGACTCGCTTCAAGGAAATGCCAGGGCCGTTCTTACCAATCTCCTATACAGAGCCATTTCAACAAGATGGGGTTATTGCAAATATAGGGTTCCTTTATAATGCTACCGGCAACCGGGACTTTGGACGCTTGCGAAGCACCCGCAGACCACCCAATGAAATGACCCAACAAAATAAGGGGGAATGCCTGGATGGCACGTACTTACACACGCCGTGACGCATTACGGATGGCAGGCGGGAGCGCACTGGGCCTTGTCGGGCTTTCAGTCTTGGCCGCGTGCAGGCCACAGGCTTCCTCCGAAGGTGCTGGTCCCGCACTGCCCAGCGAGTTGCGGTTCGGCGTGGGACCGCTGCAGCCCACACCGGATGAAACCAAGACCGCCTACGACCCGTTCTTCAAAGCGCTTGCTGAGGAGGTTGGTGTGGGGTATCAACTCCAGGCAACCACCGACTGGGCGGGCATCGCGGTGGCCATGGCCAATGAACAGGTAGACGTGGCATGGATGGGACCATTCGGCTATGTGCTGGCCAACAATGACTCGGGTGCTCAGGCGATCGCGACGGCGAAATACGATGACAAGCCCATCTATCACGCGATCGTGGTGGGTCGGCCGGGGTTGCCCATCAACAACTGGCCGCAGGACGCTAAGGGCCGCAGCATCTCCTTCGCCGACGTAGGCTCCACCTCCGGCTGGCTGATTCCAACGTTTTGGTTTAAACAGCAAGGAATCGACCCGAAGACCTACTTTGACTACCGCCAGGGGGCCACTCATGCCGCCAACGAGATCTCCGTCGCCAACGGGCAGGTAGATCTGGCTACCGACTTCGACCGTAACCGCAATGCTATGATCGACAATGGTCAGCTGGCTCCCGATGCTACCCAGATCTACTGGACCTCTGACCCGCTTCCCAACGACGCGATAGCGGTTCGCCCGGGATTAGACCCGGGATTGGTGGAGCGCATCCGGACCTTCCTGGTAAGTATGTCTGCAGCCGAGGCCAAGTCGATCCTCCCCAACCGATACACGGGGTTTGTAGCGGCCGATCACTCGGCGTACAAGTCCATAGAGGACGCAGCCAAAGACCTGAACGCGATTTAGTGGCCGCCCATTCCGGGCAGGCTCCGGCGTAGCACCGATCTGCGAGATGCGCCATTAACTTAGGACCCAACTCGGTCAAAGCTCCCGGGCTGTACCCGGCACCCGAGGTCAAGCGGGATGCCGGAGGCTTTTACGTGGAGCCCGCCTCGTCGCGACCGCCGAGAATGCGCACCGCGCTCAAGGGCCTGATCCTTCTGGGGATCTTTGCGGTTTTCGCTGAGCTGGCGGAGGTAGAACCCACCAGGCTGTGGGACGGTTTGCCGCGGATGGCTGGGTGGGCGCGCAAGGCGTTGCCTCCCGATACCGGCGAGCTGGGAATCTTAAGCCTTCGAGCGGCCGAGACCGTTGCCATGGCCGCTATCGGAACTCTGCTGGCGACCATCCTGGCACTTGGGACCTGTTTTCTTGCCGCTCGCAATGTCTCTCCCAACCGGTTCCTGGCGCTGGGTGCCCGCTGGGTCCACAACCTGTTCCGGGGGATGGACTCTTTTGTGTTCGCCCTGCTGTTCGTGGCTGCGGTGGGGCTCGGGCCGTTTGCCGGGGTGCTGGGAGTAGGGCTGCACACCTGGGGGTCGATGGGCAAGCTGTACTCGGAGGCGATAGAGACCGCGGACAGCGGCCCCCTGGACGCGGCCCGGCTCACCGGGGCAGGCCGGATCAAGGTGATCAGATACGCGCTTGTGCCCGACATTTTGCCTTCAATGGCATCGGTGACGCTTTACTTCTGGGAGTTCAACGTCCGGGCATCCACGGTTCTTGGCGTGGTGGGGGCCGGGGGCATAGGCCAGGAACTCAAGAACAGCATGGATTTGCTCAACTTTCCCCGCTTGCTCACCATCATCGGGATGATCCTGGTCATGGTGACCGCTATTGATCAGTTGAGCGCCTTGCTTCGGCGGCGGCTGACATGACGGCCGTTGCTGCGATTGAAGTCCGGGGGCTTTGCTACAGCTACGGGGTACGGCCGATACTGGACGGGGTTAGCTTTGCGGTAGAAGGTGGTGACATGGTGGCGCTGCTCGGTGCCAGTGGGGCAGGCAAGACCACCCTGTTTCGCTGCTTGACCCGGCTGGTCACTCCCGAAGCGCAGATTCTGTGGGTAGCGGGCCACCCGCTTCATGAACCTGGGGTGGACCTGAACACGGCGCGCCGGGACATAGGTGTGATCCTCCAGCAGTTCAACCTGGTCCGCAGGCTGAGCGCGCTGAACAACGCCCTTATGGGATCGCTGGGGCGGGTTAATTTGTGGAGGGTGATGTTCGGCCGGTTCGATCAGGCGGACCGCCAGCTTGCGTTGGCCTCGTTGGATCGAGTCGGCCTGCTGGAAAAGGCTTACCAGCGCGCTGACACCCTTTCCGGCGGGGAGCAGCAGCGGGTGGCAATCGCCCGGACTTTAACTCAGCAGAGCCGCTGCATCCTGGCCGATGAGCCGGTAAGCAGCTTGGACCCACAGTCGGCCGCGGTGGTGCTACAGATCCTGCGCGACCTGGCTCACGATCTGGGGATCGGGGTGTTGTGCAATCTGCACCAGGTGAACCTTGCCGTGGATTACGCCGATCGCATTTTGGGAATGTCCGGTGGGCGGATTGTGGTCGATACACCGGCGTCCGAGTTCGGGCCGGCGCATCGAGAGGCCATTTACGGTCCGGCAGCTGCGCAGCCGGATAACGCGCTGCCGGAACAGGGCCTTGAAGCCGGCACGAACCGCCATTGATATCATCAGGCGTTATCTTCGTCAGAATCTAAAGTGATGGTTGTCCGATAATGATCACCGTTGCCTGTAGAGGCACCAAGGATCAGCAAGTGCGGGTTCGACCCAAAGGAGCGGCAATCACCTTCGATTCGGAGTGGGACGCAGGCGACATTGGGTGTGGGGAGCTGGTTATGGACCTGCGTCTGAAGATCCGGTCTCTTAGCTCCGGTGAGGTTCTATTGCTAACCGCCCGGGACCCCGGCGCTGTGGAGGACATTCCCTCCTGGTGCCGGTTGACCGGCAACGCACTGGTTGGTTCCGAACATCCGCGCTACTGGATACGTAGCAAGTAACCGAAGGGAGTATACACAGATGGCAGGAAGCTTTTGCGTCAGCATTACCAATGCAAAGAACGACACCGACCGTGCCACCGTAGGGTTTGTGGTTGCCAACGCGGCGGTAGCATCGGACAAGGAGACGATGGTGTTTTTGTCTACCGAGGGAGTGCGCCTGGCCGAGCCCGGCTATGCCGACGACATTCACGAGGAGGGATTCGCTCCGCTGGCGGAGTTGATTTCCAAATTCACCGGAGCCGGGGGCAGCGTCTACGTCTGTTCGCCGTGCTTTAAGAAGCGGGGCTTGGACGAGGACAAGCTCATAGACGGGGCAACCAT
This sequence comes from Actinomycetota bacterium, assembly GCA_052389675.1. GTDB lineage: Bacteria > Actinomycetota > CADDZG01 > JAHWKV01 > JAHWKV01 > JBBDRH01. The sequence continues at coordinate 15,430 of JBQTHR010000015.1, forward strand.
TGTGGGTGGCGCCAAGCTGGTGGAGTTTTTATCCAACGGTGCGCCGGCGGTCGTTTACTAACGAGTCCGGGCTAATGGGCGCGCTCACCCCGGTTCCCGACGCGATCTGCGACGGGGGCGATCTGGACTGCGGGAGCGGGCTGCTGCTCATCATTCGAAACGAGATGCAGCCGCTTTCTCCCGGAGGTGTGCTGGAGGTGCGCAGTCGCGAGGTGAGTGTCAAGGAGGACCTTCCATCCTGGTGCCGGATGGTTGGCCACACCATGCTGGAGACGGTCCCGGGCGAAAACCGCTACACCAGCTATTTCATCTCCAAGCGGCATGAGGACGCCGAGTTGTCGGATGACCTTCGCCGAGCGAAGGACTTCTCTTGGCGGGTGCGGGCGCGCTGGGCCGGCGGCATGTCGGCTCGGGCGTTTGCCCGTAACCACTCCTTCGAGGTTGGCCAGCCGGCCAGCTTCGAGACCGAGGACCCGGCCCCCAGCGCGGTGGAGTATCTTCTGGCTTCGCTGGCCGGGTGCCTGGCGGTGGGATTCCAGTGGCGAGCTTCCAGCAAGGGAATTGAAGTCCGCCATGTAGAAGTGTCGCTTTCGGCCCGGGCCGACAACATCCTGGTCTTTTTGGGAATGCAGGACGAGGGTAGCCCGGGATTTGCCCTGTTGGAGGGCAAGGTTTATGTTGACGCCGATGCTGATGAGCCGGTGTTACGTGAGCTTTGGGAGCAGACCGTCAAGCGCTCCCCGGTAGCTCAAAGCCTTGTGCGGAATGTGCGGCTGGATCTGCCTCTTAGGTGCGTGTGATGGGACCCTACCCGGTCAGCGTGGTGGGAAGTTGGCCACGTCCGGCATGGCTGTTGAAGGCGGTCAAGAGCCGGGACCCGGACCTGGCTGAGCTGCAGGATCAAGCAACTCTGCTGGCAATCAAGCATCAGGAGGACGCAGGCGTTGACGTGGTGAGCGACGGAGAGCAGCGACGGGACAACTTCTATTCCTGCATCTCCGACGGTGTTGAGGGGGTGGAGTCCAAGAGCCTGGCTGAACTCCTGGACTACGTGGAGGACAAGTCGGCCTTCGAGGGGTTGCTGAACGCCCTGGATGTGCCCTCGTTTGCCATTCGCAACCCCACTGTGGTGGGAAAGTTGACTCAGGTCCGCCCGCTGGTGCTTGACGACTACCGGTTTTTGCGTGCTCACACCCGTTTGCCGGTCAAGGTTACCCTTCCGGGGCCATACCTGCTCAGCCGCTCAATGTGGGTGAAAGCGCTTTCGGCCGGCGCCTACCCCACCCGCGAGAGCCTGGCCGATGACATCGTTGCGATTTTACGGGAGGAGATCCTGGAGTTAGCGCGCCAGGGTGCCGAGGTTATCCAACTCGACGAGCCGGTCCTGACCGAGTTGATGTTTGCCGGCAAGTCCGCCACCCGAACCTTCATGTGTGCGGCTCTGGCCGCCAACGCCGACCCGGTCCAGGAGCTGGAGCTAGCCGTTGAGCTGGTCAACCGGGTGTTCGCCGGGGTGACGGGCACGGTTCGAGCGCTGCACGTTTGCCGGGGAAACTGGAGCCAGGACGAGTCCGTCTTGCTGGCGGGGCCGTACGACAGCCTGATTCCCTACCTCAGCCGAATGGAGGTGGATCAGTTCGTCTTGGAGTACGCAACCGAGCGCGCCGGACCGTTGGAGGTGTTAAAGGACCTACCTTTGGATCGCCAGTTGGCGATAGGTGTGGTAAATCCACGTACCGAACAGATCGAGTCGCCCACGGATGTTGCAGATCGGGTTCGCATGGCGGCACAGTTCCTGGGCGGGGACCGGATCTGGCTGAACCCAGACTGCGGCTTCGGCACCTTCGCCGAACGGCCGGTGGCCACTACGGCCACCGCGGTGGGCAAGCTTCACGCCCTGACCGAGGCTGCTGCGTTGCTTCGAGCTGCCCCTGGTTGATCCGACCGCAAAGCGGGCCGCTGCTCGCCATCTGGCCATGGTCGGTTTCTTGTCCTACCGAAAGTCGGCGTTAAGCGACTCCTTCGCTCCTGGCGCTCCGGTAAGCAAGGAAAGCCAGCAGGACGAAGTAACCGTCTTGCAGCAGGACCCGCCAGCTGAGTTCCTGGGCCAGGTAGCGCCCGAAGCAGCCGCAGTTAGGGATGTCCAGGCCCCGGGCGAACGCTTGTACCCCGAGCGCCGCCCACAGCACTGCTACCCCCAGTCCCAGCCGCCCGGCCGGCCAGCGCACCGATGGCCGGCGCATTAAAAGCCCGGCCCCCGCCAATAGCCCTCCCGCGAACAACACCGCAGCAGTAACCGGGGCCGGAACCAGTGGAAGGCGGTAACTGCCTACCGCAGCTACGAACACTTGATAGCTGAACGCTTGCCCGGCGGCCATGGCCAGCACCAGGGCAGCAAAAAGCAGCCGGGCAATCGGGATGCTGCGGCCGGCTACGGCCGTTCGGCGACGGTCAGGTGGTAGCCCGCCGCTCCTTCGGCCACCGCCCTCGTCGCCGCCTCAGTGAGGCCGATCAGGCGCACCGGATCTATGACCATGCCGGACGATCCAACCATGGCCAGCACCTTGATCCTCCCGGCAATCGCCTGGACCATTCCCAGCAGCGCTTGGTCGTGAGCCTCCGAAACGATGACCGAGAAGCCCGCCGCCTCCAGGAGCCGGCGATAGCCTGCCGCGCTCAGGGCTCCTCCGACGCAGGCGGCTTGGCCGGCAAGGCTCAGAAGCCGGGGATCCAGCCGGGCCTTGTCCACCGTGACGTCGCTTAATCCCAACCGGCCCCCGGTTCGCAGGACCCGGCGGAACTCGGATGCCGCCGCAGCTTTCCCGGGAAAGGTCGACAGGGCGCATTCGCACAGGACCGCGTCGAAGGACCGGCTGGCGAAGGGCAGGTTTTCCGCATCGGCGGCGCCCAGCAGCGGAGCCGGCCGGTCCCGGCCAGCCGCCTGTGTCCGGGCGCGCTCAAGGCTCTTGCCGCTAAGGTCCACTCCCATTACCTGCACGCCGAACTCCTCCCTGAGCACCGCCGCGCTGGTGCCTGGACCGCAGGCCACATCCAGCACCTTTTGTCCAGGGCGCAGATCCATCAGCCGGGCCAGGTGCCGGGTAAGTTCCCGGCCGCCCGGGTGGTAGCTGTCGCCCAGGACCAGGCGGACAAGGTCATTGTCGTAAACCGCAGAGCAGCAGGACTTGACCGCCGCCGGGCTGCTTTGGTCGGCGTTCACCGCAGGGACTCGCCGACGTTGGTTGAGTCGCTGCTTCGGTGCCCTTCCGGCGCAAAGGCAACCGTCTTGGAGCCAAAGCGTGTGGGGGTGAGCAGCGGCGACAGTTCGAAGGAGTTGGGCACAACCGTGGGTACCGGGACGCCGGAGAGCTGTTCACGCACCTGCTCCCGGTAGCCCACCGAGTTGTAGGCGCAGAACGGGATGATCCGGCCGTCGGGCACTATCTCGGCAACACAGCATTTCATCAACTGCTTCACGTTCAAGGTGTACGGGTCCTGGAAGTCCTGGATCACGATCATGAAGACCTTGTCCTCCACCGCCTGCAACTGCAAGGGTGGTCCCGTGGACGAACATGCCAGGCACCCAAGGGCCTCCAGCCGCTCGTCGGTTCCCGGACTGCCGGCAAACGCCGATGCGCTCCACAGTTTCTCCAGCAGCGAGCGTACGTTGGGGTCGGGCATAACCCGGTTGGTCAGGTAATCCAGGTAGTCTTCAACGTCGAGCAGCCGGGGGATCGGCACCACCGTTTCGCCGTCTACCAGGGCGTAAGTGATTGATCGGCATGTGGGGAAGCAGCAGGGGACCGGAACGAAGTCGGAGATCTCGAACCAATCGGGGAGCTGGTCGGCAAGTGCGTGGATGACGTCGGCATTGGTCACCCGGTCCATGGGGTCGAATACCCCGTGCCTCCCGGCGTGGGTTGCCGGCTGGAAGGCCACCCCTCGGACGGCGGGATGGTTCATGCCGAAACGGACTATCGGCCCCACCTCATGCTCGTTCACGCCCCGCTGTACCGCGGCCGCCAGGATCACCACCAGGCCCGCCTCGGCGCAGCGGTCCAGCGCCAGCTGCTTGAGCTCCCGCAGATCCCGGCCCCTCAGTTCCCGGTGAGTCCGCTCCTCCAATCCATCGAACTGCAGGTAGATCCGGGGGCGGGGGTGCATTGCTGCGAGTGCGTCGACGAACGACTGATCGCGGGCAAGCCGGATCCCGTTGGTGTTAAGCACCACCAATTCAATGCCTCGATCTACGGCCATTGCAACGAACTCGAGGATCTGCGGGTGAATGGTCGGCTCGCCACCGGAGAACATCACCACCTCCGGATCGCCCTCTGCCCGAACGAAGGCATCCAGGGCATCGGCCACCTGCTGGACGGTGAGCGAGAAGCCGTCCGGTTGGTGGCCGGAATCGGCAAAGCACAGCGGGCAGTCCAGGTTGCAACCAGTATTCACCTCGATGATCCCAAGGCAGGCATGCTGCTTGTGGTCGGGGCAAAATCCGCAGTCCAGCGGGCATCCCCGATCCACCGTGGTGTGGGTCTCAAGCGGATAGGTGCCCGGCTTGTTGAAGCGCATGGAGTCCAGGTACATCCGGGCGTCCGAGTAGAGCAGCGCTTCGAAGACTCCGTGTTCCCGGCAGCGCTTACGCAGGTAGACCCGTTGCTGCCTGATGTTGACCTCCGCGTCTACAACCACCTTGCACACCGGGCAGATGCTCTTGGTGTACTCCACGAAGACCTCGGTGCGATCCACCTTCTCCGGAAGGGCCTTGTCCACTGGATTCCCTCCGCTCAAAACTGCTGGATCCACGCCCGCCCCGGGGGCGGTACGGCCGACCGTTCAAGCATGGCACGAGTGGTGGCCAAGCCGTGCCGGACGGCTTCGCCGCTACGATCAATCTTAGCCAAGGGGCATCCAGCGAGGACGGTAGGTGTTGACCTTGCTCCCGGGGTCAACTGCGGTCCCTGTTCGCCGCAGCGCGCTTTTCCGAAGCGGCCTTGATCTGCTCGATCGAACTAGCAACGGCAGCTTCCCAGACCGGGCGGACCAGCTTCTTTCCATAAACCTGTCCGATCATCCACAGGTCTGTTCCCAGTTCCCCCCGATATGTGAGCAAAGTGATCTCAGGCTCGGGCTGCTCCAGGAGGAACTCCTCCTCAACATGGGGCACCGGCCCCCGCAGCAGGCTGAAGCTCACCCGGGCCGGCCGCTCGAATTGAACGATTTCAACCGTTAGTGCATCCATCAAAGGCAGCTTGGTCCGGTGGGAGGCGACGGCCAAGTTCCCCTCCCGGGCAATAACGGTGAGCTTCTTTTTAAGCGCGGCAGGCGTGCGGCCGAGGTAGGGCCCGGCAACCGCGTCGAACACAAGGTCACGGGGGGCTTGGATCCTTACGGTCATCGGGCCCAGCGGCTGGAGGCTGCGGCCCCATCCCAGATCCACATGAATTCGGCCCCGGGACCACAAGAATGCGAACGCTGCGGTAGCCACTGAGCCCAGTACCGGAACTCTCATCAGAGCCGGCACCGGGGGTGCGGACCAAGCGCCGGGGACCTCAGAGCACCGGGGCCGTGATCGATACTTCCTTTCCGAAGTCGGAGAACGTGGCGTTGATCGTCGATCCGGCGGGGTTGCCGTTTGTGAACGGAAGTGTGCCCTTCACCAGGTAGCCGGTGTCCTTGGCGATCCACGCGGTCGCTTCCTGGACCTCACCGGTGGCCAGGAACGCCAGTCCGTCGACCACTTCTTGAGGAACGGTCAGCTTAACCACGTAGCAGTCGACGCCGGCGATGTTTTCCTCGCCGACCACCTCTGCGGTCTCGGCCTTGGCCAGTCCTACCGGGAGGCTCTTGTCGCCCTTGAGCAGGCCGGCCGGGTCGTACAGCGCTTCTGCGAGCTGCTCGTTCAGCAGCACGAACTCGCTGGTGGGACCGGCTTTCAGGTAGGCAATCTCGTTGACGGAGATGAAGTCGTACTGGACAAGCTGGCCCCCGCGCTGCACGATGTCCGCCACCGCCTGCACTTCACGATTTGCTGTGACCACCCCGTTGGTCTGCTTGATCTGGAAGCCGGCTAGCTCGCCATCGATGACGATGTTGAAGCTGACGCTGGGTACCGTCCCCATGGCCTCGGCGCTTTGTTTGAGGATTGCCTTGGCGTCCGGACCTTCTGGGGCGTTTGCAGGCGGTTCCTTTTCCGGCGTGCAGCCAGCAGCTAACAACGCGGCAGTTACCAGGCAAGTGAAAAGGCGCTTCATACACGAACGTTAACTCAGTCACGAAACTACTTGCTCGGGTGCGCACCCTCTTTCAGGGGGCCAGCCATCGAAGATGTAGAACCTGGCGAGCCACTGCGGTCCCAAACCTCGGCTGCGGAGGTTGCGGTCGTTTGGAGTTACCGACACCGGGCCAGCGCCGAACTCTGGATCCTGCCGTCGGCAAAAAGGCGCAGCACGGTCACCGGCCTGCCCACCGCGGCTCCCAGAGCGATCGTCGATTGCGCCGGGACAACGTCTCGGCCAGCGGAGCGTGGCAGGGTGGTTCGCCACTCCACGGACACGGGGTAGGGGTTGTTGTTGGTGGCGGTGAACAGCGGGCACTCCACGCCTGCCGCGAGCGGAACGAACCGGCGCGGGGCGAACGGCGCTGCATGCGCGGTGCCGGGATCTGACGGGCCCCGGACATTGGCGGCGACCACCTCGAAGCGGTAGGAATTGCCGTTTACTAACCCGCCGAAGGTGTGCTCACGAGCCTCCGGGCCGAGGGTCACGGCAGAAACTTCCTCCTGGTCATCAAATGCACTCACGCGGTACTGGTCGATGGGTTTGCCGCCGTTGCCCGGCTCTGTCCAGGAGACCGTGGCTGCCCCCCAGCCCGCCAGAGCCGACACCTCCGGAGCCTCCGGAGCGGTGGCCAGGTTGAGGCCGATCAGCAAAGGATCGTGATCCGACGAGCGGAATGCGTCGGGCTGGTAGAGGCCGGGCGGGTTGAACTCGGTGTTGTAGTCGAGGATGAGGGGCTCGTCGGCGTTGATGTGCCAGATAGTTGCTCCGGTCACCTTGTCCACCAAGTCGGTCCCGGCCAGGGCGTGGTCCAACTCTCCGGAGAAGCCGTCGAACACGAAGCTGTAGCGCTGCTGGGGGTCCACGAACTGCTCGGTTAGCCCGGTGTACCCGGCCGCGTGGAGCACGTCGAGTGGATCCTCATGCGCGTAGGCGTTGAGGTCCCCGACCAGCGCCGGGTTGGGCGGGCCGATCTGATCCAGCAGTTCCAGGAGTTCGGTTGCCTGGGCGGTGCGCAGGGCGTTGAAGCAACCCTGCCCGTCGCCCTGGTCAAGGTCGGCCCCGGTGGCACCCCCGCATCCCTTGGATTTGAAGTGGTTGACCACCACTGTGAAGACCTCACCTCCTTCTACCGGCACGAAGCTTTGGACCAAGGGCGGCCGGCTGAAGATCGAATCGGCAGAGGTCTGCGCCGGGCCGACCGGCTCCACCACCGCCGGCTGGTAGATCAGAGCGACCTTGATTGCGTCGGTGCCGAACCGTCCGCCGAACTCGTTCGGTGGGTTGATGAACGGTTCCGTGATGAATGCGTAGGTGCCGGGCCCGCTGGCGGCGTTAAGGGCGTCCACCAAGTTGCCGACGGCGGTCGGGCCGTTGTTCTCCACCTCCATTAGCCCCAGAACATCGGAGTTCAGGCCGGTGATCGCCGCCACCTCCTTGGCCTGCTGGCGTGAGAACTCTGCGGCGTTGTCCGCCCCCCGGGCGTTGGGATTGTCGTCGCCCAAGGTTGTGAAGTAGTTGAGGGCGTTGAAACTGCCCACCGTGACATCGCCGCCCACCGGCACCGGTCCGGTCGGGCGGGGGTTGGTGCGGGCGAAGGCAATTGGGGCGGTCGGCTGGAGGCGGTAGCGGCTGAAGCCGAAGCTCAGCACGCCGGTGATCCCGCTGGCGGTGTCTCCGATGCGCACCGCCTCCGGGCTCAGGTAGGGCACGGTGGAGGGGTTTTGAACTGTGGAGCCGTCGTCGATGAGCAGGCGCCGGCGGTCTGCCTCGTCAAGCAGCGCCTGGGCCGGTGCGCCCGGATCGGCGATGTTGGTCGGCTGGAGCAGGCGTCCCTCCGAGGAGACGGTTACCTCCCCGAAGCGGCCGAGCTGGAAATGCTCGGTGGCGGTCAGCGGCTCGGGGAAGGTGACCAGAACACCTTCTGCCGGCTCGAAGGTGGTGCCCGAGGGCCGTGGCAGTTCGTAGGGGGCCGGTTCGATGGTCCCGGTGCCACAGATGTCCACCGCGCTTACCGGCGATAGTTCGGTCAGCCCGTTGAACTCAATGGCGGTGCCGTTGACCAGTACCCGGTCGCCCGGGTTAACCGGCAGGGTGGAGAAGACGAACAGGCCTTCTGAGGTGAGTGGATCGGCATCGGGCGTGTCGTCTTGAATGAAGAACCCGCCCAGCTGGCCCGAATCCTGGAAGTCTGCGGTGACCACTCCCTCCACCCGGACCTGCTGGTTGGACAGCGGAGTAGCGCTGCCCGCTCCCTGCACCTGGGCGATCTGGGTGTTCGCCGGGACGTCGCATCCGGTGGCCGGCGGCGGGGGAGGAGGGGCTGAACTGCTGTTCTGGGGGTTGGGGGTACCGGAGGTGAAGTCCGCGGAGTTGACGTCGGTGTCGTCGCGGGTGGCATTGCGGAAGGCGGAGGTGGTGTTGGTGAGGCCTGGGGCGGCGCCTGTGCCTTCGAAGTCGTTGGCGCTGCCGTAGCCAACGAAGTCTCGCACCCCGGAGGCCGCGTCGCAGTTGGCGCCGCAGGTGAGCGTTCCGGTGGCAGTGACCAGTGCCACCTTTCCGCTCGTGGCGCTCATTGCGATGTTGCCGCTTGCATCCGGAGTGGGCAGCGGCGTGGTTCCGCCCGAACCCTGAGCCTGGCGAACGAGGTAGTGGCCGCCGGCAGCGATGTTTCCCGATAGGGCGGTCACCTGCCAGGTTGTGCCGGCGGCCGAGGCGTACTGGACGCTCCAGCCGCTTACGGAGACTGGTGAGCTGGATCGGTTGAAAAGCTCGATGAAGTCGTGGGTCAAGGTGGCCCCGCTGTTGCCGCCCCCTCCATAGACTTCGCTGATCACCACATCCGGGCTGAGCGCGCCGGCCGGGGACAGTGGTGCTGCTATGGCCAGGATCGACAAAGCGCAAAGAAGGGTGCTCAAAGCGCGGCTGGAGCGGCTTTCTGTCCGGGTCATGGGGCCTCCTTGGAATCGGCGTAAGCCCGTTCTACCGGCTTGAGTTCAAGCTTCGGCGAACCGAGTGCGACGCCCACCTGAACAGCAAGGGAAGCCTTCGCTAACGCTGGCATCCTGCACTTCACAGCGAGCCTGCCGAGCATCGAAGCGAGCCACGCTCCACGCCCGGTGCCGCCCGGAGCTGGTCGGGATGGTGCCCTCGACCAACCTCCGCCGCCAGACGCTGTCCGATTGCGCCCTACACTGGGACCGGCGGGCTCCACGAGAAGAGTCCTCGATGTAGGCAAACAATGCCAGACGAAAGGAGCATAGCCATCACCACAGCCTCAGGAACACCCGTATCGGTAGCGCTGTACGTCCCCTTGGAGGCCAAGCCGGGCAAGGAGGATGAAGTAGCGGAATTTCTCAAGAGTGCCCTGCCTTTGGTGGACGACGAGCCGGGCACAACTGCCTGGTTCGCAATCCGTACCGGTCCGGCGACCTTTTCAATTTTCGACGCTTTTCCCGACGACGAGGGCCGCTCGGCCCATCTCAACGGCAAGGTTGCTGAGGCTCTGATGGCCAATGCGGAAGAGTTGTTCGCGAAGCCTCCGGCAATTCACCAGATTGACGTCTTGGCCTCGAAGCTTCCGTCCTGACCTACCCCAAAGAGGCTAAATGGGTGAAGGGCCACCCCGCGGGGTGGCCCTTCAGTTAGTGCGCGTTACGGGTGTCGACTTGTCCAGGCAGCTGGTGCACACGCCTTCAAAGTCGATCCGGTGGGCCCGGATTTGAAAGCCGCTCTCCTCGGAAGCCTGGCGGGCAGCTTCGGCTATTGCTCGTTCAAGCTTGGGTGACGCCTCAACGTCCTCCATGGTGCCGCACGAAGAGCACACCAGGTGATGATGGTGACCTCCGAGTTCCTCAGCCAACTCAAACCGCCCGACATCGTCGGCGCCGGGAATCTTGCGCGCAACCTCTGCTTCGCACAGCACGGTCAGGTTGCGGTAGATCGAGCTGATTGAGGCGCTGGCGTCATTCTTCAGGATCTCTGGGGTTGTGAGGGGCCGCCCGGCGCTGGCCAGCGTCTCAACCAATGCACGCCTGCTGGAGGTGTAGCGCTGCTCTAGTGCAGCCAACCTGATGGCCGCCTCTCCGTGGAGGCGCCGGTTGTCCTGGCTGGCTTCTTCTGCGTTCATTAGTTCGTTTTTCCTGCTTAGAAGTCTTCATGCTTGGGCAAGTTTTTCATGAAATCGGCCGAGAGAGCCGGACCGACGCCCTTCATTATTGCACTGACCGGGATCCATTCCTATAAACTAGGAATAGGTCCTATAATTTCTTGCCCAAAACAGATTATTGGAGGGAAGAATTGGTCGACAAGCGCATCCCGCTTACACTGATTGCCGGCTGGCACGCCAGTGGCAAGTCCAACCTGCTGGAGAGAATCATTCGCGGCGAGGTAGCGGGTCCGGCTGGGGCGATTGTCCCCACGCTCAGCGCGTTCGCCGAGGCCGGATTCGTAGTCAAGTCCGACGAAGAGGTGGTGGAGCAGTCCGCCGGGTGCGCTACCTGCTCCATCCGGCTGGACCTGATCCGATCAATCCGGCACCTGGTCACCCGCAAGCTCCCTCCCAGACGGATCGTGGTGGAGTTGACCGGCTGGTCCGATGCTTCCACTGCTGCCCAAACCATCTTGGGGGACCCCTATCTGGCTCGAACGGTTGAGCTGGATGGATTGGTAACCGTGGTGGATGCTGGCGCCTTGTCGGTGAGAGCGGCCTCCGGGATGGATCTGTGGCCGGCCGGCGAGGCTGCCGAGCAGATCGCTCTGGCGGACGTGGTGGTCCTGAACCGAATGCAAGACCTCACTCTCCAAGCTCGTATGGCAGCAACGGAGCTGATCGCCGAGGCCAACCGGCTGGCTAAAGTGGTGTTCGACGACGGCAAGTCGTTCGAACCAGCCTGCCTTCTTGGCCTGGGTTCGTATAAGGACGCCGCGGCACAAAGGGTGGCCTGCCTGCACCAAGGATGCAGTTCCGCTGCATCGCCCGAGGCAATTGGGCACCTGGTCCAGGTGGAGGGTGACTTGGATGCCGACCGGTTCGACGAGTGGCTGATGAGCCTGGACCACGCTGAGGACCGCCGGCTTCTGAGGGTGGTCGGGGTGGTTTCAGTGGCGGGGGAAGAATGTCCCGTCCTTTGCCACCGGGTGGGCACCTTCTTGGATCTGCGCCGGGGAGGATCCTGGCAGGGAGGGCGTAGCACCCGCCTTTTCGTCTGCGGGCGCCACCTGACCGCCGACGCCATTCGCTCCGGCTTGCAGGCGTGCGGCAATGCTTGACCGATTGACGGCTTACTGGGCAACGGAGTTCGCGGACGCAGTTCCGGCGCTGGCTTGGCAGCCCTCCGGGGAGCGTCTGGCCGTTGGGTCTCTGGCCGGGGAGGTGGTGGTTGTGTCCGCAGAGGGGGATAGGCAGGTGGAGGGCTCCCTGGAGCAGGAGGTTTTGTCGATAGGGTGGTCGGCCGACGGCGCCTGGCTGGCGGCGGGCGGCCGGCAAGGCCGCTTGGACATGTGGGAACAGGGCATGTGGCGTAGAACCCTGCACCTTGGCCGCTGGGCCGGCGCGCTGGCCTGGGCTTCGGACCGGCCACTGCTGGCGGTGGCCGCCGGGCCCGATGTTTACGTGGTGGACAGCGAAGGCAAGGTGCGCGCCGAGTATCTGCTGCATCCTGGGTACGTCAACGATGTGGCATGGGAGCCCTGCGGTGCGTTGATGGCAGCGTCTGTGGGGGGCATCAGCTTTTACGACCCGGGCCAGCCGGGCAGCCAACCGGTATCCTTCGCCCCGTCCACCGGCTCGGTGATAAGGCTAGCCCAGTCGCCTGACGGCGAGATGCTGGCCGGCGGAAAGTCGAACGGTTCAGTGGTGGTTTGGAAGGTGGAAGGCGGGGCGGGCACCGTCCTGACGGGCTCCGAAGGAGCAGTGGAGCACCTTTCGTGGAGCCCGGACGGTCGAAGCCTCGCCGTGGCGGCTCTGGACGAACTCACCATCTGGCGAAGGCAGGATGAGGAGATCGTGTCTGAAGGATTGGCCAGGTGCCCGGTGGTTGACGGGCACCCCGGAGGGGTTCGCTTCCATCCCTGGCGAGACGTCCTGGCATGGGGTGGGCCCGATGGCGAGGTTGCCATCTGGGACATCAACCGGATAGATGCCGGCAAGGTGGCAGATTGCAGCCTGGAGGGCAGGATTACCGGGCTGGCCTGGCACCCGTTCGACGACCGCCTGGCGGTAGCGACTTCATCGGGAGTTCTGGCCTGCCTGGAACTGGGCTGAACGGTCTCTAAAGCCTAGCGCGTACTGTTACGAAAGGCCGGCCGCCCGGCGGTGGCGACTTCATCTGGAGTTCTGGTCTGCCTGGAACTGGGCTGAGCGGTGCAGGGACTTGGCGCGTTCTGCCACCACCGAGCGACCGCCCGTCTCCCTTCAGGCGCCGGTTCGCGGCCTAGGAAAGCCGCTCTGCTTCGGCGTTGCTTAACATCTTAAAAAGCCGGGTACCCTCCACCTCAGCTTTGGCCGCCTTGCGACCGTTCTTCATGATCACGACTTCCACCTGATCATCGGGGACTTCCACCTTTTCGCGGGTCTTAACGTTGTAGAAGTTCATGCCAATCTCCTTTCGGTAAACGCCGCGCCAGCGGCCACCGCTTGTGGTTTAGGTTACTTGCACCCGAGGGCGGTGCGTAGCGCACTCAGGTTTGCTCGCATGGCACCAAGGTAGCCGGAATCCGGCTCGCTCTCCAGTGGGTCCAGCACTGCGGTGGTGGTGCCGGTTTCCCGGGCGATGGTTTCCGCAAGGTCCGGAGGCAGCAGGGTCTCGAAAAAGACAGTGGTGATCCCCTCGTCCCGCACCAGTTCGGTTACCTCCGCCAGGCGCTGGGGACTCGGTTCGGACTCCGGGTCCAGCCCGGCGATGCCGTGCTGCTCCAGGTCGTACTGGTTCACCAGGTAGCCGAATGCGGTGTGGCTTGTGACGATGGTGCGCCGGTCGCACTCGGCCAGCCCAGCTTGAAACTCATCGTGAAGGGTCTCCAGTTCAGCCACCAGTGCGTCGGCGTTCCGCTTGAAGCTGGCGGCGTTACCCGGGTCGACGGCGGCCAGGCTCTGCTCAACCGAACGAGCTATCCGGACCATCCGGGTGGGGTCGAGCCAGACGTGAGGATCGAACTGCTCCTCTTCGTGATCGTCCTCGCCCTCGTGATCGTCCTCGCCCTCTTCTTCGTCATGCTCGTCTTTGCCTTCGATCAGTTCGACGCCGGACAGAACATCCAGCTTGTCCCCCTCAATCCTCTCCAGCAGGTCCTCTACGGCCGGTTGAAAGCCTTGGCCCACGAAGACGAGCAGATCGGCCTCCGTGAGTGTGGTGATCTGCCCGGCGGTTAACTCAAGGTCATGCGGCTCAACTCCGGCGGGCGTCAGGCTGGAGACCTCCGCGAGATCGCCCGCCACTGTTTTGGCGACGAATTGCAGGGGAAAGAACGCGGCAACTACCCGGGGGGCAGTTGAGTCCGAGGACGAACCGTTGTCCTCGCCCGAGGGCCGGTTGGCACACGCTGTAGCGGTCAGGGAAGCAACAAGGAGCACACACAGCAGTCGGTAAGCGGGCATCGATCCTCCTTGCGGGAGCTTGGAAACAAAACGATAGTTGGAGACTATATCGGCTGAGGGGAATAGTTCGTATTCTTACGGATTAACTCGGAGTCCAAATTGGGGTAGCTCTGTGGACTCATCCACGTCTGCGTATCTGCCTGCGGCGATACGTTTATATGTATGCGAACCACTATCAATCTGCCCGACGCACTTGCGGAGCAAGTTAAGGTGAGGTCACTGAGGCTCACGCTAGCCGTTACGATGCTGGGTGTAGCAGCCTCAGGTTGGGGAAGCGTGCGAAGCCGCGATCCGCGGTAGCGAAGGTGCTCCCCGACTCGAGCGCCAGCGCGGCGAGGTAGGCGTCGGGCACCACGTTGCCCTTGGCCTGAACGGCGCGGCACAACCCGGCGAACAGGTTCCAGTGCCGAGGCCCCGGCGCGACCGGCACGACGTTGGGGTGACCACGCAGACGGGCGAGTTCTTCCAGCACCTCGCCGACCCCGTTGGGGGTGGCGAACACCTTGGGGTGGGTCAGTACGCGCACCACACCGCTGAGCACCAGGTCGGCCAGGGCCACGGGCTCGGCTGCTTCGACCACCGACTCCAGCCACCGGCGGTAGACAACATGGGCGGAGCTGTCCTCCCGCAGCGCGTAGACCAGCACGTTGACGTCGGGCAGGATCACCGGCCCTCCATCAGGTTGAGGAGAGCGGCGGTGTTGTCAAGGTCCACGCCGCGCTGGAGGCCGTCGTGCCCCGGGAGCGGGCGGATGCGGTACGGCTCCACCTGCTCGCGGGTGGTGCGCAGCGCCAGTGAGCGACGCACCGCGTCCTCCAGGAACTCGGTGAACGTGCGACCCGATGACGTTGCTTCGTGCTTGGCCTGGCGGTACAGGTCGTCGGGCAACCGGATGGTGGTCCTCATGTGCGTCAGCATCACCTGCTGATGCAGATATGTCAACCCGTGCAGCTTTTCTGTATAATGCCCCAGTCCAGGACGTGGCGGGCGCATGAGGGCGGCTGGCACGATTCGTCTCAGCTCTCCATCTGAATTAGCTGAGCTCTTCCGACTCGTTGCTCAACCCGTCGCCCTTTCTGACCTACGCGTGCAGCAAGGTGGAGGATCGTGACCTTCGAGCGCTTGACCAGCCTTTCCAACGGCCGGCTCAGCCGACGAGCGTTTTTGGGCCGAGCCGCTGCCGTAGTTGGAGGAGTATTGACCTATTCCGTCGGTGGCCCAACTCCAGGTGCCCTGGCGGCTTCTAACTGCAGTAGGAAGACATACGAAATCGCACCCAACGGCCCAACCTCAACCTGCCGAGTGCAGTATGGCCCGCCCTCTACCTGCCAGTCCTGCGTCACAGTCTTCTCAAAGAACGGCAACTGGATCTTGAACAATTGCTGCATCGCCTGCCTGCGGGCCGAATGCGGTTGTGGTCAAACAGTTAGCGCCCGGGGAGCGGTCTGCAACAACGGCGCTTGTTCCTGCACCTACCGCGTAGCCTAAGGAGGCCCTCATGTCGAACTGGCAAGTCTCCGTCTCAAACTCGAAGCGACTGGTTCCGCAACAGATTGTCGCCTCTTACACAGCAGCGATTTCCTTGGAGGTCGAGCGCTCCCATTTTCAACTGAATCACGCATTGTCAAGGGAAGAGCTGTTCGAAGGGATTGCGCGGCCGCCTGCTTGGCCGACTGCTTCGCCTTGGATTGCTCCGCAGGATTCATCTGATAGGGAGCTGACGAGGTCGGCGTTCATGAAGTTGGTAGCTGCTCTCGCCTTTGCCGCTGAACTTGAGAGCGACTCTCAAGAAGGCATTCGGCATCTCGTAGATAAACGCTTTGCTGGAGTGGCGAAAGAACGGGAGCTAGAACGCCGAGGTTTTTCGACCCATCGCTACAAGATCTTCGAGGTAAGGGCACAGATTCTCGACGACGGGTCGCCGGTTTGGGGTTTCGACGTCCCGACTGCGGGCGAGATGATTCCAGGTACCATCGCTGGTCGGGACGAGTTGGCAATTGCCAGAGCCGTCACCTCCGATTCTGGTCGAGAGCTAGACTTGTACCTGCAGAACCTGGCTCGGGCAGATCTGATGGGCCTGTTGTTGCAGATTAGCTGAGCACCTTCATGCGCGACATCTCGGGCTCGGCAGGTCTGCTCTTTGCAGGCATCATGACCTTCTTTCTATTGAGAAGATTGGGGTTCTCCGGAAGGCAGCGAGCAGAGATTTGGTGGCCCGGCACCAGCAAGCTGTCAATCGTAACTGCTCGGCAAGTTTTTTTGGGGAGTCTGGTTGCCGAGACTTTGCTCATCTGCGTCGTGATCGCGGGCCTTGGGAGCACGGTTCTTCGGCTCGCTCTTATCGTGGCGTTTTTCCTGGCCATTACCACCTACGGAGTGTTCAGCCTGGCAAACACCGGACAATGCGGCTGCGGATCGCCAATTGATTCTGGACATCGAGGCAGACGCGTGCTGATGCTACGCAATTTGGCACTGGGGGGATGTGGGATCATAGGTGCCGTCGGACCATCCCCGCTGAGTCTGAAAAGCCCCTTGCCGCTCGTCCTACCGGGTACCTTGCCACTTCTAGCATTTGCGGCTCTGTTCTTCTCGGCTGGCCATAACTATGCCGCTCGGGTCCGAGGCAGAGCCCATTGACAGATATCGGTGACGTAGCGCCGTCGCCCGTACTCCCGAGGGTGGCTGGCCACCCGGTTTCCCTGCTGGAACACCTCGCCGGTGGTTGCCGTGCCCCGGAGCTCAAGGCGCTTGCGTACCAGTTGGTAGGGCACCGAGTAGGGCCACATACTTTCGCAACGTGCCCGATCACTCAGGGCGCGCTGCTACGGGCCTGGTTGCGTGCCGGAGCCACGTCGCGGACGCCAGCGCCGTCCTCGCAGCCCTGGCCGAGTCTAAGCGCCACGAGTTCTGGCCCGACGATCAGCCCTTCACCGATGTCGACCTGCGGGGGGTTGTCGTTCACCGGCAGGTGACCGACAACTACCTGGCTTCACTCGCCCGCAGCCGTGGTGGCCGATTGGTCACGCTGGACCGCGCGGTGACGGCGCTCCACCCCGATGTCGCCGTAGCCCTGGCTAATAGCTAGAGTCCGCCCTCCGAGCGAACGCTACCTGGGTGGGCCCCGGGAACTCCAGGCCGTCGGGGGTCTGGAAGGGGGCCGCAGCCTTCCGGGCCTCTTCCTGAGCCCGCATGAGCGCCGGTTCGGGCATTGAAGCCAGGACCCTGGTTATCGGGCCGGCAAGTGCCGTAGTCAACGCCCACCAGTCCTCGAAAGTGCCCACCTGCAGTGGCAGTGGCAGCTCAATGACATTCACGTCAACCAACCCGGCGTCACTGAGCAGCCCGGCCAAAGCCGCCGGATTGGGTATGGAGAAGGGTCCAGGCACGCCCGGAGGAGGCACCGGTGAGCCGATCTGCAGGCTCAGTGCATCCATCAGGATTCCCAGCCACGGATTCTGCTCCCGGGCGCTCAACACCGACACCGCCGCCCGCCCGCCCGGTCGTAACACCCGCCGGATCTCACCGGCGGCTTTTTCCGGATCGGGAACCAGCATCAACCCCTCCCGGCAGATCACGGCGTCGTACAACCCATCGGGCTGATCGATGTCCTCAAGGTCCAGCACAAGGGCACTCACGTTGTCCAGGGCTTTGGCGCGAGCCCGGTCGGCGGCGATAGCAACCATAGTGGGCGAAACGTCGGACAGGACGACGTGCCCGCCGGGACCGACGAGACGGGCCGCCGCAAGGCCGGCACCCCCGGGACCGCTGGCCAGGTCGAGGACCCGCTCGCCCGGCTGAAGCTTCATCAGCTCCAGCATCTTGTTGCCCACCCTTCCGAGCCGGTCCTCCAGCTTTTCTGCATTCCGCCCCCACGCCGGCGCCACCGATTCCCACATTCCGTGTAGCCGCTGCCGCAGCTCAGCCGGGTCAGGCCTGGTTTGCCTGCGGTCATTCGCCAGTACGTCCTGATCGCTCATTGCCTCCTCCTTTAGTCTGCCGGATACTGCAGCGGACGCTAATGGTGTGTGCAGGGAGGGGGCATCGGGGGAATGAACCATTTTTCGCCCCGGACGCGTGGGTAGTTATGTGTACCGCTACGCCAGTCCCTTGTTGTGCGCGAAGGCGGCTGCGGCAGTTCGCGAGGACACCCCCAACTTGGTAAGGATGTTGCTGATGTGGGCTGTGTCCCTTGGAGTGGTGGGAATTCAACGCCGCTTGACCTCAGCAGGTCGTTAAGAAGCGCGTAGTTCCTGGCCTCCTCCTTTCAACTCCTTGGGCTCGGGTTCATCATTGCGGTTCTCGTAGAGCTTTTCCATCGAAACCTGCGACAAGTAGCGCTTGTCGGCTACCGCCCACTCGTCTTGGATCTCCATCAGCACCGATCCGGCCAGACGGGTAACCGAGGCCTCGTTGGGGAAGATCCCAACGACGTTGGTGCGTCTTTTGA
>JBQTHR010000016.1:0-111499 GCA_052389675.1 Actinomycetota bacterium
GCTTTTGACGCCCCGCTTAGCCGTTGAGTTCTCACTCAAAGACCGGGGCCTGCTACCGGGCGCTTCAGCACCTGCCCGGACGGGACTTGCACCCGCTGGCTCGATCGAACTTTCAGAACGCAACATGACCGGATTCTAGCAGACCAGACCAGACCAGACCAGATCAGACCATGCCGGACGTGGATCAGGCTCGGGGGTCCGGCTGCCCCAGGGTGAGGCGGGCGGCGGTTCTGCCGGGGAAGACCGCTTCTATCCTGAGGTCCCGCCCATCGCTCGAACTACGGCTTGCAGGGTGGACAGGCGGACATCCGGCCGCCGTTCCAGCTTTGATACGTCGGATTGAGTGATGCCGAGCCGCTGTCCCAGTTGCGCCTGGGTCAGCCCCCGGCGCCGGCGCAGTGCGGCAAGGCCGATCGTCTCTTCGCCCGGAGGTGCTGCCTGCTGCCTCAGCGTCGTGATCCATGACTTCCAGAGCGTGCTTGTGCCGTACATCGGGTGGGCGTTGCAAAGCCGGATTAGCGATTCCGCCAACTGCCCGAACGGATCGGCTGCAACTGCCTGAGCCATTGGCCTCCAGTCGGCCAGATCGCCCCGATCCAGCAAATTATCAAGGGCAGCCAGGCCCAGATCCTCGACCCTGGTGTCCTCCGGTACGTCAAGGTGACGATGAATCACGGCGCTTCCCGGGCAGTGCGATCCAGAATCATGGTGGCCAGTGCCCGGCACCGGGCGGCGACGGCGTCCCAATCTTGAAATTGCCGGTCTACCTTCCGGTAGGTGAGCAAGTCCGTCTCCGAAAGGTCGTAGGGGAGCGGATCGGCGAGTTGACGGATTAGTTGGGTGGAGACTCTACGACCGTCCGGGCCGATCTGGTCGGCGTAGTAGCCGTCGATGCCCGCCAGGACCTCTGCGGCACGCTCGCCCAGACGGTCGGCCAGAGCTACGACATCCACGTAATCCCGGGTAGCGTTGCGCTTCAGCACCAGCCAAGCTTTTATTCGAAGCATCTCTTCAATGGTGGGAATCCGGAAGGTCGCTCCCTGTGGGGTGGTCAAGCTCGGGCTGACGGGCTTGAACTTTCTGATTGCCGACACTTTTACCGATAGCCTGGCTCGCCTGAACGGCGAGGAGCAGAAGGCAGTCAAGACCACCGCCTTCGATCTTCAGCTGGACCCCACCCGGCCGCCAGGGATGAGCTTCCACAAGCTGGACCGGGCGAAGGACCGCAACTTCTGGTCGGTGCGGGTGGACCGCGACATCCGCCTGATTGTCCACCGCAGCCAGACCAGTTTGCTGCTGTGCTACGTAGACCACCATGACAAGGCGTATTCCTGGGCGGAGAGGCGCAGGCTTCAGACCCACCCCACCACCGGCGCCGCGCAACTGGTGGAGGTCCGGGAGACCGTGGAGGAGATAGTGGTGCCGGTTTATGTCGAGCAGGAGGTGCCCGCCCCGAGCTTGTTCGCGGGGATCGCCGACGAGGTGCTGCTGGGTTACGGCGTTCCGCCCGAGTGGCTGGCAGACGCGAGAGGGGCCACCGAGGAGTCCCTGCTTGTGCTGGCCGACTACCTGCCGGCAGAAGCCGCCGAGGCCCTGCTGGAACTGGCTACCGGAGGGGAGCCGGTGCCGGATCAGCCCACCGGTGCCGACCCCTTCGAGCACCCCGACGCGCAGCGGCGGTTCCGGGTGGTGGCCAACATCGAGGAGTTGGAGCGAGCGCTGGAGTTTCCCTGGGAGAAGTGGAGCGTGTTCCTTCACCCCGCCCAACGGCAGTGGGTGGAACGTGACTACGGCGGTCCGGCAAGAGTTTCAGGGTCGGCCGGCACCGGCAAGACGATTGTGGCCCTGCACCGGGCCGCCCACCTGGCTCGCGCCAATCCCGATTCCCGGATTCTGCTGGCAACCTTCTCTGAGCCGCTGGCCAACCTGCTGCGCACCAAGTTGCTGCGGCTGGTGGGAAACGAGCCCAGCCTGCTGGAGCGGATAGACGTCCACTCCCTGGACAGCTTGGGCCGGCGGCTGTATCGGGCACACATCGGGCCGGTGGAGTTGGCCGGCCCGGCACTCATCCGGGCACTGATACTCACGGCCGCCAAGTCGATAGGCAGCCGTTTTCGTTCGCAGTTCCTGGTCGCCGAGTGGGAGCAGGTGGTGGATGCCTGGCAGCTCGACACCTGGGAACAGTACCGGGACGTGGCGCGGCTGGGCCGCAAGACCCGCCTGCGGGAGGCCCAACGCCAGGAGCTGTGGAGCGTTTTCCAGACGGCCCGGGCCGAGCTAAGAAAACGCGGCGTCATCACCGCGGCAGGCATGTTCAACTCCCTGGCCGGGGTGATGGCCTGCCGGAATCGACCGATCTTCGACCACGCCATCGTTGATGAAGCACAGGATCTGGGGCCCGCTCAGTTGAGGTTCTTCGCTGCGCTGGGCACAGGGCGGCCGAACGGCCTGTTTTTTGCCGGCGACATGGGGCAGCGCATCTTCCAGCAGCCGTTCTCCTGGGCTGGCCTGGGGGTTGAGATCAGGGGGCGGTCCCGGGTCCTGCGGGTGAACTACCGTACCTCCCACCAGATTCGCTCCCAAGCAGACCGCCTGCTCGGGCCGGAGGTGACCGACGTCGACGGCAACAAACAGGACCGCACCGGAACCGTCTCGGTGTTCAACGGCCCGGCGCCGGTTATTCAGATTCTGGATTGCGAGCAACGGGAGGCGGAGCAGGTTGCCGAATGGGTGATGGAACTTTCCAAGCAAGGAGTTGAGCCACACGAATTCGGGGTCTTCGTGCGCTCGGGCCCACAGCTAACCCGAGCGAAAATGGCATTGGACCGCACCGGCATTGCGTACCGGATCCTGGACGAGGATATGGCGCCTGCCCCGGGGCACCTCTCGCTCATCACCATGCACCTGGCCAAAGGGTTGGAGTTTCGGGCGGCGGTGGTGATGGCCTGTGACGACGAGATAGTCCCCCTGCAGGAGCGAATCGAGAAGCTGGGCGACGAGGCGGACCTGCAGGAAATCTACGAAACCGAGCGCCACCTGCTCTACGTGGCCTGCACCCGAGCCCGGGACCACCTGCTGATCACTGCAGTGGAGCCGGGTTCTGAGTTCTTGGAGGACATGCTTTGGCCCGATAACTTCGGCGGAACAAGCTGACCGGCTCATGGGACCCAAATCTTGAGGGGCCCGCACGCCCCGAGGGGAGTTCGCGGCGAACTTGATTCAACGCGCCGGCGAATTACCTGGGCGTACACCATAATCCGCCAATGAGATTTAATCGCTTGGCCGGGATGTGGTGGGCGATCTTGGTGCTGGGATTGTTCACGGCTGGATGTGGAGTTTCCGCGCCGGTGAGCGCCCCTGAGCCGGTGGTCTCCGGCGAACCGGCGGAGGCCGCTGTCGGCGGATCGGCCAAGCTGGTCAAGCCAGAGGTGTCGCAGATCCCGGCTGCCGGGGCGGACCTGGAACCGGATGGCCGGTATTTCGGATTTATACGCTCAATCCAGGAGGGCGAGTTCTCCTTCGACGTAGCCGAGTTCCTCTCAGGGGAGGATGGTTTGCGTGCCGCGATCGAGGACGGGGAGGCGGTGGACGGGGTTCTTCCCAACGACGTCTACCTTCGAAACCGCAGCCCCGCGGTCCGAAGCGTCCGGCTGGCCCCCAACGTCTTGTTCACCTTGATCCGCTGCATCGAGGAATGCGAGAGCGTGCCGGTGGGTTTGGAGGAACTGCGCAGTCTGTTGGCCGGCGAGTCGAATGGTTTCTACGGGCATCCGGAATCGCTTTTCGATGTCACTTTACTCGGCGGCGAGGCGGCCCTTGTCCAGGAGCAGTACCTCCCGTAGAAGCAGGTTTCTAGGTTTCCACCGGTCCAGCGAGAAGACTGGGGCCTGCTTGAACGGGTAACGGGCCAGGGCGCCGGCAAGCCAATTGAACTGCTGGCTGGAGGAGTACCGGCGGGTAGCTCACGCTCCGAAACGTTTGACATCTCCTGGTTCTCATGGGTAGATGTAGCCATGAGAAGGGTAAACATCGCACAACTCAAGGACAAGCTCTCCCAGCACCTGCGAGAGGTGGAGCGCGGTGGCGAGGTGGAGGTCATGGATAGAAGCCGGCCCATTGCTCGCATTATTCCGGTGCCGAATCTGCCTGAGCTTCGCCTCACGCCTGCGGAGCGCCCGTTTACTGAGTTGCGTAATCGGCGCTTCCCCCCGGCGCACTGGGAGACTACTTCGCTAGAGTTGCTCATGCTGGAGCGCGGCTCCCGCTGAACTGCTACCTGGACTCCTCCGTGGTTCTGCGGGTCATCTTGGGCGAGCCCGGGCAACTGGCAGCCTGGGATCAGGTCACAACTGCCCTATCCAGCGAGTTGCTGCGCGTTGAGTGCCTGCGAACCATCGACCGGGCTCGATTGCGCTTGGGGCTCACTGACGAAATTGTGGCCGAGCGGCGATCCTGGCTGCTTGAGGTGCTTCGTGGGATCACCCTTATTCCGCTGCAGCAAAGGGTTGTGGTCCGGGCGGCCGATCCATTCCCCACTTCCGTCGGTACCCTGGACGCGCTTCACCTGGCATCGGCGCAGCTGGCAAGAGAGCATTTGCCCGACCTTCAACTGGCCACCCACGATGCTGAACTTGCCCTGGCCGCCAGCTCGGTGGGCTTCACCGTACTCGGTATGGGCGAAGATCCCAATAGCGCACCTGCCACGCAAAACCCCTCTGCGGAAGGCAGGACACAAGGATCCTGACCTCCATTCTGACTTGCGGCATGGGCCGGCTCAGGTTGTGGTCAACAGGTCTAACAGGAACTGGCCGGCAAGGGCGGTTAGGCTGGCGATGTAAAGCAGGCCGGTGGCTGACTGGGTGGACCGGTCCCGCACCGTGACCCGAACCATGGCCATCAAAAACAGCGTTGCGCCGGTCAGCAGGACCCAGGTCCACCAAAACGACGATGACGAGTAGGTCAGTATACCGGCCGGCACGTCGCCCTCCAGCAGCCTCCCCCTGGTTGCAACCCCGGCCAGCAGGGACAGTCCCAGGATGGCAAAGATCACCCGGGTCTGTTCTTTGAGCGGGTCGATCGGTAAACGGGCCTGATTGAGATACCAGTGGCCCAAAGTCATGCCGTGGGTCACCCCGCCCAGCACCAGGCCGCCCAGCAGGGCGTGAAAAGCGCCGAACGCGCAGCCACCTTCGCAGGTGTTGAAACCGGCCAGGCCGATCAGCATCAGGCCGCCCGCCGTGCCCAGCGCCCCGGTTATCCATTCGACCAAGGGCCGCTGCATGTAGACCGCCACCAAGAACATGACGAAGACCAAGGCGGTGGCCAACCCGAGAGTTCGCAACCGGCCGGGCAAAGCGAACGATACTGCCAGCATCAGCGGCCACAAGACCCAGGCGGTGGAGCGGTAGTAGCCCCGGTTGACGATCCGGTAGCGCAGGCTGCTGAACCACATGAACGCAAAAACGCCGGCGATCAGCTGGATGGAGGCAAGGCCAAAGGCACCCCCCGGGCCGGTCAAACTGTGCCCCTTAGGGCCCGAGAGGCAATTATCTGGGCGATTCGAGCGCCCAACCATCCCCGATTGCTGTGCTGCTCGTCAGCCGCGTTCGGCCAAGCGGTATGTGCCACGGCCTACGCTCCTGGCTCGCCTAGGACGGGACTTGGCAAGGCTTGGGTTCGTTTCGCTTAACGCGTGAAGGGCGTCGGTCGCGCACCTAATTGCCTCTCGGACCCTTGCTGGGCGGGTGAGCGGATTGATCGCCGGACTAGCGAAGTTGCGCCAGGGCAGGGTAGAGCGTTCGTGCGACGGTGGGCGGCAGGAACTCCCGAGCGGCAGCCACCACCCGGCGGACCATCTCCAGGGAGGTTTTGTCCCCTTTCCAGTAGGCGTCGATGACCGTTTCCGGCACGTGGTTGAGCATGGCGTCGACAGCAAGGCAGAACACTATGGCATCGTCCAGGCGTCCGATTCCGGGCAGCCAGTCCGGAATCAGATCCACCGGCATGGCCACGTAAGCGAGCATCCCGCCAAAGATCAGCTTGTTGCGCACCGGCACCCGGGGGTCCTTGGCCAGCCCCACGGCCAGGCGTTTGAAGTTGCGAGCATCGGAGCCCAGCCGGGCAAGCACCGACTGTGACCTGGCCAGCTTGATCAATTCACCCATCCTTGTCTCCAGTCTCGGCTACGGCCCACGCCAGCAGGGCGGCGCCCACCACCCCTGCATCATTACCCAACTTTGCCGCCACCACCATGGGCGGGGGAACCTGGCCCCAGTATCGACGCTGAACCTCAGCACGAGCCGGGCCCACCAGCATCTCACCCACGTCCGCTACCCCACCACCCACCACCATAACCTGCGGATCGAACGCCTTGGCCAGGGCGGCCAGGCCCACTCCCAGGCGAGTGCCCAACTCCTCCAAAAGATCGATGGCGAACCGGTCGCCAGCAATGGCCGCCTCCCCAACCATCGCTCCGGTGATCCCGGCCGGGTCCCCGCTCGCAAGCTCAAGGACCAAGGAGCCCGGGCGACCCTTCTCGGTTTGCTCCGCCAATCGGCCTAGCGCCGTCCCGGACGCCCACGCTTCCAGGCATCCCGGTGACCCACAACTGCACTCCGGCCCCCCGACCGAGATCGGCATATGGCCGAACTCGCCGCCAAAGCCCCGGCTCCCCCGGTAGAGGCGCCCGCCGACAATCGCTCCACCGCCCACTCCGGTGCCGACGGTGACCATCACCATGTCCCGGGCTTGCCGGCCCGCCCCCAGCCGGTGCTCCGCCCAGGCGGCGGCGTTGGCGTCGTTCTCAACCGCCACAGGCATCCCGAAGTGCTCGGCTATGGCCCTACCCATCAACGCGTCGTCCACCGTAAGGTTCGGGGCAAACGCAAGCTTCCCGGAGGGGTGTTCGACCCAGGCGGCTACCGCCAGACCGATTGCTTCGACCGTGCCGGGAGACTCTGCGAGGAGCTGGCCGACCAGGGCATGCACGCCGGGGGAGGGGCGGTCAGGATCGGTCGGTCGCTTGATCGATTGCACAACGGCACCCTGCCGGTCGGCCACGACACCCCGGATGTTGGTGCCACCTGCGTCGACTCCGATGGTGTAGGCCACCGGCTCAGCTTACCGGCCGCCCGGTCGGAGCCGGCCGCCCGCTGCGCCCCTACCCCGGCAGCCTGACGGCTGGAATCAGGTCTTAACGCCCCTTCGGGCCGGTTTCAGTCTCCGGCGGCTGCCGGAGCGGGCTCCGGCTTGCCCGTCCGGCCCTGCCCGGTGGTGCGGGGCCGGGCCGCGCGGCGCTTTGCCGGCTGCTCCAACCTGCCGCGCAGCCACAGATCACGCACCACCACCTTGAGCGCCGCAGAAATGGGGAGTGCCAGCAGCGCCCCGACAAAGCCCAGGAGCGATCCACCGATCAATACTGAGGTCAGAACGGCCGCCGGTGACAAGTCGACCGCCTTTTCCATGATCCTGGGCGAGATAACGTAGTTCTCGACCTGCTGGTAGACCAGCATGTAGCCCAGGGTGATCAGGGCAGGAACCACCCCGTTCAGCAGCGCCACCAGCACACATAGTACCGACCCGATCAAGCCACCCACCGCCGGGATCAAAGTGGTGATGGCCACCAGCATCGCCAGGGCCGCAGGGAAGGGCAGACCGATGATCCAAAAGGCTATGAAGCCGCTGATCCCGGCCACCGTGCACACCGTCAACTGGCCGGAGACGTAACCTCCGATCTTCTCAGTCGCCTTGTCCAGCAGGCCCCGGTACTCCTCTCGCTTATCCGGGGGAAAAAGCGCTGAGATGCCATCCACCAATCGGGGGAGACTGGCCATGAAGTAGATAAGCAGGATCAAGACGGTAAGGAGGCTGAACAGCGCGCCGCCCACCCGCCGCGTGAAACCGATCACCGTGGAGGCGGAGGAGCGGGCGATGCGGGGGATATCTTCGGAAAGCTGTTCGGCTCGCTCAGACAGGCCGAACTGGTTCTCCAAATCCCCCAACAGACCCCCGGAGCTCTGCAGGTCTTCGATGTAGCCGGGAAGGTTGCTGGCAAATGTGCGCACTTCGCCGGCAATGGGCGGGATGATCAACGCCAGGAATACTCCCAGGAAGACGATCAGGCTGGCCATTATCGAGGTTGTGGCCAATCCCCGGCGCATCTTGAAGCGGCGCTGGAAGAACCTGACCCCAGGATCCATGCCCACTGCGAGCACGAAGGAGATCAAGATGAGCAGTAGGACCTGCCGCACGGTCCACGCCGCCCACAGCAGCCCGGCCACAATGGCCACGCCAATAGCGGCCCGGGCATGGTAACCGATGACGGAATGGCCGCCGGTAGTGCGCACGAACAGCATTCTGAGGCCTGGACGGCGTGGAAGCCAGCAAGCTCGGCGATTTAGAGCCTGGGACGGAAATCCAGCTGGCCCGGACCGCGATTACCGGCATACCGGAATCCATCGGGCTCAGCGATATGGGTAACCTGGGTAGGTGAAACTCGGCTACGTTCAGGCGGGCGCCGGACCGGTGTTGTTGCTGGTCCACGGCTTCCCGTTAGACCGCCGGATCTGGTCCGGACAACTGGGCGGGCTGAGCGATAAACGGCAGGTGGTCACGCCGGATTTAAGAGGCCGGGGGTTGAGCCCGGCACCCGGCCAGGTTCCCTGGTCTATCGACACCCATGCCGCCGATCTGGCCGATACCATCGAGTTCCTTCAGTGTGCTCCGGTGGATCTGGCCGGACTGTCGATGGGCGGTTACGTCGCCTTCGCCCTGATGCGAAGCCGGCCGGAGTTGATCCGGTCGCTAGTTCTGGTGAGCACCCGGGCGGCTGAGGATCCCCCGGAGTACAAGACCGGGCGCGAGATGACCGCCGAGCGGGCGGAGCGGTTCGGCACCAGAGCGCTGGCCGAGAGCATGATCGAAAAGCTCTTGGCTCCGAGCACCTCCGAGCAGGTCCGGCAAGCAGTCCTGGCAATGATGGACTCGGTGCCCGGCATCACCTCCGCCAACGATTCCCTGGCCATGAGGGACCGGGCGGACGCCACTTCGATGCTGGGATCGATCGCCGTACCGGTTCTGGTTGTGGAAGGCACTCAGGAAGCGCTGCTCCCGGCCGGAACCGCTCAGGCGATGGCCAGCGCGATCCCGGGAGCCCGGTTGGCCTCGATTCCCGCAGCCGGACACTTCGCTCCGATCGAGAACCCGGCAGGTTTCAATGAAGCCGTTCAGGAGTTCCTGGCACCGGCCGGAAGGTAGTCGGCGCGACGTGGTAGGCCCCCTGGAAAATAGTGCGAGCGCTGGCGTTCGATGAGGACCTCAATGCCGTTGGCTTCGTTGAACTGAGGCCAATCTAGCCAAGCTACAAAAGCGTGATCGCCCGGTGGGTGTGGCGGAAGTAGCCGGCGTTGAGCAGATGGGTACGGCCCATATGCGTCGAAGACAGCAGCGGCTGGTGGATATGGCCGAACAGCGCCCGCAGCGGTTGAACATCCCTGATGTACTCGGCCAGCCCGGCGGAGCCTCGCTCGTGGCGTTTGGCCACCACGTCGTAGGTTAACTCGGGCAAATCGGGGGGAACATGGGTGCAGATGACGTCCACTGCTCCCAGGCCCCGCAGTTTTGAGTCGAACTCATGCTCCGGGATCTCGCCCCGGATCTCAAGCGGCGTGGGCAGGCCGCCTCCCACGAAGCCAAACTTCAGACCCGCCAGCTCCACCACCTTCCCGTCGACCATATCCACCCGGTTCAGCTCCTGCCGGGCCGCCTCCGGATTGTCGACGTTGCCCAGGATCACGCAGGTGCGCTCGGGAAGAACCTGCTGGATCTCCCGGTAGGCCTCGCGGAACCGGCGGTCGAACTGTTCGGCGATCTCCGCCTCACGGCCCTTTCGGCGCAGCGCCATCACACTGCGGGCGTCCTCGAAGCGCCGCTGCGCCCGCAAACCGATTACCTCGTTGACCGCATCGACCCCGAAGATCTCCACCAGGATGCCGTCGCGGGTGGTGTAGTCGATAACGTTGATCAGGTCCCCGAGCAACAAAAGGGTGTCGGTGGGATCCACCTGCCCGGCAATCTCCCGGGAGGCGCCGTGCAGGTCGGAGATGACCTTTACGGCGATGGCCTAACCCCCGAATCGGCGGATGCGGGCTGAATACTCCAAAACTGTGTCGATAACGTCGTCATCGGTCAGGTCGGGGAATAACTTGGGCGAGAATACCAGCTCGGCGTACGCCGACTGGAGCGGCAGGAAGCCGGAGAAGCGGATCTCCCCAGAGGTCCGCCACACTATGTCCGGTTGTGGGTAGGGCTGGCCGGCGGTGTCGAGGAAGTCGGACAGCTCCAGGGTTGCCGGGTCACTCCCGCTGGCCGCTGCGTACCCCAGCAGCTTCTTGAACGCCCGGTTCACCTCGTCCACGCCTCCATAGTTGATGGCCAGGTTGACCACATTGCGCCCGAAGCCGGCGGTCCTTCGCTCAATGTCCGCCAGCGCCCGGCGAAGGCTCTCCGGAAGACCGTCGGGGAACCCGGCGGCTGCGCCGTCTTGATGCAGGCCGTCGGGCAGCCCCTCCAACCGGCCGACGTGGACCACCCGAACCCTCTCTTCCTCCGCTTCGGTTAGCAGATCGGCAATCCATTCCTCGTAAAGCGCGAGCAGCGCCGCCACCTCCGCAGCCGGCCTTCGCCAGTTCTCAGTGCTGAACGCCCAGAAGGTGGCGGTGTGGATACCGATACGCCGGCAAAAGCGCGAGAGGTCCTTGGCCACCTCGAATCCGGCGCGGTGGCCTTCGGTGACTGAGACCTCCCGCTGAGCCGCCCAGCGCCGGTTCCCGTCGGGAATGATGGCAAGGTGGTGGGGGATGCGGGCGTCCGCCAGAAGGCCCGCCGGGTGGTTCGCCGGCACTACGGCGGGCTCGCTACCTTGTTTGGGTTGCGCCGGGGCGGCGCCCGTCAAGGGACCGGTACCCTATCGACGACCAATCGGGTTACCCGCTCCAGGGTCGTCCGTGCATCGCACGCCGGCACTTTCTCCAGCGCCGCCAGCGCTTCTTCCATGTAGCTCTCGGCCTTGCGCATGGCCCGGTCGAACCCGCCGGTGTGAAAGGTCAGTTCCCGAACAGCGTCCACGTTAACCTCAGGCGTGCCGATGTGCGAGGCGACCGATGGGTCGGCCTCCACCGCGTAGATCACCGGAAGGGTGTAGACCCCGTCCCGCAGATCCGTTCCGGGCGGCTTGCCCAGTTCCTGTTCGCTGGCGGTCAGATCCAGCAGGTCGTCAGCAATCTGGAAGGCGTAGCCAAACGCCCAGCCGAACTCCCGCATAGCCTTGACCGCACCCTGGCTGCATCCGGCCAAAGATGCTCCCAGGCGCACCGCCACCTCCAGCAGCGCGGCGGTCTTACCGCCTATGGTGGTCAGGTACTGCTCCTCGCTGCGCGCGCTGTCGAACGCTGAGGAGAGTTCGTTGACCTGGCCCTGGACCACCTGCGCGATTGCGTCGGCCAGCGCCTCCGGGACCTCTCCCCCCACCTGGGCCGAGATCCATGAGGCCCGGGCGAACAGGTAGTCGCCGGCCAGGATCGCCACCTTGTTGCCCCACTTCTCGTTGGCGCTTGGGACGCCCCGGCGCATGTCGGCCTCGTCGATGACATCGTCGTGGTAAAGGGTGGCCAGGTGCGTCATCTCAATTGCTGCCGCGGTCACGTCCACGTTGTTGTTGGGCCCCGACCCAAGATTGGCCCCGAGGACCGCCAGTGCCGGACGAAGGCGCTTACCGCCGGCCTGGGTCAGGTAGGTGGTCCCCTCGGTAAGGAACGAAGTGGCGGCTGAGGAGATGTCGTAAATGATCATTTCGATGCGCTCCAGGTCGGGCGCGATGGACTCCAGGGTGGAGCTGACCTCTTCCCGGGACAAGGGCTCCACAGCTACGATCCCTCGTACAGGTTGAGTGATCCGGTATCGATCAAATTTCTCCTCACAGGCTGGGCGAAAAGCTACTATATTCCGCAGACTTGGATCAGGACCTCACGCTCGCGGCCCCGGTCGAACTCGACGAACATCACCCTTTGCCATTCTCCCAACTGCAGCGAGCCCTCGGCCACCGGGATGTACTCGGACGTGCGGGCGGAGATCAACTGGCGCAGGTGTGCATGGCAGTTTTGGGTCTCGTCCTCATGCATGTTCTCCGTACGGACCTCGAAATTGTCATGCAGGTAGTCCTGCTGCTCGGGCACCAAGCGGCGCATGGTGGTCTGGATGTCCACCAGCAGGCCGGACTCCCTCTCATTGACCATCACGCCACAGGTGGTGTGCGGTGAGTAGATCAAGGCGTAGCCCTCCTCCACCCCGGAGCTGATGAGGGCCTTCTCTACATCCGCTGTGATGTCGATGATCTCGTACTCACCGCTGGTAGAAAGGCTCAGCCTGTCTCGATGAACTATCAAATCGGGTCGCTTTCTAGGAAATGCTAGCCGGCAATGGGAAGCGGACACTCTCCGTGGCCACCCTTACTTCTTCGACGTCGACCACTCCCCTGCTGGCCAGGAAGGCCACCACCCGGTCGACCAGAACGTCCGGAGTGGATGCTCCTGATGTGACCCCTATGACCTCCGCCCGGTCCAGCCATACCGGATCTACGCCGGTTTCGTCCTCCACCAGGTGGGCGGAGGCGCCCTGCTCCTGGGCCACCTCAACCAGCCGGTTGGAGTTGGACGAGTTCGCCGAGCCCACCACCAGTACCAGATCGGCCCGCTGGGCGATCTCCTTGATCGCGTTTTGGCGGTTCTGGCTGGCGTAGCAAATGTCGTCCTTGGTGGCCGAGGCGATAAGCGGAAAGCGCCGGCGTAGCGATGCGACTACCTCCCTGGTGTCGTCGACCGCCAGCGTGGTCTGGGAGACGAACGCCACCTCGTCGGAATGCTCCAACTCCAGATTCGAAACGTCCTCCGGGCGCTCTATCACAATGGTGCGCTCCGGGGCCTGCCCGAACGTGCCCTCCACCTCCTCGTGACCGGCATGGCCGATCAAAAACACCGTCTTGCCCTGGCGGGCGAACCGCCGGGCCTCCACGTGGACCTTGGTCACCAGCGGGCAGGTGGCGTCTATCACGGTCAGTTTCCGAGCCTTGGCGTTGGCGTAGACGGTCGGGGCAACTCCGTGGGCCGACAGGACGCACACCGAGCCCTCGGGAACCTCCTGCTCGCTCTCCACGAACACCACGCCTTTGGCCTCCAAGCTGCGCACCACGTGCAGGTTGTGGACAATCTGCTTGCGCACGTAGACCGGAGCACCATGGATCTTGAGCGCCCGCTCCACTATGTCCACCGCCCGCTCCACGCCGGCGCACCAGCCGCGGGGCGCGGCGATCAGGATCTTCTTAGGCATCGCCCACTCCGGCCATCTCCTGCTCCACGCCGGCAGCGGCCTTCTCCGAGGCGACCTTGATGGCCTCGTCCATGAGCGCGTCGACCATCCGGTCGGCAGGAACCCAGCCCAACTGCTTGCCCTTGGAGAACAGCAGTCCCCGGCCCGGGCCCGCAGCTATGCCTACATCGGCGTCCCGGGCCTCACCCGGGCCGTTGACCTCACACCCCATGACCGCAATTTGGATCGGCGGCAGGTTGAGTTTCTCCAGCCGGGCCTGCACTTGCTGAGTGAGGGCGATGACGTCCAGCTCGGCCCGCCCGCACGAAGGGCAGGCAACCAGGTCAAAGGTGGTCCGCCGCAGCCCCAAGGTCTGCAGGATCTGCTTGGCAACCTTGACCTCCTCCACCGGATCGGCAGTGAGCGACACTCGTAGCGTGTCACCGATCCCCTCAGCAAGCAGCGTCCCGATTCCAATGGCCGACTTCAGCGTTCCGTAAGGCGGAGGGCCGGCCTCGGTCACGCCCAAGTGCAGCGGGTAATCGACTGCCTTGGCCAGCAGACGGTAGGCCTGGATCATTTGAGGGACATTTTGGTGCTTGACCGAGATCTTAATGTCCGTGAATCCCTGATCCTCCAGAAGGCGGACCTCCTGCAGAGCGCTTTCCACCAGTGCCTCCGGTGTGGAGCCCCCGTGCTTGGCGAGCAGGCGCTTGTCCAGTGAGCCGGCATTCACCCCAATCCGGATAGGTACCCCCCGTTCCGCCGCCTCCCGGGCGACCACCCGGATGTGATCGGGGTCCCGCAGGTTGCCCGGGTTGATCCGCAGGCCCTGCACCCCCGCTTGCAGGGCCATCAGCGCCAGGCGATAAGAGAAGTGGATGTCGGCGACGATCGGCACCCCGGCCTCCTTCACGATGGTCGGCAATGCGGCGGCATCGCCCGGGTGCGGGACGGCCACCCGGACGATATCGGCCCCTTGCGTGGCAATAGCATGGGCCTGGATCAGCGTCGCCTGGATGTCGTCGGTCTTGGTGGTGGTCATCGACTGAATTGAGATCGGGGCGCCGCCGCCGATCTCGACCTTGCCGACCCTGATCCGCCTGGAGTGCCGTCGCTCGAAATTCATCACTGATTAGATGCTCGCGTCGTTAACAATACTGAGCAAATGCTCAAATCCTTGGCCACAACCGCCCCCTTCCCCATCCAGGCGCAATCCACTCCCGATTCAGACGGAGGAAGGCGGCAATTAGGAAGGTGGATGTGAAGATTTGATGGAGGTCTTCAAGGCCCCCTGGGCGGCGCCAACTCCGCTCGGGGCGGGCAAGTAGGACCATGCCTTGCACAGTGGGAGCGCCGTAGTACGATTTTTTATCCCAGCCCTTCGGCCAAGCGAGGTTCAAGTGAGCGAAATCGAGCTTCCTGTTATCGAAGCATGCGCCTGCAGCACTCAGCAGGGGCCCGAGCAGGCCCACGTGGCCGACTGCTGCGGAGGCCATGATCAGCAGGTCCAAGAGCATCACGATCACTCTGCAGGGTGCTGCGGCGGCCATGATCAGCACGAACCGGCCGACGCCGGTATCGCCGCACTGGAGCAGGCGTACACCGAGATCGCCTACCTGATGACCGAACGGTTCGGTCAGACCGCCCCCACTCCGGAGCAGGAACAAGAGATCGTGCGGGAGTGGCTGACGTCCAAGGGACGTACCCCCGAAGAGGTGGATCGGATCCTGACCCTTGAAGTACAAGACGCCTAGTGGTCCATCATCAACTGGAGGAGCAACGGGCGCCGCGCCGCACCTCTGGTTCCCCGATCGATCTCGACCGGGCCGAGGCAGCGGTCAAGGATCTGCTGGAAGCGCTGGGATTCGACACCTCAGCCGAGGTTTTGGTCGACACACCGGGCCGGGTCGCCTCCGCCTATTTCGACCTGCTCACACCCCAGCCGTTCGTCCTTACCACCTTCCCCAACACCGAGCGCTACGACGAGTTGATCATCGCCCGTTCGATCCAGTTCTCGTCGCTGTGCATGCACCACTTGCTGCCGTTCGTGGGCGTTGCACATGTGGGCTACCTTCCGGACGACCGAATTGTCGGGCTCTCCAAACTGGCACGGGTGGTGGAGAAGTTCTCCCGGACCCTGCAGGTTCAGGAGAAGATGACCGCTCAGATCGCCTCGTGCCTGCAGGAGCACCTGAAGCCAAAGGGGGTAGGAGTGGTTCTGGAGGCCGAGCACATGTGCATGTCCCTGCGGGGCGTGCGCAAACCGGGGGCCAGGACGGTCACCTCCACCCTGCTGGGCTCGCTCAGGGACGATCCGCGTGCCCGTGCGGAGTTCCTATCGCTGGCAAGATCAGGCACTCTCGCCCTTTAACACTGTTTACAGGTTGTAAACGGTTGTATTTATGATACTCTGCTCCTCAACTCGACCGCTCTACAGGAGGAACCGATGACCGTCACTGACGACTTGCTCGCCAACAATCAGACATATGCCGCATCGTTCAACAAGGGCGACCTTCCGATGCCCCCCGGCAAGCAAACCGCAGTGCTCGCCTGCATGGATGCCCGGCTGAACGTCTACGGCATCCTGGGACTCGAGGAAGGACAGGCCCACGTCATCCGCAACGCCGGCGGCGTTGTGACCGACGACGCCATCCGATCGCTCACCATCTCGCAGCGCCTGCTGGGCACCAGAGAAATCGTTTTGATCCACCACACCGACTGCGGGATGCTCACCTTCACCGACGACGGAGTTAAGCGCCAGATCCAAGATGAGGTGGGCCTCAAGCCCCAGTTCTCCCTGGAGGCCTTCCCCGACCTTGACGAGGATGTCCGCCACTCGATCGCTCGGATCAAGGCCAGCCCGTTCATTCCCCATAAGGACAACGTGCGGGGATTCGTCTACCACGTGGAGAATGGGCAGCTGCGCGAGATCGTCTAACTCCGCACACGAAAAAAGGGACCCCCGGGGGTCCCTTTTTTCGTGTGCGGAGTTAGCATTAGGGACGGGCTGAGCGCTCCACAAGAGTCGCCGTTACCTCCACTTCCTCTGGCCCCCGGGCCACGGTCAGCCGGATACGGTCACCGGGCTTGCGGGCTCCAATGGCATTTCCGGCATCGTCGGAGTCCTCGATGACGGTCGAGCCGATCCGCACGATTACGTCACCCACCTGGATACCCGCCTGTTCAGCGGGCGAACCGGAAACCACCTCCATGATCAGGGCGCCGCGATCGACCTCGAGGTTCTCCTGCTCCGCCACGCCGGAGGTGACCGTGGTCATCTCGATGCCAAGGAAGGGGCGGATCACCTTGCCGTTTTTGATGAGCTGGTCCACTATTGTCCGGGCCGGCGTTATGGCGATGGCAAATCCGATGTTTTGCGCCTCCCCGGCTATGGCGGTATTAACCCCGATAACGTTGCCCGCGGCATCCAGCAGTGCTCCACCCGAGTTGCCGGGGTTAATGGCCGCGTCGGTCTGAATCAGATTGCGCAACACTGCCCCGTTGGACTCGCGAATCGACCGATCGAGGGCCGAGACGATACCGGTGGTCACGGTCGGACCACCCGGCAGACCCAGAGCGTGGCCCACTGCAATAACCGAGTCGCCCACCTGTAGCTCGTCGGAATCGCCTAGTGGGGCTACCAGCAGGTTGTCTGCGTCGACCTTGAGCACCGCCAAGTCGGCCTCACTGTCCGAGCCGACGACGCGTGCCGGAAGCCGGCGGCCGTCTGTGAAGAGCACTTCGATCTCCTGCGCCCCTTCAACCACATGGGCGTTGGTCAGGATATGACCGTCCTCGGTTGCGATGATGCCGGTGCCGGCGCCGTTCCTGGGGATCACATCGAAAAAGCGGCTGCGCTCAACCCGCTGGCTGAACACCGCTACCACTGACGGCTTGATCTCGGCCACGATCCTGGCTACCGGATTGGCTTCCTCCGACACCACTTTGCGGGATACCGGCGGAAGAGAATCCTGCGCCTCCGACTCAGAGATCCGGTTCGGTGGCGTACAGGAGGCAAGCAGGCCGGTGGCGAGGAGCGCCGGTAGGAAAATGAGCGCCGCTCGCCTCACGCGGGCGGGCCTGCGAGACGAAGGGTGGGAATTTCGGTTCGTGTGCAAAAGTTGAGCCTCGCTTCCTTGGACCGATTCGACGGACAGCGGGCCAACCGGCGCGCCGAGTTCCTTATCTAAATTACCCATGCGTCCCTCCATTGCACCGGCCCGACGTGAAAATTCGCTGAGCGGTGGGTTAGAACGATCTAAGACCACTCAGCCGGAGCACTTATCGCGGCCGGCACACTAAGATCTCTCGCATGCCTGAACCCGTTTACCGGCCGGTGCTGCTCGTAGCCAAGGCTTTGCAGAAATCTATGAACTGGAAGGTGATCATCCGGGGAGCCGAGAACCTTCCCGAGACCGGCCCGGTGGTCCTGGCCATTAACCACGCCGGGTACCTGGACTTCGTCTTCTCCGCCTGGGCCTGCGTCTTCGAGAAGAAGCGCTACGTTCGTTTCCTGGCGAAGAAAGAAGTCTTCGACAACCGGATTTCCGGACCCCTTATGAGAGGGATGAAACACATTCCGGTCGATCGCAAGGGCGACCCCGCCCGAGCACTGGACCAGGCGATCAATGAACTACGGCGTGGCGAGGTGGTAGGCACCTTTCCCGAGGCGACCATAAATCGCTCGTTCGTCCCAGGCCGCGGGAAGACCGGCACCGTGCGCATGGCGCAGGCGAGCGGGGCGATGGTGGTCCCGCTGGCGGTGTGGGGTGCGCACCGGATCATGACAAAGGGCCGCCCGCGCAACATGCAACGGGGAGTGGCGATTCTGGTGAACATCGGAGCCCCCCTGGCTCTGGCACCCGACGACGACCCTAGAGAGGCAACCGATCGCCTGATGGAGGCAATCGGAGCACTGCTTGCCGAGGCCCAAGCGGGCTATCCCCAGGATCCGGCAGACGAGACCGATAGATGGTGGCTTCCAGCGCATCTGGGAGGCACCGCTCCCACGCCTGCGCAGGCTGCAGTACTGGCCCAGGGCGGCGTTGGCGGCGGCGTTGAAGACGGGGGCGCAGCAGACGGGGGCGCAGCAGACGGGGGTGCAGCAGACGGGGGCGCAGGAGACCTCGTCAAGTGATACTTCACCGGAGAGGAGCTGCCGCGATCATGGTTCTTGCTCTAAGCGCCGGTTGCCGGCCGGCCATCCTAACTTCGGTGATTCAGACTGAGACTACCGTGACCGTTGCACGGGCCACCACCACAACTACTCTTCCGCTCATGCCGGAGGCGACCTTTGAGCAAGCCACCGCCTCACTGTTCCAGGCGTGGCGTTCAGGGGACCGGGCCGCCGCCGCGGCAGTTGCCTTACCGGAAGCGGTGGACGCGATGTTCGCCGTGCCCGCGGGGCCGGTTCAAAGTCGGGGCTGCGACACTGCCGAGGGCGAACACGACTGCGCCTACCGCTTCGGCGATCAGCTGCTTCGGCTTCAGGTTGCCCAAGTTCCGGGTGGCTGGGTGGTGGCCATGGTGGAATTTAGCTGAACACCGACTCCGCTTGCCGAAGCCGGAACCTTTTGAAGACTCTCCGAAGCCGCCGGCTTGTCGATCAGGCCCAGGGATTGCTAACCTGATCTGGAGTCAATCCGGGCTCTCACCCAGGCCAAATCCTCGACAACCCCCGGCCCGGGGGTTTCCAGGATCAGCACCGGCGCCCCCGATGCTTCGATCATTGCCCCGATAACTTCCGGATCCATCTTTCCCTTGCCGATGTTTGCGTGCCGGTCGGCACCGGTCCCGGGCGAATCGCGTGAGTCGTTGCAGTGCAGCACATCGATTTTGCCGACGACCGCTAGGACCCGCTCGATTACGTCTACCAGTTGCTCGCCGGCGGCGTGGGCATGGCACGTGTCGAAGCAAAAGCCCACCTCGAACTCCGCCAAGCGCTCCCACAGCCGGGCAATCTGGTCGACGAAGCGAGCAACCGCCTTGTCGCCCCCGGCGGAGTTCTCGATGAGCACCGGCACGGGGAACTGGCGTTCTTCGAAGACCTTCCACCAGCGTACCGGCCCCTCAGCCTGATCGTCCTCGGCGTGACCCCCGTGCACGATTACCCCGGCCGCCCCGATCTGCGCCGCCGCCTCGACGGTTTGCGCCAAGGTCTTGCGTGAGGGCACCCGGATCCTCGGCGAGGGGTGGCAAACGTTCAGGCGGTAAGGGGCGTGCACGTAAATGGGCAAACCTGCGGCCTTGAGTTCCTCGGCGTCGGGACGGGGGTCCGGCCTGGCAAAGCTCTGCGGGTCTCCCAGGAACATCTGTACGGCGTCCAGCCCAAGGGCGCGGGCGTCGCCCAGCGGGTCCTGTTGTCCTACGTGGGCACCGATTAGCATCTGCCGTTCAGCCTATCGACTTGGCGAAATCATGTGATCGCGCCCAGCCGGCTCCGGAGCAACTCCGACGCCTGTTCGATCTCCTCAAGCGACATGGAACAGCTTCGAGTCTGCCCGGCTGCCAGGTAGCAATAAGTCAAAGTTAGCGGTGCCGCAACAACTTGCATCTTGTGCAGCGCCACCGCGTAGACGGCCAACTGATCGATCTCCGGAATGTCCAGCTGAGCGCCGGTCTTGAAGTCGACGATCTCCAGACCACCTCCGGGAATCCGGTACACCGCATCCATCCGACCCCGGATCAGGCCATCGCCCACCTTGAGGGCGAAACGCAGTTCGGCCATGGGCTCACCGCCGGGCAGCAGGGCGACGGTGCGTCCGCCGTATCCCATCCTTTCAAACGATGCCTTCAGCTGGCTGAGGCCCTGCGGATCAACTCCCGGTCCGGGCGAATCCAGGCTCTCCTCGTCCGCCAGGCCGGTCAAATTCAGGGTTCGCTCCTCGATCCAGCGATGAATCTCTGAACCGATCCGGGCGGCCGAAGTTGGTGCTTGCGGAAGCGGCCGCGCCAGCTGGCGCACAGACAGCCGACCGGAAGCGAGAGCTACCGCTTGGCTCGCGGTTAACGAGCGAGGATGCGGCGCAGTGGCAGTGGCCCGCGGGACGGCGGTCAAAAACGCCGCGGCTGCCCGGTACTCGGCAATCATCCGCTCGGCCGGCGCCCGCTCCTTCGGATCCAGCCGTTCCAGCAGATCCTCGGGCACCGCCCGGCCGGCGATCAAATCCTCCAAAGCTGCCACCGGACCCACGGGGAAGGCCCGGCTCGGCCGGTCAACAGGATCGTGGTGCGGGGGCCACACCGCCCGAGCCTCCAACTCGGCCATCAGCGGACTGTTCGCCGGGCAATCGTCGCGGCCCAAGTCCTCAACCAGCGGATGAGCGGCGACTTCCTCGAAAAAGATCGAGCTCCCGTGGTGGCGGTTTTGACGCTCGTACCACCATGAGGCGGTCACGTAGAGTCGCTGCTTCGCCCGGGTGAGCGCGACGTAGAACAGCCGGCGCTCGTCTTCGATAGCCCGGGCCTTTAGCTCCTTGGCAAACTCAGCCCGGGACTTGAGCATGCGCCGGCCTTCGGAGTCGACCTTGAAGGGGTTGGGAAGATGTTCTTTGTCTTCACGCACCCCGTAGGGTAACTGGCTAAACGAGACCATCGGGTTGGACGCTCGCTCATCGGGAAAGATCGAATACGTTTTCTCGCCCTTCGCGTTTTCAGAGGCGGCCACAACCGGCACAAACACCACCTCGAACTCCAAGCCCTTGGCGCCGTGCACCGTGGTGAGCTTGACCGAGTCCTCCGCCGGAGTAACCTCCAGTTCCAAAGAGTCCTCGGCGTCCCCGGCGGCATCCAGGTAGCTAAGGAACTCCGTGAGCGACGGTTGGCCGGAGACCGGAGCGAAATTGGCGACCATATTCACGAACTGGCGCAGGTTGCCCAACGAAGCCGAGGCGTCCCGGCGCCCGCTGGCCAGCAGCGCATCCTCGATTCCGGTTGAGGTCACCACCCTATGGACCAGATCGAGCAGCGGATCGCCCGACCACGCCCGAAGTTCACCGAGTTCGCCGCGAAGCCGCGTGAGACGCTCTACCACTGGCGGATCCAGCCCGTCGATCTGCTCAAGCTGGTCCAGCGCCTCAACCAACGAGAAAGCGACCTCGTCCGGTTCGAAAGCGGTTTCGTCGGTGACTATTGCTTCGTCCTGCCCGCTCCCGGCAGCCTTGGCATCACGCAACTCCCTTGTGCGGGCGGCGGCCCAGCGTGCGAGAACTGCCAGATCACGATAGTGGACGCGATAGCGCGGCCCCATAGCAATCCGAGCGAGCCAGCGATTGCTACCTGGGCCGGGGTCAAAGACCAGGCGCAGCCAGCAGATGGTGTCCATTACCTCGGGAAGCTGGAGCAACCCGCCAAGTCCCGCCACCTCAACCGGGATCTGTTGATCATGCAATGCCTGGTAGATCAGGCTCATATGGGACTTCCGGCGCACTAAAACGGCAAAGTCCTTCCAACAAGTCGGTTCCCGGCCCTCGGCAACCGGACGATCATGAAACCGCAGGATCTCGCCGGCGATGAATGCCGCCTCTTCGCGCTGATCACCCAGGAGCTTGGTGCCGACAAAGCCTTCCTGGTTCGCCCGGACCGAGTTCAACGGCATGCCCGGCCTCCGCCGCGCCGGCACCTCGGATATCACCGAGTTCGCCACCTCCACCACCCGAGATCCGCTGCGGAAGTTGTCCGACAAAGATAGATACTGATGGGGCTGGCCTCCGGCACGCAGGAAGTGGCGGTTAGGGAAGTCGATCAGGTTAAAGATTGTCGATCCCCGCCACTGGAAGATGTTCTGCCGGGCGTCCCCCACGGCGGTCACGTTGCTTCCAGCCGGAGCCAGTGTCTGCATCATCTTGCGCTGGGCGACGTTGGTGTCCTGGTACTCGTCCAGCAGGATCGCCGGGAAGCGA
Organism: Actinomycetota bacterium; assembly: GCA_052389675.1. Lineage (GTDB taxonomy): Bacteria > Actinomycetota > CADDZG01 > JAHWKV01 > JAHWKV01 > JBBDRH01. The sequence continues at coordinate 22,263 of JBQTHR010000016.1, forward strand.
GAGCGCAGTTCCCCGGCCACCTCCGGCCAACTCTCAAGGATCTCGACTGCCTTTGTCACCTGATCGCCAAAGTCCATGCACCGGCGCTGGCGCTTGAGGTCTTGGTACGCCCGCACCAACTTGCACAGCTCGATTCTTTTGCGCGAGTTGAGCAAGACCTCCTGCTCATAAACCGACCCCCGCCGGCCGATCAGGCGATCCTCGGCAATCACCTCCTCCGGACTCACATAATTGTTGGCGCACTGGTCGGCCAGCGACAGCGCTCCCTTTGTGATCGAGGCGATAGAACGGGAGTCGATAGCCTCGAACGGCTCCACCAAGCCCAACGCCTCAGCAAGGACCTGCCAGGTTTGAGCCTGCGACAGCAGCGACGATTCCGGATCTATCCCCACCCGGACCCCCTCCTGGCGCACGATCCGGTCCGCGAACGAGTTGTAGGTAAGCACCATTGGAATCTCCCCGGGATGCGGCGTCAACTGATCGAACGCCGATTCGATGCGCTCTTCCAATTCAGTGGCCGCCTTGTTGGTGAAGGTCAAACCGAGGATTTGCCCCGGGCGCACCAGGCCCCGTTCGACCATCCAGACCATCCGAGCGGCCATGATTGCAGTCTTCCCGCTTCCGGCGCCCGCGATGATTGCCAGCGGCACAGGCGGATGGCCAAGCGCCAGAAACTGTTCGCCGGTGGGGTCGTTACCCCGCATGGCCGCCCGGACCGCCGCCGACGCCCTCATGACCCTAACTCCGCGCCGTCCGGGTAGAGTGGGCACAACGGCTTCATCTTGCAAAAGTGGCAGTCGGCCCGGGGGCTTGGCCGAAAGGCTTCAGCCTTCACCGCAGAGATGATCTCAGGAAGCCTTTCGATAACCTTCTCCGCATGCTCCGCGTTTTGCGTGAGCACCCGGTGGGCGCCGTCCCGTCCATAGGCGCCGGGGTAGACCAGGCGGGCCAGCTGCGGTTCACCCAACTGCTGCAACACCGGATCCACTCGGGCTGCCAGATGGTAGATTGCCAGTTGAAGTGAGCTTTGCGCCTCCACATAGCTGGGGGCCCACTTGGCGGTCTTGTAGTCGGTCAGTACGAGCGTGGTCCCTTTGACGTCGATGCGATCGATCCGGCCCCGCAGCAAGGCTCCGGAATGCTCGAACTCAAACCCGCGCTCGGCCAAGACGTTCTTAGTGGTGGCCTCGGTATTCCAAAACACCTCCAGCATGCGCAGCCCGTCCCGCCGGAACTGGCGAGCAATGGTGACGTTAGGAAAGATCAACGGGTCGAACAGCTTGGCATACTCGGCACGAAGTTCCTCCGGCCTGGTGATTCGGCCCTCATGGGTCGCTTGGAACAGGGAGTGGATCCAGGTCCCGAACCTCATGGAGTAGGTGGTGGCTGGGTCAAGCCCGAGCACGGACTGCAGAACGTACTGAAGTCCGCAGTTCTCGAACACGCTGAGGCGAGAATAGGAGGTACGCAGCACGCCGGTAATGAGGGCCGAGCTTCCCGCGGTCCAACCCAGCCGGCCGTACCAGCGGCTCGGGTCCGTACCGGGAAGTTCCGACATCACGATTGCCGCCGCCGCCCGCTCCCAGTCCCCGCTCTCCGGCAACGTGATTGTCCGGCGTAGCCTGGCCGCAAGTTCGCTCAGGTTGAGCGGCGGTTGTTCCTCATGGGAGGCGGGCGCAGGCGAAGCGTTCGCGAGTTCGATCAAAAAGCGGCTCGGCCGGGCTCTTCCTCCGCTGGAGGGCGCCGCGGTGAACAGCACCCGAGAGCGGGCCCGGCTGGCCGCCACATAGAAGGTCCGCCGGTCCTCCGCTATTGCTTCCCGGGCCCGGTCGGCCACATCGGGCACCTGCAGCGCCAGCGGGTCGAACATGCCCTGAGCCCGGCGACCCTTGGGGATCCAGGCGTCCAGGCAGCCGGCCACCACCACCACCTCCCATTCCCGGCCCTTGGCGCCGTGGAATGTGCAGATCGCGACCCCGCCGGCACCCGAAACGCCGGAGGCCAGCCAGGTATCTGCTCCGAAGTCGGCATGAGCACCCTCCTGCAGGTACTCCCCAATTGACGCAGAGCCCCGGCGCCGCTCCACGAACCGCTCCAGTCCGTGGCTCAGCTCCACCAAAGCGTCGATGGAAGCGTTGGCCGGATCCGCGGGGTCCGCGCACGCGCGGGCCTCGAGTGACCGGTAGTAAGCGGATTTTGAGTAAACCTCCCAAAAACAGCGGTCGGCTGAATCCGCGTGGGTCCGCACCAGGCCGATCATGCGGCGAAACTCACCTCCCTCCGGGGCCTGTTGGACCAGCTGCTCCATGGGGCGGCCGGTACGCCAGGCCTCCCGCTCGAGGTGCCGGCGGCCGGGCAGATCCATCCCAACCAGCGGGCTGGTCAACAAGCCGGGAAGGAGCTTTCCACCCTCCTCGGCGTCAAGCGCCACCCGCACCAGATCCAAAAACCAGCGCACCACGGGCTCCAGAGCGAGCGGACGATCGCCCTGGAGTGGTTGGAACGGGATCTCGCAGCGCTCGAGCGCACGCTGCAGCGGCGTCAACAGGTAGCGGGGCTGCGAGATCAGAACCGCCATGTCGGACCAGGCGACACCCTGCGCAAGATGAGCCCGGCGCAACTCCCGGGCGATGGCTTCAACCTCTTCCACGGTAGAGGAGAACTGCCGGCACTCGAAATCGGTGGCCAGATCCGGATCCGGCGAAGCCCGGTGGTCCGAGGAGGATTCGTTGTTCTCGATCAGCCGCAGCAAGGCCGGCGCCAGCGGCGTCCCCAGCCGGCGATTGACCTTCAGGGTCAGTGTTGCGGATGGACCGAATGCCTTCTCGAACCCGAACACCCAATCCGGCTGAGCCCCCCGGAAGCCCTCGATGCCGCAATCGGGATCCGCCGCGACCACCAAATTCGGGCATTCGAGCTGCCGGAGCAGGCAAACCTGGGCGCTGCTCAGATCCTGCCCGTCGTCAACCAGCACGTAGGGAAAACGGTCACGCAGAGCCTGCGCAACCCGAGCGTCGGCGCTCAGCAGACGCACCGCGGCTGCAATCAACTGGGCGTAGTCCAGCCGCGAGCGGGCAATCAACTGCTCCCGATAAGTACCGACGAAGCGCACCACCTCGGCCCAATCCGGGCGCTTAACCACCATCTGCGCCAGTTCGTCACCGCCGATCAGCAACTGCTCGACCCGCAGGCAGAAGTCGGCGACCTCGTCGGCAAACGCCCGCTCGCCCACCCGTTCCCCCCACTGCGGCCACGCCGCACGATCCTGCGCCTCGAGCAACTCCCTAACCGTCCCCCACTGCTCGGACGCGGTGAGCAGCACCGGTAGCTCGGAGAAACCGAGCGAAGGGTAATGCCGGGTCACCAGGTGATAAGACAGCGCATGCCAGGTGTAGACCGGGATCTCGACCGTGGCCTGTTGGGGAATCCGGCGCACCAGCCGCTCCCGTGCGCTAACGGAGTAGTTGCGGCTGCCGCACAGGAACAAGATGCGGTGCGGTGCCACGCCGGAGTGGACCAAGTCGAGGAAATGATCCTCCAACAGCCGGGTCTTTCCGGTGCCCGGACCCCCAAGGACCAGCAGTGGGGATCCGCGATGCTCGATCAAGTAACTCTCCCTCCGTAGCTCATACAGCTATAGGGAAGATTACGAGCCGGGTATGACAATCTCACACACCCGGTTCAGTTGCCAGCCGGGCAAACTCCGAAGTGCGTTAGGTCGCGGGCAGGATCAGTGTCTGGCCCGGCAGAATCCGGGGCGAGCCCAACCGATTGGTCTCCCGTACCTGCCGGACGTACGCCCTGGGATCCTCAGACGAAGCGTAGCTTCGAGCAAGATGCCACAGCGTCTCCCCGGAGGCAACAACATGAGTCTTGGGTGCAGCAGGAACTTCCACCATAGCCTGGATGCGAGGAACGTACAGAACCGTGACCAGGGCGAAGATTGCCATGAACAGCCCCACGCGTCCCGGACGCACCCGGACCCTTACTTGGGCGGAGGTGGCGTCACAAGTGCTTGACTCCGAACGTATGTTCTGCATAATGTGACTACTGTATTTCGAACATGCGTTCGAGTCAAGCGCGAATCGAACATATGATCGACCGGCTTTGGGCGCCGGACCCACGAATAGCAATCGAACAATCGGAGCTTGATCAATGGACGGTGCAGACCTCACAAAACGACAAAGAGACATCCTCGACTTCATAGTCGAAACGGTGCAGGACCGGGGGTTCCCCCCATCGGTGCGGGAGATCTGCGACGCAGTAGGCCTGAGCTCCTCCAGCACGGTCCACGCCCACCTGAGCACGCTCGAGGAGCGAGGGTACCTCAGAAGGGACCCCACCAAACCGCGAGCTATCGATGTGCGCTGGGGCAGCCAGGTGGGCAAGATGCAAGATTCCCGCCCGCAGGTTACCAACCTGCCGGTGTACGGATCCATTGCCGCCGGACCGGCCTCGCTTGCCGAACAAAACTACGAAGACGTCCTGCCCTTCCCCCGGGAGTTCATCTCGGACATCCCCCACTTCGTCCTGACGGTTAAAGGCGAAAGCATGATAGAAGACGGCATCCTGGATGGAGACCTGATAATCGTACGCTCCCAGCCAGACGCCGACAGCGGGGATATCGTTGTAGCGCATATCGGCGGGGAGACGGGCGAATCTGAAGCAACAGTCAAACGATTGCGCAAGCAGGCCGGGAAGATGGTCCTTGTCCCGGCCAACTCGAGCATGGAGCCGTTCGATGCTCCTCCGGGCACCCGGATCATGGGCCGGGTGGTCGCGTTGCTGCGCCGGATGTAGCCCCACCGCTCACATAGCGCACCTCGCCGGCGGATGTCGTCACCTCGGGCACCACGCCCCAGCCGGACGTAGTCCAAAGGCGCTGGTAGCCTACGCCTCCGGCGGGGGTCGTCACCTCGGGCAAAGACTCCCGCCCAGATTGGGCCGCCCGGCATCAGCCGCAATCACCTCGCTGGTCCTGCTAGCGGGGTGCAGCGCTCCCGGCCTGGTAAATGAGGCAGCCTCTCCGGCAGAGCCGGTTCGATCACAGCTCACCACCTTCTTCCAGGAACGGGCAAACCGGCTGGAGAAAGGTGACTTGCAGGGTTACCTGGCCGCGCTGGACCCCTCGATCGCAGAGTCCGAGCGCATGTTTGCCACAGGCGCAGCGGCGGTTCCGATCCAGGCGTTCAAAATCCGGGTAGGCCAGGGAACCTTTCCGCCTGGCGAACGCATCTATCGAGGCGTGGGGGTAGACCTGACCTATCGCTACGATGGCCTGCCCGAGGACAACGAATTTCGCGTCGCCTTTAACTACGACCTGGTGAGCGATCAGGACGGCTGGCGGATCACCGCCGCATCGATCCGCCCGGGCTCCCACCCTCCGGTGTGGGCCACCGGGCCGGTGGAGATGCGGCGCTCGGAACACTTTCTGGCGCTTTATCGGCCTGACCTGGAAGACCCGGCCCGGATCATGCAGGAGGCGGAGCAGGCGCGAGCGCAACTAGACGGAAAGATCACTTTCCCGCTGGAAGGCTCCTACCTGCTGATCCTGGCTCGAGAGGATGAGCAGTACCGGACCATGTCGAGCGCTCCGCTGGCCGCGGTGTCGCCGATTGCCCAGGTGGAGACCTCCTACGAAGTGACCCCTGAGACGATCAAAGTCCTCAGCCGGCAGATGGTGGTAAACAGCACGCGACTCCACGAGGACGGATCGGCGCTCGAGACGCTGCGCCACGAACTCGGCCATCTGGCGCTCGCCCAGGTAACCAGGCCGTTCACCCCAGCGTGGGTGAGCGAGTCCGCGGCGATGTACCTGGCGGGTACCCGGCCGGTAACGGTGTGGCGCCGGGGCCTGACCAGGGGCGGCTTCGACTCGATCAATATCGATCTTCTGACCCGCTCAGCCAGTCTCGGCGAGCACAACCCGAGCCAGGTGGGGGCGTCGCTCGAGTACGCCTACTCGGCAGCATGCGCCTGGTACCTTGTGGAGACCTATGGCGCCGAGCGCTACTGGCGCTTCTACTCGAGCTACGCCGAGGTTCCGCCCGCCGAGCTATATGAACTACTGCCAGAGCACACCGCCGGCCAGCAGACAGATGAGGCAATCAAAATGCTGGCCATCACCAGGACCACCACCGCGCTCGCGGAGATCTTTGCGCTGAACACGAGCCAACTGGACCAGAGGGTCCGGGAGTGGATGGCGCGGCAGGCCTGACTCTAGGCCGGGCGATCTGCTGCGGCGAATTCGGCGAAGCGGCCAGTGACCGTGCGGGGGGCTTTGACCACCAGCCGCATGCCGTCCGGGCCGGCGTCTTCTTCCAGAACTTCGCCTTCGGCGTGCAGCCGGCTGCGGACGTCTCCCCGGTCGAACGGGATCAAGAACTCGACCATCACCTCAGCCAGTGCCAGCCGGGCAGCTATCTCATCCAGCAATGGTTCCAGGCCCTCCCCGGCTTCCGCCGAGATGAACAACGCGCCCGGGAACTGCCGCTCCAGCCACTCGCGCCCCTGGCCGTCCACAAGATCGGCCTTGTTGAGCACCAGTAGGCGGGGAACGTCGCCGGCGCCTATGGAGCACAACACCTCATCCACCGCCTCCACGAACGGGCGCGGGTCATCCCTGCTGCCGTCCACCACGTGGATTGCCAGGTCGGCCCCGATGGTTTGCTCCAAGGTTGACTTGAATGCCTCTACTAACTGGTGGGGAAGCTTCTTAACGAAGCCGACGGTATCGGTGATGACCGCCGAACGACCGTCGGGTAGCTCCAGCTTGCGGGAGACCGGGTCGAGCGTGGAAAACAGCTGGTCCCCCACCAGCACGCCGGCCCCGGTGAAGGCGTTAAGCAGGGTGGATTTCCCAGCGTTGGTATAGCCCACCAGGCTGATCTGGGCGGTCCCGGCGCGCTCGACGCTGCGCCGCTTCACCTGCCGGGTCCGCTCCACCTCCTTGAGTTCCTCTTTGACCTTTTGGAGCCGCCGGGCGATGCGCCGGCGGTCCACTTCCAGCTTCGTCTCCCCGGGCCCCCTGGTGCCCAGGCTGGGTCCGGAAGCCCCGCCGCCCCGGCTGCCGCCGATTCGGCTCATCACCTCGCCCCAGCCCCTGAGGCGGGGGACCATATAGTTGATCTGCGCCAGTTCCACCTGCAGTTTGCCCTCGGCTGAATGGGCGTGCTGGGCGAAAACGTCCAGAATCAGGCCGGTGCGGTCGATGATTTTCAGCGCATCGGGTGCCAGCGGATTCACCCCGGCCAGGTCCTCCAGGTTGCGTCCCTGAGCCGGGGCGAGTTCGTCATCGAAGACTATCGCCGTCGCCTTCAACTGCCGCGCCTTGTCGACAATCTCCTGAGCCTTACCCTTTCCCACATAGGTGGCGGGGTCGGGGGCGGAGCGAGCCTGGATAACCATGTCTACCGTTTCAGCGCCGGCAGTGTCGGCCAACAGTGCCAGCTCCTCCAAAGACTCGCGGCCCTCAGCTAGGTCCGCCTGGGAGCGAACCAGCCCTACCAGCACCACCCGTTCGCTCATCTACTCCTTCACGCCCTCCCAAGCGCCCGGGCCACCCGCTCCATACCTTCGTCCAGCCGGTGGTCGGCAAGCGTCAAGGAGAAGCGAACGAATCCCTCGCCATGGGGGCCGTAACCCGATCCTGGGGCGATTACTACGCCCTCCTCTTCCAGAAGGTACTGGCAAAAGCTCACCGAGCTATGCCCCTGCGGGACCCCGACCCAAACATAGATCGCCCCTTTGGGAGCGTCGACGGTAAGACCGGAAGAGTTCAGGGCATCTACCACCACGTCCCGCCGCCGGGTATAGACGGCGATGTTTTCCTGGATGCACTCCTGCGGACCCTCCAGCGCGGCTACCCCGGCCAACTGAAGGGCGTTGAAGATCCCCGAGTCGATGTTGGTCTTCACACGGCCGATTGCCTCGATCGCCGGGGCGGCGCCCACCACCCAGCCTACCCGCCAACCGGTCATGTTGTAGGTCTTGGACAGCGAGCCGAACTCGATCGCCACCTCCTTGGCCCCCGGAGCTTGCAACACGCTGGGGGCCACGTATCCGTCGTAGGTCAACTCCACGTAGGCGGCGTCGTGAGCTACCAACAGGTCATAGCTGCGCCCGAAGGAAACCGCTTGCTCCATGAACGACGAGTCGCACACCGCGGCGGTGGGGTTCGAGGGGTAGTTGATCCACAGCACCTTGGCTCCCTCGGCGTCTTCGTCGGACACCTGGTCCAGGCGGGGAATGAACTGCTCAGCTGCGCTCAATGGCAGCGAGACCGGAACCCCGCCCGCCAGCAATGCAGCGGTCTGGTAAACCGGGTAGCCGGGATCCTGGATGAGCAGCTTGTCCCCGGGATCGATGAAGGCGGTTGCCAGATGAGCGATTCCCTCCTTGGAGCCGATGAGCGGCAGGACCTCGGTAGCCGGGTCCAGTGTCACGCCGAAGCGGCGCTCGTAGTAGGCGGCCACCGCCGCCCGGAACTGCGGCATGCCGTAATAAGAGGGGTACTGGTGAGTGGCCGGATCGGCCATCGCCTTTTGGCCTGCCTGTACGATATGCGCCGGCGTAGGCCGGTCCGGGTCCCCAATGCCAAACGATATGACGTCCACACCATTGGCCTTCGTCTGCGCCACCCGTTTGTCCAGTTCGGCGAACAGGTATGGGGGCAAGGCGGCTATTCGCCGAGCGCTCCTCATGCCGTCCTCCCGTCGAACACATGCTCCGCAGGGCCGGTCATGAACAGCCGCCCATCCTGCTGCTGTTCGATCAATAGATCCCCTCCCAACGTCCGGACCGTCGCCTGCGCCAAGCCGCTTGCCACCAAGCAGGCGCACGAACCGGTCCCCGAAGACTGCGTGAACCCCACTCCCCGCTCCCAGAACCGGGCTAAGATCACCTCGCCGGTGATCATCGCAAACTCGACATTGGTCCGGTTCGGAAAGGCCGGATCGTGCTCGATCAGCGGCCCCAACTCCATAACCGGAGCGGAGTCGATATCGTCAACGAATGTGGTGGCATGCGGGTTACCGGTCACACAGCGCTTCCAGGTGAGACCGTGCAACTCGATATCCTCCAGCACCCGGGGCACGCCCATATCCGCCCGGACCGAAGACACCTTCCCGCCGGCCACGCTCAGCTCCAGCACCTTAACCTGGCCGGCCGCCTCCACGCTCACCCTGCTCCCGAGGTGCAGCCCCCGCTCGTACAAGAACTTGCCTACGCAGCGCAGTCCGTTGCCCGACACCTCGGCAATGCCGCCATCGGCGTTGTAGAGAAAGAAGCTGAAGTCGGCCACCTCGGAGCGGCCGATCCTGATCAGACCGTCACCGCCCACCCCCCGATTGCGATCGCACAAGGCCCGGGCCGCGGCGGAATCCACTGGTTGGTCGAATACCAGGATGAAGTCGTTGCCCAGCCCGTGGTACTTCGAGAACTCAATCGCAGTCATCCGTCAAGTACTCCTCAGCCCGGGCGGCCTCCTCGAACCAGTGGACTCGGGGATCTGCCTTGAACCAGCGCAACTGCCGGCGGGCGAACTTGCGGGTCCGCCGCTTTATCTCTACCACCGCCTCCTCCAGCGAGCTTGTCCCGCTGAGGTGGCTCAGCAACTGAGCATAGCCGAGCACCCGCGCCGAGGTCGGGGACAGCCGCCCTGCCAGGCCCGCCACCTCTTCCAGCCAGCCCTGCCCGATCAGGCGGTCCACCCGTGCGTCGATACGGGAATCCAACACCTCCAGCGGTGGCGCCAGCCCGGCAACCTTGAGCGGATAGATCGAGACCCGCGGGTCCCAGCCGGTGCGAAACGACGAGAACCTGCGGCCGGTGTGCTCCAACACCTCGAGTGCCCGCACGGTGCGCCGGGCGTTGGCCGGGTGGATCCGTCCTGCGGCCTGCGGGTCCAGTTCCTCCAAACGCCGGTGGAGCTCCAGCGCTCCCACCTTCTCCAGCTCTTCCCCGAGCCGGCTGCGCACCGCCGGGTCGGTGCCGGGAAACTCCAGCGGGTCAACGATTGCCCGGAAGTACAGCCCAGACCCGCCCACCAGCAACGGGGTGCCGGTGGCAGCAAGCGAGGCATCTCCGGCGAGCCTGATCTCCTCCACGGCCGCTCTACCCCTGCGCTGGAAGTCGGCCACCGTGAGTTGCTGTTGCGGGTCCAAGAAGTCGAGCAGATGGTGAGGGACGGCCGCCCGGTCGTCCGCAGCAGGCTTGCCGGTGCCAATATCCATCCCCCGGTAAACCGTGGCGGAGTCGACACACACAATCTCCCCCCGGACCTTCGTAGCGATACGCATCGCCAGAGCGCTCTTGCCCGCAGCAGTTGGCCCAACGATAGCGAGCACCCGCCCATGCTGGTTATTCGACGGGCTTGCCCTCCAGGTGGCTGGGAGCGGCGCCGGTTATAGCCACGTTCAGGAAATCGCCTTCCTGTGCGTCGCTCCCGAAGTGCACCAGCTTGTTGGTGCGGGTCCGGCCGGCCAGGCGGGCTGCGTCCTTCTTCGATGTTCCCTCCACCATCACCTCCACGGTGCTGCCCACCACAGCATCGTTGAGCTCCAGCGATATCCGCTGCTGGGCGGCCACCAACCTCTCGAAACGCTCCTGGGCCACCTCGGATGGGACCTGATCGGGCATCTCAGCCGCTGCGGTGCCCGGACGCTTGGAGTACTTGAAGGTGTAAGCGCCGTCGAAGCGGATCTGTTCTACCAGCTCCAGCGTCTGGGCAAAATCCTGCTCGGTCTCGCCGGGGAAGCCGACAATGATGTCTGTAGTAACCGCCAGCCCGGAAACGGCCGCCCGGGCCATCTCCAGCTTGGACCGGTAGCGGTCCCGGCTGTAGGAGCGCTTCATCGCCTTGAGCACCCGATCCGAGCCGGACTGCAGCGGCAGGTGGAGGTGCTCGCACACCACCGATGACTCGGCCATCGCCCGGGCGACCGGCTCCCGGAAGTCCTTGGGATGGGGTGAGGTGTAACGCACCCGGCGCAGGCCGGGAATCTCGTCAAGCGCTAACAGCAGTTCGGCGAACCTCGGTGTGTCGTAGATGTCCCGCCCGTAGGAATTAACGTTTTGACCGAGCAGAGTCACCTCGGCGACACCCTGTTCGCACAAGTCCCGCACCTCACCCAAGATGTCGCCGATCCGGCGAGATGCCTCCACTCCTCGCACCGACGGAACGATGCAAAAGGTGCACGAGTTGTTACAACCGTACTGGATGGCCACCCAGGCGTGAAACTTCGAACCCCGGCGGGCAGGCAGCGCGGAGGGAAAGACGTTGAGCGTTTCGCTGAACTCCACCACCGGGATGCCCTGCTCCTCAACCCTCTGGAGCAACGCTGGTAAGGACTCGATGTTGCGAGTCCCCAGCACCACATCCACCCAGGGGGCCTTCCTGACGATAAGATCCCGGTCCTTCTCCGCGAGGCATCCACCGACGACGATCTTCATCTGTGGGTTGAGTTCCTTGGCAGCCTTCACGTGGCCGAGGTTTCCGTACAGCCGGGTGTCGGCCTTCTCCCGAATCGCGCAGGTATTGAAGACCGCAACATCGGCTTGCTCGGCCGAGTCCACCGAACGGTAGCCCTGCGCCTCCAGCAGACCGGCCAGACGCTCCGAGTCATGCTCGTTCATCTGGCAGCCGAAGGTGCGGATCCAGTAGGTGCCTTTCACGGGGTCCAGTCTAAGCGTCTTGCGCAGGCCCCCGCCGCGTTGCCGAGGGCCCGTAGGGACTGACTGCAGTGGCACACTCACTCCGAACCCCGCGCCGAGGACCGGTCGCCCTCGTCCGGCGGAGGCGGGCATCGTTCTACACCGAACCCTCCCAGCCCGGAGGCGGGTTGAAGCGCAGCGAGCGCAATGCCGCGGCCCTCAGCGCCCCCGGCGCTACTTGGCGTACTCCACAGCTCGGTGTTCCCGGATGACCATGACCTTGATCTGGCCCGGATACTGCAACTCCTCCTCGATCTTTTTGGCGATGTCACGGGCAAGCACCTCGGCACCCAGGTCGTCCACCCGGTCCGGGCGAACCATCACCCGCACTTCTCTTCCCGCCTGCATGGCGTAGCACTTCTCCACGCCGGCGAAGGATTCGGCCAGCGCCTCCAACCGCTCCAGCCGCTTGACATAGGTTTCCAGCGTTTCCCTTCGGGCGCCGGGACGAGAGCTCGAGATGGCATCGGCAGTCTGGGTGATCACCGCCTCGATCGTCCTGGGTTCCACCTCCTGGTGGTGCGCCTCAATGGCATGTACCACCGCCGGCGACTCTTTCATCCTGCGGGCCAACTCTGCTCCGATAAGCGCGTGCGAACCTTCCACCTCATGGGTGATCGCCTTGCCGATGTCGTGAAGCAAAGTGCACCGCTTGGCCAGGACTATGTCGGTCCCCAACTCCGCGGCTATCACCCCGGCGATGTGCGCCGCCTCCACCAGATGCTTCAGCACGTTTTGCCCGTAGGAGGTGCGGTAGTTAAGCCGACCGAGGACCTTCAGCATCTCCGGGTGCATGTCGGAGATGCCCGCCTCCAGTGCGGCCCACTCTCCCGCTTCCCTGATCGAGCGTTCGACTTCCCCGCGAGACTTCTCGTACATTTCCTCTATCCGGGCCGGCTGGATGCGCCCGTCCCCCACCAACTTCTCCAAAGTGAGCTTGGCAACCTCCCGGCGGATCGGATCGAAGCACGACAGAACCACCGATTCGGGGGTATCGTCGATAATCAGGCTGGTACCGGTGGCCGCCTCAAACGCCCGGATATTTCGGCCCTCCCGGCCGATGATCCGCCCCTTCATATCGTCACTCGGCAAGCTGACCACCGAGATCGAATTTTCAGAGGTCTCCTCGCTGGCCACCCTCTGGATAGCAATGGCAACGATCTTGCGCGCCCGCCGATCCGCCTCCTCCCGCGCCCGAGCCTCCACCTCGCGCACCGTGGTCATAGCATCACGTTTGGCCTGATTCTCAATCTGTGAGACCAACAACTCTCTTGCTTGGCCCGTAGACATCCCGGCCAACCGTTCCAACTCAGACTTCGCACTGGACACCTGCTGGTCCAACTCCTGTTTCAGGCTGTCCACCTGGCCCTGGCGCTCGGTCAACGAACGCTCTCTGCCTTCAAGGCGCTGGGCAACCTGCTCCAGCGTCTGTTCCTTTTGAATCAGCAATGACTCTTTGCGCTGGACATCGACCGTACGGTCCTTGACCTGCGTCTCAGCCTCCTGCCGGATTTGCAACGCCTCTTCTTTGGCGTCTGATAAAGCCTTCCTTCGAAAGCTTTCGGCCTCTTGCTCTACTTCAATCAGGCGGGCATCGGCTCGAGCTTGCGCCGAAACAGCACTACGGCTGGCCGCCTGCTTATATAGGACAAATCCGATACCTACTCCGACAAGAAGGCCGACCACCCCAAGCAATACGTCAGTTGGCATCGGGCCCTCCCAGTAACAAAAAAACCGAGCATTAGCTCGGCCGAATTAGGTTGGATGAGGCGAGGGGATCCCGGAACTAGGGGTTACGAAGCCTTTCGCCCTAAGGATATTTCCTCCTCAACCCTATCTTGATGTCTGACAGCGGTCATTTAAGTACAGATTATGGGCCGTTGCTTTGACGAAACCTTCATCAGGCCGGCCCCTCAATCTTAGGCTCGTCCGCAAATAGGGTCAATCACTCTCGGCGGTATCTCCAAACACGCTCCGGCACGCCTGTGCAGCCACTTCCGGGGCGTAACCCTTAGAGCACAGGTACCGGGCCACCCGCTGGAACGCCCGGTCCGCGGGAAGTCCTGCGCAGCCCGCCGCACGGTTTTGGGCGAGCGCCTTTGCCCGATCGCTCTCCGAACCGCCGGCTTCCAACTCCAGCAGCGCCTGCCGCACCGCTTCTTGGTCCAGCCCCAATCGCTCCAGGTCAATGCGGGCTGCCCGGGAGGCTGTACCCTTAGCCAGCAGGTGACGTACCCGCTCCAGCGCATACTCCACGTCGTTAACCCATCCCAGCTCTACCAGCCTCAGGTCGACCACCCCAACCGTGCCGTGGTTGAATCCCAAGCTCAGCAGCCGGTCCGAGACCTCCCGACGGGACCGGGCCCGAAAAGTGAGCATCTTCATTGCCCGCTCCATTGCCCGGTCCACGTCTTCGGTCATTGCTGCCTCACGCTTTCGAATTGTTCTTGGGGTTGGGGGTGGTAACCGCCACAGCGGCCGCGGCCGCCCCGGTAGCCGCCGGATCATCGATCAATCCCATGGCCACCTTGACCCGCTGCTCGATCTCTCCATACACATCCATGTGCTCGGAAAGGAAGGCCTTGGTGTTCTCCCGTCCCTGACCGATTTGGTCACCGTTGAACAGGTACCAGGAGCCGGACTTGGTAGCGATCCCGAGGTCCAGCGCGGTGTCCAGCAGCGACCCTTCCTTGGAGATCCCGTGGCCGTACTGGATGTCGAACTCGGTCTGGCGAAACGGGGCGCTCACCTTGGACTTGACAACCTTCACCCGCACCCGGGAACCGACAACCTCCTGCCCGTCCTTAAGATTCTCAATCTTGCGGATATCCAGCCGGACCGAGGCGTAGAACTTGAGTGCCCGGCCGCCCGAGGTGGTCTCAGGAGACCCGAACATCACGCCGATCTTCTCCCGTAGCTGGTTGATGAACACGATCAGGCAGTTGGAGCGGGAGACGTTGCCGGCCAGCTTGCGCAGAGCCTGGCTCATAAGGCGGGCCTGCAGGCCGACATGGGTGTCCCCCATCTCACCTTCGATCTCCGCCCGGGGGACCAGGGCAGCCACCGAGTCTATGACGATCACATCCACCGCCCCCGACCGCACAAGCATGTCCGTGATCTCCAATCCCTGCTCACCGGTGTCCGGCTGAGAGACCAGCAGTTCGTCCACGTTGACCCCCAGATTGCGGGCGTAGCCGACGTCCAGCGCATGCTCGGCGTCAATAAATGCGGCGATCCCTCCCAACTTCTGCGCCTCGGCGATAACGTGAAGACACAGGCTGGTCTTGCCCGAGCTCTCCGGCCCGTAGATCTCGACGATCCTTCCCCGCGGCAGGCCGCCAATTCCCAAGGCTACGTCCAGACCCAACGAGCCCGTAGGAATGACCTCCATGGGCCCGAAGACCTTCTCACCCAGGCGCATGATGGCGCCTTTCCCGAACTGCTTTTCTATCTGCGACCTGGTCAGGTCCAGAGCCCTGGCCTTGTCACCTCCACGAACCGGATCCATCTCTCCTCCTAAGCTCTCAGCGTCCCCGCCGCTTCATTCCGGCTTCCGGCTGTACCGGGTTGTCCGGCCACCGGGTTACTGCTGAAGGCTAGTCAGGGGGTATGACACAATTAGACCGAACACACGTTCGAATCGCAAGTATTTCGGCAAGGAAAGTTATCCCCAGGGAATTACACAGCTGTTATTAACGCTACCGCCTTGTGGAAAAGTTACTCCGCAACCGCCCCGGCGCCCGCCGGACCTAACCCTCCAGCAGCCTCAACCGCAAGGTATTTAGGGCGGCAGTGGTGCCCCAGCGCCGGATCTGCTCCCGGTTGCCCGGAGCCACGAAGCGCCTGGCCAGCACCCCCTGCTCCCAGGCAAGGCCTATGAACATAGTCCCAACCGGCGCCTGTTCGGAAGACGGCCCCGCCTCCCCCGTGGTCGACAGCCCCAGGTCCGCACCGCTTAGCGCCCGGGCCCGGCCGGCCATTGCAATCGCCACCTGCTCCGAAACCGCTCCGTACCGCTCTATCAACTCGGGCGACACACCAAGCACTCCCACCTTGGCGTCGATCGCGTAGGTCACAAGACCGAGTTTCAAGCACATCGATGCACCCGGTACAGCCACCAGCCGGGAGGCCAGCGCTCCTCCGGTGAATGACTCGGCCAGCGCCAGCGTCTGGCGGCGGGCCTTGAGTGCCGCGCTGACCACGACTTCCAGCGACTCGTGGTCAACCCCGTAGATGGCGGTGCCGAGGATCCGGCGGATCTTCTGCTCTACCGGCCCGATTGAACTGGCCGCCTCCTGCGCACCGCCCGCCCGGGTGCGCAGGACAATCGTCACCTCGGCACCGCCGGCCAGCAGCGTGACCTCGGGAGTGCCGGTAACCATGCACGAATCGACCACCGAAGCGATGCGCTCCGCAAGGTCCGACTCGCCCACCCCGGCCACCCGAAGCGTCCTGGTGAAGTAGGCCAGCCCGGCGGAGCGGGCCTCCAGCCACCGAGCCACCCGGCCCTCGAGCATGGCTCTCATCTCCACGGGCACTCCGGGCAGGGCGAACACCGTGGTCCCCTGAACTTCCAGCTCTATGCCCGGCGCCGTCCCGGTAGGATTGGGAATCGCTCGAGCCCCCTGCGGAAGGTAGGCCTGGCGCAGGTTGATCTCGCTCATCGGCCGCCCGCGCCGGGCGAAGAACGCCCGCAGATCCGCTTCCAGCGAAGGATCGAAGAAAAGCGGCCGGCCGGCAGCGTCGGAAAGGCCCTCCCGGGTCAAGTCGTCATGGGTGGGCCCAAGACCCCCGGTAATCACCACCAGATCGGTCCGACGAATCGCCTCAGCAATGACCCGGGCAATCCGGCTGCGCTCGTCACCCACCGTAGTTTGGAATGCCACATCCACTCCCGCCCGCTCCAGGACCAGGGCGATCTCCCCGAAATTGCTGTTGAAGGCAGCGGTCCCGGCCAGCAGCTCGGAGCCGACGGTGACTATCTCGGCCTTCAAGCGGCCGACTCGGGCCTTCCAGAGGCCGGCGTGAGCAGTTGCCTGCCCATCACTGCGTAGCGCAGGCCTGACCACACGGTCACTGCCACCGCAACGTAGACCAGCACCTGCTGGATTGGCACAAGCGTCCCTTGAGAAGGCAGCAGCCAGGCGATGGTCATAACAAGCTGAATCGACGTCTTGTACTTGGCATGTTTGCCTGCGGGCATGGAGTTGCCCCGGCGCATCGCCGCCGAGCGCAGCATGACAATTGCCACCTCCCTAACCGCGATGACCAGAGCTGCCCAGACGGGGAACTGCCGGTAGGCGATCATCGTCACCAGCGCTGCGCCTACCAGGAACTTGTCGGCCAGCGGATCCAGGAACTGCCCCAGACGGGTGATCACGTGGAGCCTCCGGGCTAAGTACCCGTCGGCGTAGTCACTGAAGGTGGCCACTAAGTAGATGATCAGCGCCCACCAACCGGCTGCGGTCATCGGATTTCCGTCGCCCGCCCGGTTCATGAAGTAGACGAAGGCGGGTATCAGGGCAATGCGCCCGACGGTGATCAGGTTGGCCGGGTTCACCAGGCCATTGCCCGCGCGCGTCGTACGGTTGGGGAGCAGTAACGCTTTGGGCGAAATGGCACGGCTAGAGTGGCAAGACTCTGAGGTCCGAAAACCGGTGAAAGTCCCGGTCGGCGGTCAGCAGGTCATCCACGCCGTGTTCCTTGCAAACGGCCACAATGGCGGCGTCGAGTACCAGGTCGGCTTTCCCATCGGCCTGCTCCAGAGTCCGGGAGAGAAGCTCGAAGTACCTGTGTCCCGGATACAGGACCCGGGCGGTCGGACTCGCAAGGAGAGCCCGGATAACACCAAGCGCATCTGCCAAGCTGCTGGGCGCTGGAAAGACTCTGCGATGGGTCACCACCCGCAAAAACTCGTTGAGGACGAAAACCGGCATTGCCCAGGGCAAACTCCCCTCCGCAAGTTCGGTCAGCGCGGCCAAGCCACGGTCATGATGGGGCATCTCCCGCCGGTGGGCGTAGACCAGTACGTTGGTATCAACAGCAATCACTGCGGGCTGATCGACCTGCCCTCCATAGCATCGTAAAGTGCGGCTCGATCTGAGGGGTCCACGAAGGCGGGATCCTTCCCCTGGACCGTGGGCAGTTCGAGGCGAAATGTTGGGATCTGCCGGGCACAGCTCAAGGCCTCCCTGATGGCATTCTCAATCACCGCCGTCAGGGTAATGTCCTGTTGCTCCGCCAACCGTTTGGCTTGTGTGAGCAACTCGCCATCCAGATTGAGCGTGGTTTTCATATGGTTCAACCATATCATCGCACCCAGCCGGACTTGATCTCCCTTAGGGCTTGGAGGAGCGCCGAGCGACACGTATAAATCTGCCGGGCCACGCCTGAGGCTCAGGCACCTTAGGGTACCCGGTAGCGCTCGGAATCGGAGCCCACCGGCTTGGGCTTAAGCGCTTCCTTAAAGACAGGCAGGTCTGAAGACCTCTCAGCCGGTCGCGGGATCCCCATCAATGGCCGCGACAGCCGGGCGAACACTACCTGGAGGCCTACCCCGCCCTACCCGCCGGCCAGGTCGACCGACTCCAAAGTGAACTCTCGGGTGGCCACCTCTCCCGGCTGGCCCTGTACTCCCAGATCCTTACCGTTTAACGACAGGCCCAGCCCCCCCAGGTCGCCGATGAGAATCTTGACCCGGTTCTGTCCGGTGAAAGTCATCGACTGGCCGTTGACCAGGGTGCCCTGGAAGGCCGGACGGGTCTCGTCACCGTCGATATGGACTCGGACCCACACCTTCTCACCGGTCACATTCGCGGCTACGTTGACGCCCTCCATCGGCGGCGCAGGCGCCTGGGCAAAGGTGTTGGGAGCGGCGGCGCCCGAATTGGGCTGAACGTCTGCCAATTCCGGGCTGGGCGCAGTTGCGACGTTGCCGCCGGGGTTCATAAGTCCCACCAGCGAAAGGATCAGCAGGATCGCCGCAGCGCCGAACGAGGCGATGAGCCAGTGGGGCCGGGAGGGGCGGAAGCCGCCAGACGCCGGCCGGGAAACAATCGCCGTTACCGACGGCTCCGGCTCCGGCGCGTAGAAGGCGTCGAACTCGCTCATCACCGCCGTTTCGTCCAGTCCGAGCCAGCGAGAGTAGGAGCGCAGCATCCCGCGCACGTAGAGTCCGCCGGATACGAAGTCGAAGTCGTCTTGCTCCATCGACTCCAAAAAGTCCACGCGGATCTTGGTGTCCTGGGAAGCCTGATAGACGGAGGCCCGGATGGACCTCCTCGCCCCGCTCAGCCGCTGACCGATCGTTTGCTGATTCATTCGTTCCAGGGGAGTAGGCCGGAAGGAGATGTCGCCGAAGCCAAGATCGTAGCTTCGATTATAGGACGCCACTCCCCCGCCGGGTCAAAACCGGCAGGGAGCAGACCGGCATTCATACACTTAAGCATCATGATAATTGTGATCATCAGAATCTGCATTGGTGAACGACAGTAGCGCATGGAGCCCCTTCCATGATCTACTCGGATGATGAGTAGAGTCAGCTCGGTAGTAGTCGAGGCCCTTGAGCAGAGTCTGGCAGTAGATGAGATCGCTTTCGGACCCTCCCATCAAGCGGTGGCGGCTGATCTGAATAAACTCGGACTTGTCCTTCAGGGGCTCGGCCGGCTGCACGAGGCTCGCGCCAATTTCGACCGGGCGCTGGAAATCTACCAAGAACTGCACGGCCCCCACCACCCGGAAGTGGCCTCGACGCTCAGCAACCTGGGCGGGGCGCTACGTGCAGCCGGCCTGCTGGAACAAGCCAAGCGGTTTTACCAGCGGGCGCTGGCAATCGACGAGGCGGTCTACGGCGCCGGACACCCCCGGTCCATA
This sequence comes from Actinomycetota bacterium, assembly GCA_052389675.1. Lineage (GTDB taxonomy): Bacteria > Actinomycetota > CADDZG01 > JAHWKV01 > JAHWKV01 > JBBDRH01. Next base: position 41,847 of record JBQTHR010000016.1, read on the forward strand.
AACGATCTGCGCAACGTGTGCGCCACCATGCGCGGCCTGGGCGACATCTCGGTAGATGGCAGGCTTCTGGAACTGGCCCAGAAAGAGCAGGACCTTCCCTCCCACCCGAACCTGAAGGAGGCGCTGGCAACGCTCGGCCTGATCCCCGGCGACGTGGGCGCTCACGAGGATCGGATCCCCGACTCCTTGTTGGCCGACGCTCCCTGGTCAAGCGAGATCGTCTCTCCGTATGCCCAACAGGGTGCCCCGGAGCATCTCGCTGACCCGGCGCTCGCGGCGGTCCAGGTGGCGCTGGAATCCGGGAGCTGGTTCACAGATCCGGCCCAGCCTTCGGCGGGAGGTTCAGCGGCCCCCGAGGAGCCTGCTGCGGGCGCGTCTCCCGCCTCGGGAGAGATTCTGGAAACGCAGCCGTTCGATCCATTCCTGGACGAATCAACTGCGGGACCGCGGCCCGGAGCCATGGATCCGCCCGCGCAGGACCTTGACCCACCGTTCGACGACCGGGCGGCCCCGGCCCCGCCGGTCGAGGACCCCGCTATGCTCGTCCCGACTCTGGACCCACCGTTCAACGACCCGGCTGCCCCGCAGGCACCAGCCCCGCAGGCTCTGGACCCACCGTTCAACGACCCGGCTGCCCCGCAGGCCCCAGCCCCGCAGGCTCTGGACCCACCGTTCAACGACCCGGCTGCCCCGCAGGCCCCACTACCTGCGGCCCCGCCGGTCGAGGACCCCGCTATGCTCGTCCCGGCACCGGCCCCCACGTTGGACGACGATCCGCTGGACGACGTCTTCTTTACTCCCCAGCCCCGCACGGGCGGCTTGTCGCTGTTCGCCGAGGTCGACGAAGACCTGCAGGGCATGCTTGACGATGCCGATCGAGAATTCGAATCACAAGACTCCACGGTCGAGCAGCTTGCGGTCATAATCCCTCCGGCCGGCCGCAGAGCCTCGGAGTACACCGAGGACCCAGACGATGGGATAGAAAACTTGTTCGGTGCCCCGCCCGCGGCTGCCCTTCCGTCCGCCGGGCCCCCGGCACCCCTGGCAAAAGGTTCCGACCTTCACAATCAGGGACGGCTGCTCAAGGACCTGGGAGACCTGACCGGTGCCAAAGATCTTTTCGAGAAAGCGATTGCCGCCAACGAAGCAAGCTACGGAGCCGAACATCCGAGCGTCGCGAACAGCCTGAGCGCCCTGGGGGGGACTCTTCGCGACCTGGGCGACCTGCAGGCCGCACGGACCAGCTTCGAGCGGGCGGTGGCGATCAACCTGGCAGCCTTCGGCCCGGAGCACTCGTCCCTGGGGCCGGACTACAGCGATCTTGGCTGCCTGCTCCACGACCTGGGCGAACTGGAGGGGGCCAAGGAAGCACTGGAGAAGGCTTTGGCGATCAACGCTGCTTCGCTCGGCAAAGTGCATCCGAGCCTCAGTTCCGACCTGAACAGTCTGGCGGGAGTGCTGAGCTCACTGGGTGATCTGCCGGCGGCCAAGTCCGCGCTCGAGAAGGCACTGGCCATCGACCAGACCGCATACGGACCGGACCACCTCAAGGTAGCCACTCGACTTAACAACCTGGGCAGCGTCCTTCGAGCCCAGCAGGACTTGTTTGGAGCCCGCACCCGGCTGCAGAAGGCTCTGGAGATCACCCAGGCGGCCCTAGGGCCGGACGACCCCCGGGTCGCCACCCGCATGGGGAACCTGGCCAATATCTTTCGCGACTTGGGGGACCCGTTCTCCGCCCGCCCACTGCTGGAGGGGGCCTTGGCCATCGACGAAGCCTCGTTCGGCTCCGACCACCCGAAGGTCGCATCACGGCTGGGCGCTTTGGGGACCTTAATGCATGTGCTGGGCAATCCGAGCCGGGCGCAGGCGCTGCTGCGGCGAGCAGTGGAAATCACGAAGACTGCCTACGGCCCCGAAGACCCCAGGACCCAGGCCCGGATGAACCAGTTGCGGGCAATCGCAGGACCCGCCCGCCCGCCTGCCCGGCCACCGGCGGCCCGGCCGGCTCAGGCCCAGGTGCTGGATGCCGGACCGGAAGCCGAACCGGAGCCTCCACCCGAGCCCCCCGGTCCGCCCAAACCGATCCGGATCAGCTCGCTCGGCAGCTAGCCGGTACTATTGACTCAGTCACCGGCCCAAGCGGGCCGGAGCAGCCCGCTTGCCGGCGCCGGTCGTCGACGGCCCCCCGGTCCTGCTAAACCCCCGCAGGCTCCTGCGCCGCCGACCCGATTCCCGACTCGCCTTCCAATTCCTCGACGCTCATCAAAACGTCTCTCGGCTTGGAACCCTGCGAGGGGCCGACTATCCCCCGCTCCTCCAAGCAGTCCATCAGCCGCCCGGCCCGGGCGAAGCCTACCTTGAGCTTGCGCTGGAGCATCGAGGTTGATCCCAGCTGGGACCTGACCACCAGATCGGCCGCATGCTCGACCAGCGTCTCGTCGTCCTCGTCACCGGCGAAGCCGGTCATACGCTTGCTCTCGCCCGCACTCACAATCCCCTCGACGTAGTTCACGCCCCGCTGGCGCCGGCACCAGCCCACCAGCGCGGCGATCTCCTTCTCGGACACCCAGCACCCCTGCAGCCGCTGAGCTTTGCCCGCCGAGGCGTGTTTGTAGAGCATGTCGCCCTTGCCAATCAGACGATCGGCGCCTCCTTCGTCCAGAATCACCCGGCTGTCCTGCATGCTTGCGGTGGCAAACGCCATCCTTGAGGGGATGTTGGCCTTGATCACGCCGGTGACCACGTCCACCGACGGCCGCTGCGTGGCGACGATCAGATGGATGCCCACCGCCCTGGCCTTCTGGGCAATCCGGCAAATATGGTCCTCGACCTCCCGGGGGGCGACCATCATCAGGTCGGCCAACTCGTCCACCACCACCAGGTAGTAAGGGAAGGTCGACCGCTTGGTGCCGTCTTCGAAATCCGGGAGCGCCCGCTCACGCACAGCCTCGTTGTAAGCATCGCAGTGGCGGTAGCCCACCGACGCCAGCACTTCATAGCGTGCGTCCATTTCCCTGGCCACCCAACCCAGCGCCTCGGAGGCCTTCTTGGCCGAAGTGACCACCGCAGTGAGCAGGTGGGGGACGCCGTTGTAGTTGGAGAGTTCCACCATCTTGGGGTCGATCAGCAGAAGGCGTACCTGGTCCGGGCGGGCCCGAACCAGGATCGACGCCAGCATCGCGTTAACACAGGTGGACTTGCCCGCCCCGGTGGAACCGGCGATGAGCAGATGCGGCATGTCGGCCAGATTGACCACAACCGAGGTGCCCGAGATGTCCTTTCCCAGCCCCACGGTCAACGGGTGCTCGGCGGTGCGGGCCTGCGGGCTGCGCATCACGTCGCCTAAAGTGACGGTCTGCCGGTCCTTGTTGGGCACCTCTATACCGATGGCCGAACGGCCGGGAATCGGTGCCAGGATCCGAAGTTCGCCGGCGGCCAGGGCGTAGCGAATCTCCTTCTCCAACCCGACAACCCGGTTGACCTTGACCGCCGGGCCCAACTCGATCTCATAGCGTGTCACCGTAGGGCCCACGGTGTAGCCGGTAACCCGGGCGTCCACCAAGAACTGCTGCAAGGTGCCCTCCAGTCGGGCGACGGTTGCCCGGACGGTCTCCTTGGAGACCTCGGCGTTGCTGCCCTCGGCAAGGATATTGAGCGGCGGAGTCTTGTAACCGTCGCCCGCGCTGAACAGCACCGGACTGTCGGAATCTTCGAACAACGTGGCCGGCTCGGAGCGGTCTACCGGCTCGCCTGCCACCCTGGCCGGTGGTGGCGCCGCCAAGTTCTGCAGCACGGGCTCCAGCTCGTCCCGCTGCGCTCGGCCGGCCGGGCGGCCCGGCTGTTCGGAGCGCTCCGCCTTGGCCAAACGGCCGGCCCGGCGGGCGGCCTTGGGGGCCAAACGGCCGGCCCGGCGGGCGGCCTTGGGGGCCAGACGGCCGGCCCGGCGGGCGGCCTTGGGGGCCAGACGGCCGGCCCGGCGGGCGGCCTTGGGGGCCAGACGGCCAGACTGGCGGCCCGAATGCTCCGGGCCTTGCACCTTGGGGGCCAAGTCTGAGACCATCCGTTGCGATTGCTTCCTGGTGACGTCGTTGACGAACCTCACTATCGCTGCGCCTGCCTGCGCCAGCGCCCGTGCCCCGGTGTTAAGCGCAGCCACCACTTGAGAGGCAGGGGTCTTGGTGAGGATCAGTAGCCCTAGAAAAACCACTCCAACAATCAGCACGCCGGCCCCCCACTGGGAGAGCAGCCGGGTGGCCGGCCAGGCGATTGCTGCACCGATGGCTCCGCCCATCGCCGGCAGATCTTCCAGGCTGACGCCGGCAAAGTCCTCAGCGAACAGCAGATGCATCCAGGCGGCCACTCCGGCCATGGACAGCGCCGCCCCGGTGGCCACTCGCCCGGCGTCGGTACCGCCGCCTTTAGCCATCATCTTGACTGCCACCACCGCCACCGTAGGCGGGACGGCCAAGGCGGCGACGCCGAAGAGGCCGCTCAGCCCCCACTCAATCCACCGGCCTACCGGGCCGCCCACATCGCCGTAGAGGCCGAGCCCTGCCAGCACGGCAAAGAAGAACAGCCCGATTGAGACGCCGTCCTTGTTGCCGCCGCTCGTTCCGAGGATGGCGGCAAGCGGTGAAGGCTTCTTAGCGCCCGCCTTGGATCCCGTTCGGTGGGCGGGCGGGCGACGAACAGGGCCCTTGCCTTTGGCAGCGGGCTTCTTGTATGTAGTTTTTGCCGGCAAGGAGTTACACCTCCATTACGACCGGCAGAATAATCGGCCGCCGGCCGGTACGCCTCCAGACGAATCTGCCCAAGGACTTACGCACTTTGCGCCTCACCGCTGTGTAGTCGGTGATCTCATCTTCCGCCAAGGAGGCCAAAGATTGCCGAATTTCCGCCCGGGCTTCTTCTAAAAACTCCACCGCCTGATCCTCGAAAACAAAGCCTCGGGAGATCAGATCCGGCCCGGCCAGCAGTTCCCCATTGGCCGCATCGATAGTTACAACGCACACAATCACCCCGTCGTCGGCCAGCAGCCGGCGGTCCCGCAGCACCACGTCGCCCACATCTCCAATGCCCAAACCGTCCACGAAGACGTAGCCCGAATCCACCCGCTCACCTGACTTTCGCACGTGGCCGTCCTCCATCAGCAGCACGTCGCCGTCCTCCATCAGGATCGTGCGCTCCTCCGGGATGCCCACTTCATGGGCCAGCCAGCAGTGCTGCGCCAGATGGCGGTACTCGCCGTGGACGGGCACGAGAAAGCCGGGTTTAACCAGGTCGATCATGAACTTCAGGTCCTCGGCAGCTGCATGTCCGGAAACGTGGACCGGGGCACCCGGCGGAGCGATGACCCGGGCGCCGATCTTGTACAGACCGTTGATCACCCGGCGCACCGCCGATTCGTTGCCCGGGATGGGGGTGGCGGACAGGATGACCGTGTCCCCCTTGGTCAGTGCGATGAACTTGTGTTCCCGGGCAGCCATGAGCGATAGGGCAGAGAATGGCTCGCCCTGTGAGCCGGTGGAGATGATCAGGATCTTCTCCGGCGGGTGCTGGTCAATCTGGTTGATCGGAATCACCAGTCCGTCGGGTACTTTGATGTAACCCAACTCCTGAGCCACCGAGACGTTGTTGAGCATGCTTCTCCCCAGGAAGCTGATCAGCCTCCCCTCCTCCGCGGCGATCGAGGCGATCTGCTGGATCCGGTGAAGGTTGGAAGCGAAGCAAGCGATAATCACCCGGCCGGGCGAATTGCGGATCGCATCCCGGATCGGCCCGCCTACCGTCTTCTCGGACGGCGTATGGCCGGGACGGTCGACGTTGGTGGAGTCCCCGATGAGCAGGTCTATTCCGGCGGCCGCCGCCTCCCTGATCCCCTCAAAATCGGTGGGCCGGCCGCCGATGGGGTCCGGGTCCAGCTTGTAGTCGCTGGTGTACAAGATAGTGCCGGCCGGGGTGGTTATCAGGGTGCCCAGGCAATCGGGGATGGAATGCACCATGTTGAAGAAGCGCAGGCTGAACGGACCCAGTTGCAGCGTGCCGGGAGCGGCCACCTCCACCAGTTGGGCCCTTTCCAAAACACCGTGCTCGTCCAGCTTGGGACGCAGGATTCCCAGTGTCAGGCGCGCTCCGTAGATCGGCGGCAGGTCCATGTCTTTGAGCAGGTAGGCGAGGCCCCCGATGTGGTCCTCGTGGGCGTGAGTCAGCAAGACCCCGACAACCTGGTCCGCCCGTTCCCGCAGGTACTGGAAATCCGGCAGAACCAGATCCACTCCAAGCATCTCCTCGGTGGGAAACATCAGCCCTACATCCACCACGAGGATCTTCCCCTCGTGCTCGAACAGGGTCATATTGCGGCCGATCTCTCCGACGCCTCCCAGAAAAACTATCTTGGTGGGGCGGCCGCGCGCTTTTCTCGGACTCACAGGTGGTGTGCTATGGGAGGACCCCTGCCCGGGTGAGCACCCGGCGCAGCTCATCGATCTGGGCGGCCGTGGCAGGTATCAGCGGCAGCCGGGGGGGCCCCACGTCTTGGCCCATCAGCTGCAGCGCCGCCTTGACCGGGATCGGGTTGGTGGTCAGGCCCATCGCATCGAACACCGGCAGCAGCTCCAGGTGGATCTTGCGGGCTCCGGCGGCATCGCCCGACTTGAACAGGCTGATCATCTGCGCCATCTGCGGTCCGACGATCTGCCCGGCCACCGCAACCACTCCCACCGCCCCAACCGCCAGCCAGGGCAGGGTATCAGCGTCGTTGCCGCAGTAGACCTCGAACCCCTCCGGGGCTTCGGCTACCAGCCGGGCAGCGCCCTGCACGTTGCCCACCGCGTCCTTGATCCCTACGATGTTCTTGATCGTCGCCAGCTCCATGATCGTGGCATGGTCGATCTTGACCACGCTGCGGGCAGGGATGTCGTAGAGCAGGATCGGCAGGGAGGTGGCATCGGCAATGGCCTGAAAGTGCGCCAGCAGCCCTGCCTGAGGGGGCTTGTTGTAGTAGGGGGTGACGCACAGGGCGCCGTCCAATCCGTCCTGCTCCGCCCAGCGAGTCAGGTGGATGGCATGCCGGGTGTCATTGCTGCCGGTGCCGGCGACAATGTGCGCCCGCTCACCCACCGCGTCTTTGACCGCCCGCCACAGCTCTCGCTGCTCTTCGTCGGTCAGGGTGGAGGCCTCCCCGGTAGAGCCAGCCACCACCAGGCCGTCGGACCCGCGCTCAACCAGCCGGCGCGCCAGATCCTGCGCCTGCCTATAGTCGACGTTGCCGCTGGAATCGAAGGGGGTCACCATGGCGGTGACAAGATCTCCGAATCGCCCGCCCAATCAGTTCTCCTTTGCGGGTGGAGGTTTCGACTCGATTCTATCCAACAACCGCCCTCCGATAAGGCGGGGGGTGATACTTAGGCTTGTGACCGCCGAATCGACGCTGATTCCGCCCAGAGCAGAGGCGTCGACACCGCGCGCACGGCGCTTCCGCTATCTGAGCCACGAGATCGACCCGGCCGAACGTAGATTGGTCTGCCACTACCTGCTGGACGACCAGCCGTTCACGGAGACGGTGACCCTTTCGCAGGGCCGCGGCTGGAACGGCCCGGCCGCCGCCGAGGCGGCGCGGCTGGTGTTCTTGCTCAGCGGCGTCTCCTATTACAAGGCGGGAGCGCCGCCGCTGCTGGAGCTGGGTTCCACCCCGATCAGGGAAGCGGAGCGGGAGCTCCTGGCTGAATTTTACCGGGCGGGCCTGGCCGAGTTCGCCTACCGAAACGGTATCGAGTTGCGATTGGAATTGGCCGGTGGGGCACCGGCGGGCCGCCCCGCCCCCTTCACCCCTATCCCCCAGACCCCCCTGATCCCGTTCGGCGGCGGCATGGATTCGATAGTGACCGTCGAGATGGTCCGCAAGCTGCCGGTCAACCCACGCCTTTTTATCGCAAGCTCGGGCCAGGCAGGCTACCCCGGTTTGGAAGAGGCGGCTGCCGTGTCAGGACTGCCGGTGGTCAGGGCGCTGCGGGAACTCGACCCTGCCATCCTGGCGCCCGATGCGCTCCGGCTTAACGGCCACGTCCCGGTCACCGGCATACTCAGTTCGATCGCGGTCCTGGCTGCGGTGAGTACCGGCAGCAGTGAGGTGGTGATGTCCAACGAGCAGTCGGCTTCCGTCCCCACGTTGGTGATCGAAGGGCAGCCGATCAATCACCAGTTCTCCAAAAGCGCCCGCTTTGAGAACCTGTTCCGCCGTGCGCTCCAGGGGGCCTTCCAGTCCCCCCCGGAGTACTTTTCCCTGCTGAGATCCGCCGGCACTCCGTGGATTGCCGAGCGTTTCGCCAGCTTGAGGCAATACCACCAATCGTTTCGGTCGTGCAACCGCGCCTTCCACATTGACCCCGCCTTGCGCCGCCCGCAGTGGTGCGGGAAGTGCGACAAGTGCTGCTTCGTCGACCTGATCCTCGCGGCGTTCATGGAGCGTTCCCGGCTGGAGGAGATCTTTTCGGGCGCCGAGCCCCTGGCCGACCCTGCGCTCATTGAGCAGTTCGCCACGCTGCTGGGAGTGTCCGGGCAGATCAAGCCATTCGAGTGCGTGGGCGACGTCGACGAGTGCCGCACAGCGCTGCAACTGGCAACCCGCCGCCCCGACCGCCAGGATTGCCCGATTATCGGGGAACTGGTGCGCAGGATAGAAGCTTCGGGGGGCGACCGGGCAGCAGCCGACCGCACCCGGCAACCAGTTGGTCCCAATAACATCCCGATCGAATATGCCGCCGCCGCTGGCCTGGGATGACCTGCGGGGCAGGCGGGTTGGAGTGTGGGGCGTGGGTGTTGAAGGGCGCTCAGCGCTTCGCAGACTGCGTGCGCTCGGGGTAACCCCGGTCTTGGTCGACGATCTCCCGCCGCCCGATGGATTGGACGGGCTGGAGGTGCTTGTGACCGGCAAAGTGGGGCTGGGCGAACTGGCGGGCTGCGAGGTGGTGATCAAGAGCCCGGGAATCAGCATCTACCGGCCCGAGATGACCGAACTTGCCTCCAAGGGGGTAGCGGTGGTCGGGGGCCTGGGTCTATGGCTTGAGAGCGCGCCCGTAGAGCGAGTGGTCGGCGTGGTGGGAACGAAGGGCAAGAGCACCACGGCGGCCATCCTCGGCGCCCTGATCGGCGGGCTGGGACGCAGCTGCTTTGTCGGCGGCAACCTCGGTTCCCCGCCCTACGATGTGGACGCTCCCGCCGGCGTCGACTACTGGGTGATCGAAATCTCAAGCTTTCAGGTGATGAGCCTCACCCGGTCCCCGGCGGTCCTCGCGCTCACCTCATTGCACCCGGATCACCTGGACTGGCACGGCACCGCCAAGCAGTACTTCCGGGACAAGCTGTCGGTGTGCACCAAGCCGGGGGCACGGGTGGTAGTGGCCAACGGGGACGACGAGTTGATCGGCCGCCACCGGGACCTGCTGGGCCGGCAGGTCCGGTGGGTGACCTCCCCGGCGGATGCTCCGGGTTGGGTTGAACAGCTGGGGCTGATCGGCCGGCACAATCTGACCAACGCCTTGATCGCCCGGGTCTGCCTGGACGAGTTAGGCCTTAACCCCAACGACGAGGAGTTGTTCCGGGCCGCCGGTTCGTTCGCCCCCCTGGAAAGCAGGCTTCGCCCGGTGGCCTGCGTGGATGGCGTGGATTTCATTGACGACAGCCTCTCCACCAACGCCCTGCCAACCATGGCCGCTCTGGATGCTTTTCCCGGCCGGCGGGTAGCCCTTCTGGTGGGGGGCCTGGACCGGGGCATCGACTACTCCGGCCTGGTCGATTATCTCCACCGCCGCACTGCACCCACCCTGGTCCTCACGATGCCGCAAAACGGCAATTTGATCGCCGCAGAGCTGGAGGGGCGTTTTCAGGCGCCGTCGGAGCGGGAGGTTCTGCCGCAAAGCGACGATCCGGTAGCCGAAGCGCTGGATGCGCCCGGACGGCCGATCCGGCTGGAGGTCAGGCGATGCCGCGACCTTGCCGAAGCGGTCCCTGCCGGGTTCCGCTGGGCACAGCCGGACGGAGTGGTCCTGCTGTCACCCGCCGCGGCAAGTTTCGGGCTGTTCCGGGACTACCGCGACAGAGCCGAGCAGTTCTTGGCCCAGGCCCGGTCGTTGACCCAGTTCTTGTAGAGAAGGTACAAGAACTTCGTAGCCGATGTGGGTAACAACCCCAACCCGGGGCGCCGTTGGTCTCCCGGCGGTCCAATCGGTATGGCGCCACTGGACGGCCTCTCGGCCACGCCGGGCGCCTGACCCTGACCAACGTCATACAAATCACGGGCGCAGTTCTCTACTGCTTGGAACGCAAGCAGAATCCCACCGAGGCGACATTCGAGTTGTGGCACCCCAGCTGCTATCCACGATCGAGAGGTCTTGGGCAACCACCCGCACGACATACCCGCACCGCTTCATGTTCACCGCTCCCGGAGGAGAGGCGGTGTCCAGGTGCCAGGCGGCACCGACCGGCCCCCGAACCTCCGAGGTGCCGGCAGGAAGGTCAACGCACACAACTTCGGCCGCGCCGCGTAGGGGGCCGGTCGTTTCCGGCCCCCTACGCTCTCAGATTGCCACCGGCTCGCAGCCGACCACGATGTCGACCACATCGGCAGCGCAGGCGTCGAAGCCAGTGCCACCGTCGGCGGTGTCCGCAACAACGTTCGAGTTGTCGAACACCGACAGTGTGTCGTCGCCTGAGCCGCCGAAGAGCTCGTCCAGGCCGCCTTGTGCGGACAGTCGGTCGTTGCCGGTTCCGCCTAACAACACATCGTTGCCGCTACCGCCGCAGATCCTGTCGTTTCCCCCGAGCCCCGAGATGGTGTCATTGCCTCCCAGCCCGACGATCACGTCATTTCCAGGCGTTCCAACCAAGATGTTGTTGCCTGATGTGCCGACAATCGTGGCGACCTTGCCGTCGCACGTCAGTGCAGCATGGCTCGGCGGTGCCGCCATCGCCAGTATCGCAACCACCGTCATGGCGGTCAGAACTTTCCTCATTTCGAACTCCCCTTTCCCGAATGCCGGCCCGTTGCCAGCTCTCGAAGTAGGGAGCCCGTTGGAGCTCGATGCTTACGAATACTGGTCAAAAAACTATGTGCCAGTGCCGAGGGACTTGGAACAAGCGCCACGGAACAGCCGATCTGTACGTCATTGAGGCTCAATCAGGCTGAATGACACCGTCGCCCAGTCCTTCAGGCCCACGTCCTCCGCTTTGCACACGCCGGCGTTCACGGCAATGTAATGCCACCGCGGCCACCTCAGAGCAGGTGGATCACGCCGGGCATGAACGACTTGCGGTCGATGGAGTTCGTGGCGAATGGTCAGGATTTGCCCGGTCCCCCCGAACATCACCTCCCGTTCGCCCTTCTACTGCACTCAGATCGCGGATCCGAGGTCGGCCATAACTCCCGTCAGGTCGGCGCCTGTCCCCGCACTATCCGGCCAATCGAAACCCACCTTCTCACCCTGGCCAAGATCTGTTGAGCTCCGCGAGCAGCGTCGTGCGTTGGTTGAGAAACCGGTCGAGCAGCTCGCTGCGCCCAAACTCCACGACAGTCATAAGACTGCGTAGGAGGTGACCTGTCCCGACCACGGCATGACCCAACTCAAGAGCCAGCGAAACGGCCTCCGATACTACCGCGAGCACCTCCACCGAATCCGTCGAGCCACCTCCTGCAGGCTCCTGGGCATCAGCCGCGGGATCGTCCTCGAAGATGCGATCAGGAGCCGCAATCCCTGCTGCGGCCAGCGTCTGCGCAGCCAAACCTTCCTTCACCGATAAGAGCCCGGAAGCAAGATCATCTAGAGTGCTGCTCGATGCGCGCCGCCTTTGAACTTGCCGATGGCACTGGCTCATCGCTTTCTGGGCGCACCGCGAGAAGGAAGGAAACCGCCGGCACCATCCCCTTGAACATCGGGCATACCCATAGAGTCGCTTGGGAACCCTTCCTCACGGATCCACTGATCATTACTCAAGGCACGCTCGACCGTGCCCTTCAGGGCCTCAAACCTGGGGCGAACTTGCCGTCCGAAGGGAGTTTCCAGTGCCCCCGCAGAGCCAAGATTCCCAGGATTAGATGGCCCGTTCCGATAGTTTGCCCGCCGGACTGCCGCGCCATCTATAAGCAGCTTGCAGGGCCGTGCGGCAGTCGGCCGCGAGGACCGCCGAAGGAGTTCTGAGGAGCCCGCCCTGCTGGTCGCCGGGTTCTGTGGTCGGCAAACAGATCGCAATCGACTTCATGACCCGAGCGGCAACGCCCCGACCTTCGGCGTACAGACCCATGGGGTGAACAGGCCCAATCAGGCTCGGGGCCGCGTGTGCCCTTCACGGCTCCCGCAGGGTGAAGCTCACCGATACCCAGTCTCCCAGGCCGACATCCTCCGCCTTGCGCACACCCGCGTTCACTGCAATGAAGTGGCTGCCGTCACCACCGGAGAGTAGGGAAGTTTCCCAGGTGGTCCCACCCAGGGTGGCGGTGATCGAAACCCGGCCCCGGACCTTCAGGTGGGCGGTGATGTCGGCGAAGTGCTCGGGTACTTTGAGATAACGCCACGGGCTTTGTGCGTCCTCGAAGATTTCCAGTTCACCGGTTACCGAATAGATGCGCGCCATCTAAAGGTCCAGGTAGCTTTCCAGGCCGATCGTCAGTCCGGGGCGGCTGCCGATCTGCCTCACCGCGTGAATGACGCCGGGCATGAACGACTGGCGGTCCATGGAGTCATGTCGGATAGTCAGCGTCTGGCCCGGGCCCCCGAACAGCACCTCCTGGTGCGCAACCAGCCCGGGCAGGCGCACGCTGTGCACATGCACCCCCTCCCGCTCGGCCCCCCGGGCTCCGGGCAGGTTCTCGGTCAGGCTTGCCGGCCGGGGTGCTGGAGCGTTCCTGCGCCCTCGAAGGATGGCATCCACCGTGCTCAACGCAGTCCCCGAAGGCGAATCGGTCTTGCCCGAATGATGCAGTTCGATAATCTCGGCGTCGGCCATCCAGGCTGCGGCGATCTCGGCGAACTTCATTGCCAGCACCGCACCGATAGCGAAGTTGGGAGCAATCAGAACGTGGCCATCATGCTGCCGGCACAAATCGGCGAGCCCGGTAGCTGCAGCAGCCGGTATGCCCGAGGTTCCCACCACCACGTGAATTCCCCGCTGCACGCACCAGCGGATGTTGTCCTGCGCTGCATCGGCCCGGGTGAAGTCCACCGCCACCTGTACACCGGCCGCCGCGAGCATTTCCAGATCGTTGCTCACCCGGGCGTCGCCGGCCGCCGCAAGCGCCGCCAGGTCACTGCTTTTCTCGGCACCTGCGCCGGACCCGGAGCCGGGCCCGGAGCCGGACCCGGAGACATCGTGGCCAAAGCTGAGGTCGATGACTGCCGCCAGCGCCAGGTCTTCCTCGGCCCGCACTGCGGCGCACACCTGTTGACCCATCCGGCCGGCTGCGCCGATGACTCCTACTTTCAAGGCCAATCCCGGAACTCCTTTTGCTTGAACGGGCCGATGGCGGTAAGGATCCTATTCTCCGGCTGGAACAGTTCCCGGGCGACTGTGGCCACCTGCTCCATGGTTACCGCCTCCACTCGGGCCAGGATCTCGTCGATGGTGATCAGTTCCCCTCCCACAATCTCCGATCGCCCCAGGCGCGACATCCTGGAAGATGGATCCTCCAGCGCGAGCACCACGCCCCCCTTCATGTGGCCCTTCGCACGCTCCAATTCCACCTCGGACACCCCTGACTCCAACATCGCGTCCAGTTCGGCGAAGATCAGGTCCACAACCTCCCGGGCAGTGCCCGGCGCGGTGCCCGCATAGATGCCGTAAGCGCCGGTCTCAGTGAACAAGTTACGATAGGAAAACACCGAGTACACCAGTCCACGCTTCTCCCGGATCTCCTGGAACAGCCGGGAACTCATGCCGCCGCCCAGCAGATTGTCCACCACCCCCCAGGCAAAGCGCAGGGGGTGCCGGCTGTGGTAGCCGAGCCCACCTACCACCAGATGAGCCATCTCGGTAGGCCGGTTCAGCAAGTTAAGCCGCTGCCCGGGCCCCGGAGTGCTGAGAACCCGGACCGGCGGCGCCTGGTCACCGGCGCCGAAACCGTCGCCGATCCACTTCAGCACCTGCTCGTGTTCCACATTGCCCGCTGCCGCCACGGCCATGTTGGCTGAGCGGTAGTTAACCTGGTGAAACGCCCGAAGCGCGTCATGGTCGATCTGCCTGACCGTGTTAACCGTCCCCATAATCTCTCGGCCCAGCGGATGACCGGAGAAAACTGTCTCCGCGAAGACGTCGTGGACCAGATCCTCGGGAGTGTCTTCCAGCATGGCCAACTCCTCGAGGATCACATTGCGCTCCGCCTCCACATCGGACGAGGCGATGGTGGAGTTGAGCATCATGTCGGAGAGGACCTCGGCGGCCATCGGCAGGTCCTTATCCAGGACCCGCCCGTAGAAGCAGGTGTATTCCTTCTCGGAGAAGGCGTTGGCCTCGCCACCGACCGCGTCGAACGCCTCAGCGATGTCACGAGCGCTGCGGCTGGCCGTCCCTTTGAACAGCAGGTGCTCAAGGAAGTGCGACGAGCCTTGCAGCGGAGCCGGCTCGTCCCGGGAACCGATGTTGATCCAAAACCCGAGTGCCACCGAGCGCACCTCGGGCATGCGTTCGGTCAGGACGGTCAGCCCGCTGGGCAAGACCGTCCTTTCGACCGGACCCAGTTCCCCCTTGTTCAGACTCGAGAGCTCCTGCGCTCTCCCCGGTCACGGTCACGATCCCCACGCCGGGGGCGGTCGCCGTCCCGGTCACGATCCCCACGCCGGGGGCGGTCGCCCCCACCGCCCGCCCTAGGGGGTCGGGGGTTGTTGGCCTCGTAGTCGGCAGGAAGCTCGGCCACCCTGGGCGGCAGGGTCACCGGGTTGAGCGAGATCTTGCCCCGCGCGTCAATCTCGGTCACCTCCACTTCCAGGGTGTCGCCCTCGCTCAGCACGTCCTCCACCCGGGCCAGCCGGATGTCGCCGCCCAGCTTGGAGATATGCACCAGCCCGTCGGTACCGCCTGTCAGGTTCACGAAGGCGCCGAAGTCAACTATCTTGACCACCCGACCCATGAACTTCTCTCCCGGTAGCGGGATGCGCGGGTTGGCAACCTCTTCGATCATCCGCTTCGCCTCGTCGGCGGCGCTTTGCTCGGTGGCGCCGATGCGCACCGTTCCATCGTCCTCGATGTCCACCTGCACACCGGTCATCGCCACAATCTCGTTGATCCGCTTTCCCTTCGGACCGATGACCTCGCCGATCTTGTCCACCGGAATCTTGATGGTCATGACTCGCGGCGCGTTAGGGCTGAGCTCAGCCCTGGGACCGTCCAGCACCTCGGCCATCTTGCCCAGGATGTGCAGGCGGGCCTCCCTGGCCTGATCGAGCGCCCCGGCGAGCACCTCGGAGGGGATGCCGGAGATCTTGGTGTCCAGCTGCAAGGCGGTGATCATCGTGGCTGTGCCCGCCACCTTGAAGTCCATGTCGCCGTAGGCGTCCTCGGCCCCCAGGATGTCGGTGAGGGTGACGAACTTCTTCCCGTCGCTGATCAGGCCCATAGCAATACCTGCTACGGGCTCCTTGATCGGCACACCGGCGTCCTCCAGGCACAGGGTGGATCCGCACACGCTGGCCATAGAGGTGGAGCCGTTGGAAGACATGACCTCACTTACCACCCGGATGGCGTAGGGGAACTCGTCAACCGGCGGGATCACCGGCAACAGTGCCCGCTCCGCCAGAGCTCCGTGGCCGATCTCCCGGCGCTTGGGGCCCCGCATAAACCCGGTCTCCCCGGTGGAGAAGGGCGGGAAGTTGTAGTGGTGCATGTAACGTTTTGAGTCGTTGGCGCTCAAGTCGTCAATCTGTTGTTCCATCTTGAGCATGCCCAGGGTGACGGTGGAGAGCACCTGGGTCTGGCCCCGGTTGAACAAGCCCGTTCCATGCACTCTTGGGATGATCCCCACCTCGGCCGAGATCTCCCGGATGTCCCGAAGGCCACGCCCGTCAATGCGTTTGCCCTCGTCAAGGATCCGGCCTCGGATCATCGACTTGGTCAACTTCTTGAAGCACGCTTTAATCTCAGCTTCCTTGCCGGGCAACTCCCCGGCCAGATCACGCACCACCTTCGAACCCAACTCGTCCAGGTTGCGCTCCCGCTCCTGCTTGTCGGCGATTGCAATAGCTGAAGCCAGGTCCCCGGCGGCCGCAGCCTCCACCTGGGAGTAGAGGTCGCCCGGCAGTTCGGATGCTACGACAAAGGTCTTGGTCTGCTCCTTTACCCCCGCCTTAGCTACCAGCTCCTGTTGCAATTCGATCACTTCAAGAATGTATCCCTTGGCAGCATCCAGCCCGGAGGCCACCACCTGTTCGGTGAGCTCGGGGGCGCCGGCGGCCACCAGATCCAGCGAGTCCGGGGTGGCGCCCGCCTCAACCATTAAGATGTCGCACTCGCCAGCGTCATTCTTGCGCCCGGCGACCACCATCTCAAAAGTGGCGTTCGCACTGTCTTCCCAGGAGGGGTTGGCCACCCATTCCGCCTCCAGGTGAGCCACCCGGACTGCGCCCACCGGCCCGTCGAACGGGATGCCGGACAGCGCCAGCGCCATGGACGCAGCATTGATTGCCAGGATGTCGAACGGGTTCTCTCCGTCCACGCCGTTCACCAGACCCACCACATGCACGTCATTGCGGAACCCGTCGGGGAAGCACGGGCGTAGCGGGCGGTCGATCAGGCGGGCGGTTAGCGTCGCCGCTTCGCTGGCCTTGCCCTCTCGCCGGAAAAAGCCGCCCGGGATCTTGCCCGCGGCGTACATACGCTCCTCGATGTCAACGGTGAGCGGGAAGAAATCGGTTCCTTCCCGGACACTTGCGGCCGCGGTTACCGCCACGGTGATGGTGGTCTCGCCCATCTGGGCAAGCACGGCGCCGTCGGCCAACTGCGCCAAGCGGCCGGTCTCGAAAAATACTCGTGGTCCACCGATGCTGCGCTCGACGGAATGGATGCTGCGTGAACTCATCTTTTACCTCCGCTTGATGGCGAGGAAGCAGAGGTGCCAACAGTTGTCAGTTGGCAAGGCTCAACATCGCGGTTAAGCACTGTCAACTGATAACTGTCGAGGACTCCCTCCCTCCCGGTTAGTTAGGGCTGTAGAAGGTCCTCCTTAATCCGCATGGTTCGCTTATCGACTATCGACGTAACCCCAAGCTCTCGATGAGCGAGCGGTAGCGGCTGACGTCTTCGCGCTTTAGGTACTCGAGCAGGCGCTTGCGCCGGCCGACCAGCCGGAGCAGGCCGCGTCGCGATGAGTGGTCTGACTTGTGGGTACGCAAATGGGTGGTCAACTCGGCAATCCGCCTGGAGTAAATTGCAACCTGGACCTCAGGCGAACCGGTGTCCCCCTCGGAGCGAGCGTGGTCCGCGATGATCTGAGCTTTCCCGGTGGAGTCAAGTGCCATAGAACGAATCCTTGCTAGTGCCTACCGCTCAGTGACGACCAGCCCCTGGGTGGGGCACCGGTCTGCGGGCATGCGCCAGCATCGAGCAGTCAATGGAATTTCGATCTTAACACGGTCAAACTGCCCCCATACCGGTTAGAGCCGATGGCCGCCGGGCTCGGTAAGCCCTGCCTCGGATCTGTTGATCCGTTGGCCTGGGAGCTGGCGGCCCGGCCTATTGAGCGAGAGGAGCACCCGATGCACCAGGTAGGCATAACGGCCATTGGTCGCGATCATCCAGGAATAGTCTGCTGCGTATCGAAAGTTCTCTACGACCAGGGTTGCAACCTGGCCGACTGCTCTATGACCATCCTCGGGGGTCAGTTTGCGATGATCATGCTTGTCGAAGCCCCCGACTCCCTGGATGCGCAGCAGCTTCAAATGGCACTGGAGCCGGCAGCTAAACAGGCCGGTCTCTCCATCTACGTTCAGAAGGCCTCCGGGAAGCCGAGTTCTGCTCCTGCACGGCCCTACGTCATTTCGCTGTACGGCGCGGACCATCCAGGCATTGTCTACCGGTTCGCTTCCCAGCTTGCACAGAGCCGGATAAACATCACAGATCTGGTTAGCAGGATCAACCGAGATCACCTGTACATGGTGGTGCTGGACGTTGATCTGCCCGCAGACATCGATGCCCAGGAGCTGGAAAAACAACTGGAGGTGACCGCTAGCTCAGCAGGAGTCGATCTAAGCTTCCGGCAGGCGGAGACCGACTCACTGTAATGATTCGCCCGGTCCTTACCTACCCGCATCCCAGCTTGAGGAGAACCGCAGCAGCGGTCTCGGTGTTCGACGATCTGGTACTTTCGGTGGCTCAAGACCTGATGGATACGATGCAAGCCCACCCCCGCTGCGTAGGACTGGCTGCTCCTCAGATCGGGGTGTCCCTGCGGATGATTGCCGTGGATGTCAGCGAACATCCCAAGGCTGAGGCTTTCCACGGGCTGATGGTCATGGTAAATCCCCGGATAGTTGACTCGTCGGGGTCGGAGGTGGGCCGTGAAGGCTGCCTGTCGTTGCCGGCCATTACAGCCAACGTAAAGCGAGCAAAACGTATCGCTTTCGAAGGATTCCAACCCGGCGGGCAGGTGTTTTGCTCCTTCACCGCCGGATTCGAGGCCCGTGCCATTCTTCACGAGATAGATCACCTGGACGGGATACTGATCCTGGACCGGGTGGCCTCGCCAGCAGAGGTCTTTGCCCGAATCCCGCGCTAGCCTAAAGGTTTTCACTCTGCGAGGTCGACCGATAGCCGCCTGTTGACCTAGACTAAACAAATCATGCTCCGTTCAGTCAGGCGTCTTGGCGTTAGACACGTGGGCGTACTCGCCGCAGTTCTGGCCACGTTGTTCTTGGCGACGGCTTCGGCCTTAGCCCAAACGGTCATTCCCGACGGATTTTGTCCCGTTGGAGAGTGCGCCGGCGGATCCGGCAGCAGCGGGAATCCCGGCAGCGGGAGCCAAGCGGCCGACCCTGAACCGCCCAGCGTCCAACCTCCTGCCAACTCCATCCCGGGCGGTGGATCCGGCAGCAACCCGGTGCCCGGCGGAGCTGGCACAGATGGCACCGGCAGCAACAGTGGCTCGGACGGCGCCGACGCTTTTGCCAGCAGCGGCCGCGATCAAGGCCAGCCCGGCCGGGCGGGCGTCGGCCAGCCCGGGCGCAGCGGCAACCCCAGCCCCACCCCATCCGCCCGTACCCCCAGCCCGCCCGGGGGCCGCACCATCCCGTCGTTCCCACCACCTGGGTCGGCAAGGTCGGTCCAGTTGCCCGACTCGCCGGTTCTTGCCTTCGAGGTGATCCCCACGCAGTTCCCATCGCTCGCGCCTGAACCGGTTGCCAGCCCGGAGCCCGAACCTTCCCCTTCCGACCTGACCGCGGCAATCGACAACATCGACACCCAGCCAACCGCTGAGGACTCGGGCTCGTGGTTGCCGCTGATCGCCGTGGTGGCCGGGGCCGGGCTGCTGATCGCCTACTTCCGCAGGAGCAAGCGCAACTCCCGGAGTGCCCGCAGCCGCAGGGTCGGTTCCTTCAGGTAGTTACCGGTTCGGGGGGGTAAGGATATTGGCAGCGCTGCCCTCAGCGCAGGAGCGTACGCACCTGTTCCACGTCGGCTGAAATCGCTTCGTTTAGCTCCCGGGGGCCGGCGAAGGCCACGTGATCCCGCAACCGGGCTACGAACTCGAATGCGGCCTGTTGGCCGTACAGATCGCCCCGGTAATCCAGGACGAACGCCTCGACGCTGAGCGGGTTCTCGCCAAAGGTTGGGTTGGTGCCCACGCTGATCGCGCTCACCAGCCTTTGGCCGCCGACCAGCGTAGCGCCGGCATAGATGGCCGGGCCGGGCACGCACACCCCTGCCGCAGGCTTGAGGTTGGCAGTGGGAAAGCCCAGCGAATGACCACGGCCCGCCCCGTGGACAATCGTGCCGGACAGGGAGTAGGGCCGGCCGAGCGCCGCCGCCGCCCACTTCACGTCCCCCTCGGCCAGGGCGTGGCGAATCGCCGTACTGGAAATCCGCCGGCCTCCGGTAGAGGACATTCTCGCCCCTTCGACCTCGAAGCCCAGCTTCCGTCCGAATGAGCGAAGCATGGTCACATCACCTCTGGCGAAGCGGCCGAAGCGAAAGTCGGAGCCGACAACTATCGCCCTGGTCTGCAGGTCCTTCACCAGGATCTGCTCGATGAACTCCTCCGGCTCCACCCTGGACAGTTCCCTGGTGAACTTTAGTATTACCGTCTGGGCAATACCCGCCTCCTCCAAAAGCTGCAGCTTCTCTGCAGCAGTGACCAAACCGGCCGGGGCCTCGCCACGCAGGACCTGCTGCGGGTGGGGTTCGAAGGTGACTACGGTGGCAAGCGCCCCCAACTCCTCCGCATGCCGGCGTACTTTGCGGATCAGCGCCTGATGCCCTTTATGTACAGCGTAGAAGTTGCCGATGGTAACTGAGGAGGGCGTGCCGGGAAGGTCACCAGGAACCCGGACCACTCTCATATGAGCACCGCCGCAGGCTTCAGACCGTGCGGCCCCTTGCGATAGACCGCCACCAGCCGCCCGTCTGGGGCGACGATCCCCACCGGGATACCGGTGGTCATGCCCCCTTCGTGAGCAGGGCGGTCACCCGGACGGCGCATGGAAAGCACCGACAGCTCGCCTGGGCGCGCGGGCGGCTCGGCCGCGGGCGCCAGGGAGCGGCCGTGGGCAACGTCGTCCAGCTCCTTCTCGTCGATCATCCGCTGGGGGAAATCGCGCATCGCAACGCCTAGCGAGAGCACTCCGGCACTCGCCGCCTCCAATCCCCCCTCCTCCAAGGCGCCCAACGTCACCGAATCTTGCTCCCTGAACGATCCAATTCCCAGCCGGCGCAGCGAGGTGAGGTGCGCTCCGCAGCCCAGAGCATCGCCCAGATCCGAGGCCAGCGTTCGTACGTAGGTGCCGCTCGAGCACTTGACGTACAGAGTGAGCAGTTGAGCTTCAGCGTCGAAGCCCTCGATCTGCATGGCGTATACCCTGACCAAGCGCTGCGCCCGCTCCACCTCCTCGCCCCGGCGGGCGGCTTTGTACAGCGGTTCGCCGGCCACTTTGACTGCCGAGACCATCGGCGGAAGCTGGCGAATCTCGCCCCGGAAGGCACCCGCCGCTTCCTCTACCTGACCAGCGGTGGCCCGGCACGGCCGCTCGGCCACCACATCACCGTCGGCATCCTGGCTGGAGGTGGAGATCCCAAGCTGAGCGACCGCCCGGTACTCCTTTGCCAGGTTCTGCAGGAAGGCGAGCAGACGGGTCGCCCGGCCCAAGCCGATCAACAGCACGCCTGTGGCCGAAGGGTCAAGAGTGCCAGCATGGCCCACCTTCTTCGTCCCGAACACCCGGCGAACCCGATTCACAACATCGTGCGAGGTGCAGCCCGAGGGCTTGTCCACCACCAGCAGCCCCGAAACCGCCGGCTCGGCAGGGCTCAAGGGGAGATTTCCCCCAACCGCTCGAGGACAAGCCTCAAGACCTCTTCCAGCTCCCCTCGAACGTTGAACCCGGCGGCGGCGGCATGCCCTCCGCCGCCGAACGCTCCGGCAACCACAGACACATCGCCGCCACTGCGCGAGCGCAGCGAGCCCTTCCACCAGCCGTCCGGCTGTTCTTTGAGCAACAGAGTCAAACGGGCTTCACGCACGGTGCGGAGCACATCGATAACGTCTTCCGCCGCCTCTGCCCCCAGCTCACCCAGGTCCGACCGGAGCAGCCAGCTGTAGACCACGTCGCCGTGAACAACTGCCCGCCCCAGGGCAATACCCAGCGCGCGCACCTGGCCGAGCGAGGCGGATTCGTAAACCATCTGAGCCACGCTCTGGTGCCGGGCTCCCAGCTCCAGCAACTCGGCGGCCACCCGCAGAGTCTCCGGCCGGGTGTTCGAGTATTGGAAGCGCCCGGTGTCGGTAACCACGCCGGTGTACAGGCAGGTGGCGATGTCCGCGTCCACCTCGGCCCCCAGCCGTTTGATCAACTCGTAGGCCAGCTCACACGACGACGCCCGCTCCGCAACCACCAGGTTCACGTCGGCGAAGCCGGGGTTGGAAAGGTGGTGGTCTACATTGATCGATGTGCCCGCCGCCTGGAAGCGGGGCACCAGCATTTCAAGTCGATGGATGTCAGCGCAGTCGATCGCTACTACGATCTCCAACTGTTCGGGGAGCCGATCGGGCGGCGTGAGCTTGTCTATCCCGGGCAGGAAGGCAAACGAGTAGGAAACCGCCAGCTCGGTGCTCCCCCAGCTCATCCAAACCTTCTTGCCCTTATTCTCAAGCGCCAGACCCAACGCGAGCATTGACCCGAAGGCGTCGCCATCAGGGCCTACATGGCAAAACACCGCCACCTCGGCGGACCCTCTCAAGGTCTCCACCGCCCGGTTCCACTTCTGTTCGATGCTCAAGGTTCCTCCGTTTTCAGATCGTCCTCGCCATCACTTGCGGAGCCGGCCACCGGGGAGCCGGTGACCCCGGCCTCCCGCAGAAGCTGTTCGATCCGCTGCGAGTTCTGAGCGGTCATGTCCTCAACGATCTCAATATCGGGCAGCCGGCGCAGCCGCACCTCCCGCCCCAGGATCGACCGCAGATGGGGTGCCGCATGCTGGATGGCGCCGATTGTCTCCTCCCGCTCGTCGTCGTTGCCCAAAGCACTGACGTACACCTGGGCCGTGCGCAGGTCCCGGGTGAGTTTGACCCCGGTGACGGTGACAAAGCCAACCCGCGGGTCCTTGAGCTCCTGGATAGCTTCGCCCAGCACCTCTCGGGCCAACTGCTCCACCCGCTCGGCGCGAGGATAGTTCTTAGGCATCGGGCACCATCACCTCCGAATCGAAACTGAGAACCTCAACCTCGTACTGAGCGCGCACAAAGCGCTCGATTTCTTCGAGCATCTTGCCGGCGTGGAAGGCGGAGCTTGAAACGCAAGCCACCCCGAAAGCCCCCCTCCGCTGCAGATCCTGGTGGTCAACCTCGGCCACTGCCACGTTGAACTTGTTGCGCAGCCTGGTGAGCAAGCTCTGAACCACTCTGCGCTTCTCCTTCAAAGTGGTGGAGCCACTCACCAACAAGTCGAACCTACCCACGCCGACGAACACTCCGGAATTTAGCTGCGCGCTACCTCTCGCATCTCAAAAGTTTCGACCACGTCGCCCACCTTGATGTCGTTGTAGCCAGTGATAGTGATTCCGCACTCGTATCCTGCCGCAACCTCGCGGGCGTCGTCTTTGAACCGGCGCAAACTTCCCACCTCGCCGGTGTGGACGATCTTGCCGTCCCGCAGCAACCGGGCTCGGGCGTTTCGCGTGACCTTACCTTCGGTGACGTAGCTTCCTGCCACCACCGCCTTCGGAGTGCGAAATACCTCCCGCACCTCGGCAGAACCCAAGACGATCTCCTCCTCCAGAGGCGCCAGCAGGCCGGCGGTGGCCTTCTGGATGTCGTCCAGAAGCTGGTAGATCACCTCGTAGAGCCGGACGTCTACGCCCTCCTTCTCAGCAAGCTGGCGTGCTCCGGCATCGGGCCGTACGGCGAAGCCGACAACGATCGCCCCAGAGGCTTTCGCCATCCAGACGTCGTTCTCATTGATGGCTCCGACCGCTCGTCGCTGCACCGTGGTCCGCACCAGCGTCTGATCCAGCTTGTCGATCGATTCGCCCAGCGCCTCTATCGCCCCCTGGGTGTTGGCTTTGACGATGAGCTTGAGCTCAGGCAGTTCGCCACTGCGGGTCTTGGAAAGCAGATCTTCCAGGCTCATTGCCTTCCCACCTTCGGCGAACTCAGCCTGGCGCAACTTGCCCTCCCGTTCCTGGGCGATGCGCTTGGCCTCTCGATCGTCACTCACCACCTTGAACTCGTCGCCCGCCTGCGGAAGCTGCGACCAGCCGGTGACCAGCACTGGCTGGGACGGCCCTGCCTTTTTGATGCGATGGCCAGCTTCGTCGGTCAGCGCCCGCACCTTCGCCCAGGCCGGACCGCACACCAATGGGTCGCCGACCTTGAGGGTGCCCTTTTGGACAATGAGTGTCGCCACCGGCCCCCGGCCCTTGTCCAGGTGCGCCTCAATGGAAACCCCCCGGGCGCTGGTGTGCGGGTTGGCGGTCAGCTCCTGCAGATCGGAGACCAGGTGGATCATGTCCAGCAGGTCGTCCAGATTGGTCCCCTTCTTGGCGGAGACGTCCACGAAGACGGTGTCGCCACCCCACTCCTCCGGCTGCAACCCCAACTCGGCCAGCTGCTGGCGGGCGCGGGTGGGGTCGGCCTCCGGCTTGTCGATCTTGTTGACCGCCACGATGATCGGAACCGCCGCCGCCCGAGCGTGGTCCATTGCCTCGACGGTCTGCGGCTGGACACCGTCATCTGCCGCCACCACCAGGATGGCTACATCGGTGACCTGGGCGCCCCGGGCCCGCATCTGGGTGAACGCTTCGTGGCCCGGAGTGTCGATGAAGGTCACCACCCGGCCGTCGCCTCCGTGAACCTGGTAGGCGCCGATTGCTTGGGTGATGCCGCCCGCCTCCAAGGAGAGCATTTCTTTCTTACGGAACTGCTGAAGAATTGAACTCTTGCCGTGGTCGACGTGTCCCATCACCGTAACGATAGGTGCCCGGGGCTCCAGGCTGCCCACCTTCTCTAGCTCCGCCTCCAGTTCCGCTTCCTGCTCCTTAGCCTCCTCTTCGATCGACACGATCTGCACCCGCACTGCGAATTCCTCAGCTACCAACTCCACCAGGCTGTCGGAAAGGGACTGGGTCAGGGTCTTCATCTCGCCCAACATCAGCAGGGACTTGATGATCTCGCCGGCTGACTTGTCCATCTTTTCCGCCAACTCCTCAACAGTGACCCCGTGGGGAACGTGAATCGCCTCCGCCGATACCGCAGGCGCAAGCTTCGCTTCAGCCGGGCCCGCGGGTGCGGCTTGCGGCCGCTGTTCAGTAGCGGAGGCGGTGCGTTCAGCGGCGGCTGAAGATTGCTCACGACGATCCGGGGGAGCCTGATCTCGCATCGGGCGGGGCTGGTCACGGCGGGGGGACTGGCCGGCTGGGCGGGGCTGGTCACGGCGGGGGGACTGGCCGGGCGGGCGGGGCTGGTCGCGGCGGGGTGACTGGACCGGTCGGCCGGGCCCGCCCGGCGAACGGCTTTGGCCGCCCTGGGACTGGCCGGGCCTCTGACCGGTTTGAGCGGCGCCACCGGGTGGGCGGGTGCCCGGAGCCGGAGCGGCGCCGCCGTGCGAGCGGGAGCCGGAAGCCTTAGCCGACGGGGCGGTTGCAACATCCGCAGCGCGCGCGCCAAGTTTGGGCTCCCCTGCTGAAGGCACGGGCGCAGGAACTGGAGGAGAGCTTTTCGCCGGAGGGTCCGGGGCCGGCTTGGCGCCACCGTTAAGCGACTCCGTCAGGCGCTTGATGTCGGCTTCGGTAACCGAGGAAGCGTGACCCTTGACGGGGACTCCGAGCGCGACCAATTTCTCAACCGCCTCCTTCGAGGACAGGCCGAGCTGCTTCGCTACTTCATGAACTCTGATACTCATTCCTCGACTCCAAGATATCCCGCGCATTGGCACCTGAGCGCCACCAACTGCTCCCCGGTTAGAGCAGATTTAAGGGTTCGGGCCAGGCTTCCCCTTTTTAAGGCCGCATCCAGACACACCTTCGAACGGCAGATGTAACCGCCTCTGCCCGCAGCGTACCCGGAGGGGTCCAACATCACCCGGCCGGAGGCCGCACGGGCGAAGCGTAACAACTCCTGCTTGGGCCGTTTGGCTCGGCAGGCGCAGCAGCTCCGCAGGGTCACGGCCCCCGCGCCTGTTGCGCCGGGACCGTGATTTGCCGTGTTGCCTTCGCTTTGTGCCACTCTACCCGCCCGCTACCCTCCCGAGGCCGCGGTGCCCTCCTTGGAACCGGCGGCAGCCCTGGCTGCGTTCTCTTGCGCCGCCTGCGCCTCGCTTTTTATATCGATCCTCCAACCGGTCAGTCGGGCAGCCAGCCGGGCGTTTTGCCCCTCCTTGCCGATGGCAAGCGACAGCTGGAAGTCGGGCACGGTAACCGCGGCGGTCTGGCTTTCCGGGTCGATATGGACCTCCTTGACCTTCGCCGGCGACAGCGCGTTGGCCACAAACTCTCCCGCATCGTCAGACCAAGCGATGATGTCTACCTTCTCACCCCGTAGCTCGTTCACCACCATGCGCACCCGAGAACCCCTCGGCCCGACGCACGCCCCGGTCGGATCCACGTTCTTCTCCTTGGAGCAGACCGCGATCTTCGAACGATGTCCGGGCTCCCGAGCAACTTGTTTGATCTCGACGATGCCGTCGGCTATCTCCGGAACCTCCAGCTCGAACAGCTTGCGGATCAGGTTGGGATGGGTACGCGAGCAGACGATCTGCGGACCCTTAGGCGAACGGCGTACCTCCACGATGTAGGCCTTGACCCGCGAGCCGTGGTCGTAGCGTTCGCCCGGTACCTGCTCCGCCTGAGGCAAAAGCGCCTCCACTCCCTTGCCCAGGTCCAGCAACACGTAGCGGGGGTCGGCCTGCTGGACAATCGCCGTAACGATGTCGCCCTCCCGGCCCGAGTATTCACCGTAAGTTACTTCACGTTCGGCCTCGCGGATTCGTTGGAGGATCACCTGCTTCGCGGTCTGGGCAGCGATCCGGCCGAAGTCGGGCGGGGTTGCTTCCCACTCCCGGATGATCGTTAATTCGCCGGTCTCCTCGTTCTCCTCGACCTCCTGGGCGTACACCATCACGATGCCGGAACTGCGGTCGATTGTTACGCGGGCCTCGGGTGCGGCGGCTTCCGGTGATCGTTTGTACGCCGCAGCCAGGGCCAGTTCCAGCGCGAAGACCACGCTCTCGAACGAGATCCCCTTTTCACGCTCAACCAGCCGCAGCGCATCCATGTCAATTGGGTTCATCTATCCTCCACCTCACCTAGCCGTGCGTCGATTCCTCGTTGATGCTGGCCCGCCTGAGCTCCGCCTCCCAGTCGACCACCAGGTTTGCCTTCTTGACCGCGTCGTACGCGATCTCCACGTCCACGCCCCGGGGAAGTTCAAGAACGAACGACTCGCTCCCCACCGACTTGATCGACCCCTGGCAGCTGCGCCTGCCGTTGATCAGAGCGTGCGTCTTGACCAGGATCTGTCTGCCGCCAAACCGATGGTAGTCGCCCGGCTTGACCAGCGGTCGCTCCAAACCGGCCGATGCAACCTCGAGCGTGTAACTGCCACCCTCCACCACATCGTGGGCATCGAGTTCGTCGGACACCCGTCGAGAGATCTCAGTGACCAACTCCATGTCCACCCCGCCATCGATGCGGTCAACTATCACCGACAGGATCCGCTGACGCCCGACGAAAAAATGCACGTCCACAAGCTCCACCTGCAACTCGTCGGCCACCGCCTGGCAGATGGCGCGAACCGCTGGGCTGAGCTCTAGCGGTGTCAAAGCCACCTCCTCCGGGTCGACTTGCCCCGGCTTTAATTGAAAAGAGACAAAAAAAGTGGGCCGATCAGGGACCAACCCACGGGAACATCAGCCAGTTTCGAACACTTCTCGCAAATTTGAGCGTGAAAAAAGTATAGGCCCGCTCGGAAATTGCGGCAAACAATCAACCACGCCTGATCCGGGCCCCAGGCGCAGTACTGGTCAATGGAACCGAACCGGTAGCCTGACCTCAAAAGCTAAAGTCCACTGAGCTCTGGAGAAAAGATGCCGAAACTGATGGCGGTGATGCTTGGATTGGTGCTGGCAGCAGGGTTGGGGATCGCCGGAGCTAACATGAAAGCGAATGATTCCGAGTCTCCCGAACAGAGAAAGGCGGACCCGTCCTCCGGCGTGCCCGTCCCCGGTGGCGATGACGGACCTCCCCGGTTGGTTGAACCGCGCCCGGGGATGCTCAACTTGATCAAGACGAGTTGGGACCGAGTGGAGGTGCTAGGGGAGCGAACGGTCCGGGTTCACTTCGTTGGCGGGCAAGAGCCCTGCCAGGTCCTTGACCATGTGGAGGTCGAGTACCGGCGGACTGAGATATTAATCACCCTGCACGAGGGCAGTGACCCGGAAGCGGGAGGCAACCTGATCTGTGAATCGATCGGGCTGTTCAAGGCAGTGGATGTCGAGTTGGATGAGGCTCCGAAGGACAGGACTTTTGTCGACGGTGGACCCCTGCCGGAGAACCAAGACTGAATCCACGGATAGGTGATCGTGACGGGGTAGTTGCCCGGTCTACCGAACTGTTCCGCTGGTCAGGTAGCGTCGACTATCGGAAGACCTCCAGCGGGGTGCAAGATGCCAGCCGCTCGAAAATCCTGAAGTCGTCTATCGTCTCCAACCTCAAGATCGGGAAGGCGCGTAGGTAGCTCTCAACCTGTGCCCTTCGGCGTCGCTTCTCAGGCTATGAAGGTCGATAGCGCCGATGGCTTTCCGCGGGCATTTGTCGATTAGCCAATGCTCCGGCGTCGCACCTCCCCGCCGGAGCAACGGCGAAGGCCTACCTACCCACCAGGTCGGCCGGGACAAATCCCAGGTCTATCCCTACCAGGTAGCCTCCTCCCTTGAGCGGAGTGGGGACGCTGAACTCACGAGCCCCCAGAGTGCGGGTGTCAACCATGGTCACTTTGCCATCGCCGCCGTGACTGGCAAAGGCGTATCCCCCGCGGGGCGTGACCGCCACGAAGCGCCGCTCCTTGCCGGCCGTGGATTGCCCGGCAACCGGCCCGTTGGTCATGGGCGCGAGCGCCACCTCGCCGGCGAATTCAAGGTAGTTCGCGGACCGAGGCCGAACGTTTAGCAACCGCAGCTTGTCCCCGTCGGGGTGGACCGTTGAAAAGACTGCAAAGTCGTTCGAGTTAGCGAACCGGCTTGACACCCCGAGTCCCATGGTGAAGCGACGGGCGGTTCCTAACAGCAGATCAGCCACGTGAACGTCGTTTCGCACTTCGGGCCAAAGCGCGGGTCCCGCCGCGGGCGCACTGGCAACGCCCAAGACCGAACCGCCGTCGTTAGTCAGCCGGGGCCGGGCGTTGCGGCCGCCGCTCAGGCCGTCGGCAGCCCACGGTATGGTGCTCTTTGTCTCCAAAGTGGGATTCGGGCAAAGCAGACGGGGAATCCTTCCGCAAGCCACCTTGATTACGTCCAGACCCAGCGAGGCATCGGTGACTATGCCCACGGTTGAGGTCCGTGCCGAGACGAACGAGCCATGGCTCCCGGTTCCCACCACAACTTCGGAGGTAGGGGCCTTAATGCCTTTTAGCAAGTCGGAGACCTTGAACGACTGGATCTTGCCTCCGAGCGATACGAACAAGCTGGGGGGGCTTCCCACCAGATAGGGGTGAACTTCCTCCGGCAAGCTGAGCGGGAACTCGGTAACCGTGTTGCGGAAGGTCGCGAGGTCCACCAGGTTCACGATGCCGGTCGAATCGTCCTTGCCCGAAGAAACCGCGAAGTACCGGAAGGCCGGGTCCACCGCAGACCAAGCGCCGTCGTCAGGAAGCTCTGCGGCCACTCGCCGGGCGACAGCAGGGCGGCCCAAAGCATCGACGCGAATCTCCAGGATTTCCTGCTTGACGTCGTCGGTGGTGAGGATCCGCCCTCCGGGCAAGATTATGGTGCCGGAATGGGTTGCTGAGCCGAGCCCAACGTTGGCTCCAGTTCCCGGGACACCCAGCCCCACGTCGTGGAGGACCCCGGTTAGCTGGAGCCCGGGAACCCGGTAGACAAAGACCTTCCGTTCCAGGGGATCAGCCACCAGGACGAACTCCCGGTTTGCCCCAACCTTCGGTCCGGCGTTCCCGCCCAAGCTTGCTGCGGACGGCGCAGCCGGGAACATGATCAGGGCGAGCATAAGAGCCGCCAGCAGCGACAATATCCGGGAAAGCAGGTTTGGATTGATGGGACCAGATTTCATTCCACGCCTTTCTAAGAATCAGACCGATTCTTATCCTAGCAAGGTGCCCATCGTGTCGTCCACTTGGCGCTTTCGAGCAGCGCTCCACACCGGTATGAGGCCATCCGCCGAGCGTTTGGAGTTGCAACTAAAGGGCCCGGCCTGCGAGATGATCAGCATCACCTGGTTGCTAAGCCGGGCTCGCCGACCGGGTCGATGGCTTTTCGCGGGGTATTTCGATTAGCCTACCGAAGCAATTTTGGAGCGAGGAGGTCGAATAGTGGCGGAAGACCGGCAATTAACGGTTGGTGTCCCAACCGAGACTTATCCGGGTGAGGCCAGAGTGGCCCTGGTTCCTACAGTTGTGCCCGCCCTGCTTAAGGCAGGGTTCAAAACGATCATTCAGTCCGGTGCGGGCGAGGCTGCCGGCCTCCTTGATTCCGCGTACTCCGACAAGGGCTCAACCATAGGAACCCGCGAGGAGGTTTTCGCCCAGGCGGACGTCATCCTCCAAGTACGGGTGTACTCAGCCAATCCCGAGCACGGCAAAGGCGATCTGGCCCTGATGCGCAAGGATCAGGTGATCATTGGGTTCGCCGACCCGCTGTCCAACCCGCAAGGCATCGCCGAGATGGCCGGCACCGGAGCTACGGTGTTCTCCACTGAGCTCATGCCCCGGATCACTCGAGCCCAGAGCATGGACGTCCTATCATCCCAGGCCACGGTGGGCGGCTACAAGGCCGTGTTGGTAGCAGCAGCTTCGCTACCCAAGATGTTCCCGATGCTTACTACCGCAGCCGGCACGCTGCGCCCGGCCAAGGCGTTTGTGATCGGCGCGGGCGTGGCCGGACTTCAGGCCATAGCCACCGCCAAGCGATTGGGGGCAGTTGTCCAGGCCTACGATGTCCGGCCGGCGGTCAAGGAGCAGGTCCAGTCGGTAGGAGCAAAGTTTGTGGAGATGGAGCTGGAGACCTCGGCAGCCGAGGACAAGGGCGGCTACGCCAAGGAGCAGGGCGAGGACTTCCTGCGCAAACAGCGTGAGCTGATGACCCGGGTGGTCGCGGAGACCGACGTGGTGATCACCACCGCCGCCATCCCGGGTAAAAGATCCCCGGTATTGATCACTGAAGAGATGGTCAAGTTGATGCAGCCGGGCTCGGTCATAGTCGATCTGGCCGCCGAGCGAGGCGGCAACTGCGAGCTAACCGAAGCGGACAAGACCGTGGTCAGGCACGGAGTCACCATCCACGGACCGACCAACCTGCCTGCCAGCGTACCGTTCCACGCCAGCTCCATGTACGCCAAGAACCTCCAGACCTTCTTGATCCACCTGGCCCCCAAGGCCTCGTTCAGTTTCGACATGCAGGACCAGATCACCAACGAGACACTGCTCGCCCGGGACGGCGAGGTCACCCTTGCCCGGGTGAGACAGGCCCTCGGCATCAACGAGCCGGCCGCTCCCCCCGCCCCCGCCCCGGAGCCGGTTTCCTCCGGCGCTAACAACTCGGGCTCCTAGAGGAGGAAGTTTTGGAAGACGACCTGATCAACGGCCTATACGTATTCGTGCTGGCCGGCTTCCTCGGCTACTCGGTGATCAGCCGGGTTTCCGTTCTGCTCCACACCCCCTTGATGTCGCTGACCAACGCAATCGCCGCGATCTCCTTGGTGGGCTCGCTGTTGCTGGCCGGTTCGGACCAGGGCGTGATGGCCACAACGCTTGGGACCATTGCTGTGGCCTGCGCCTTCGCCAACGTCGTCGCCGGCTTTTTGATCACGGACCGGATGCTTAAGATGTTCAAGAAGAAGGAGCCGGCCAAGTGAGCAACCTGAACGTGGTTCTTGCTGCCGCCGCCCCGGCCGCCGAAGGCGGCGGTGGGCTGGAAACCTTCATCAACCTCATCTACCTGGTCTCGGCAGTCGGCTTCGTCCTGTCGCTCAAGTGGCTCAGCCACCCGAGCACCGCCCGGCGCGGTGTGTTCGCCGGAGAGCTGGGCATGCTGTTGGCAATCATCGGCACGCTCATGAAGACCGACGTAATAGTCGAGTACCGCTGGATCCTGCTGGCTCTGGTTATCGGCGGCGCGGTGGGAGCACCCTTGGCCCTGCTCATCAAGATGACCGCAGTACCTCAGCGAACCGCCTTCTCCCACGCGCTCGGCGCCCTAGCGGCCGGATTGGTGGGCACCGCCGAGTACTACTTGCACTCCGCCTCGCTAAGCAAGGTGGTGATAACTGCGATCACGCTGGAGGTGATCCTGGGCTTTTTGACCTTCACCGGGAGCCTCATGGCCTTCGGCAAGCTCCAGGGGATCCTCCCCGGAGCGCCGATTCTCTACCCGTTCCGCAACTTCATCAACCTGGGGGTCTTCGGTGGAGCCGCGGTGTGCGGCCTCTACCTGATCTTCAACCCCACGGCCACCTTCTTGTTCCCATGGCTGATCGGGCTGTCGCTACTGTTCGGAATTTTGCTGATCATCCCCATCGGGGGCGCCGACATGCCTACGGTCATCGCCCTGCTCAACGGCTACGCCGGCCTGGCTGCCTCGGCAATGGGATTCGCAATCAACAACAAGCTACTGATCATCGCCGGTGCCCTGGACGGTGCCTCCGGGCTGATCCTGTCCATCATCATGTGCAAGGCGATGAACCGCTCATTCTCTAACGTTCTGTTCGGCGGATTCGGAGCGGTGAAGGCCAAGGCCGGTGCGGTTGAAGAGCGTTCGGTGCGCAGTGTCGCCCCAGAGGAGACCGCTCAGATCCTGGAGGCGGCAACCTCAGTCATCATCGTGCCCGGCTACGGTATGGCGGTTTCGCAAGCGCAGCACAAGGTGCGAGAACTCTATGACTCGCTGACCCGCAAGGGAGTGGACGTACGCTTCGCCATCCACCCGGTGGCCGGACGTATGCCCGGGCATATGAACGTCTTGCTGGCCGAGGCAGACATTCCTTACGACAAGCTCATAGAGATGGACGAGATCAACAGCGACTTCCCGCAGACCGACGTCGCCCTGATTGTGGGGGCCAACGACGTGGTTAACCCGGCCGCCCGGACGGACAAGGACAGTCCAATCTACGGCATGCCGATCCTCAACGTCGACTCCGCTCATACCGTGATGGTGGTCAAGCGAGGCATGGCGGCAGGTTTCGCCGGTGTGGAGAACGAACTTTTCTTCATGGACAAAACGATGATGCTGTTCGGCGACGCCAAGGGCTACATCGGCGACGTGGTGAAGGAGCTCTCCGGCACACCAGCCGGAACTCACTAAGGGACTTCCCCGACAACAAGGCCCCCGTCCGGGGGCCTTGTTGTTGCGTCTTCGGGACAATCTTGTCGATTGGATTGACCGGAAGTGAGCGCTCACTCACAATAAAGTCGACTGCCGGCTTCCTGAGAGGACCTTTGCCGTGCTCCCAGCTATCGCACGTTTTTGCTTCCGCCATAGGTGGATCACCTCCCTGATCTGGGCGCTCATTCTTGGCGCCACCATCTTCTTCGCACGCACCCAGGGAGGGACCTTCGCCAATAACTTCACCCTCCCGGGCACCGAGTCTCAGCGCACCTTCGACCTGCTGAAGGAAGCTTTCCCGGCGCAGTCCGGGGACACCGGGCAGATCGTGTTCAAAGCGGAAGCCGGGATCGCTGCGGCGCAGCAGCGAATGGAGGCCGGCTTCGCTGCTGCCTTAGCCACCAGCGACCACATCCTCGGGATCACCAGCCCCTACTCGCCCGCAGGGGAGCGCCAGGTGGCCGCCCAGGGGTCCGACGCAGGCAAGGTGGCCTTCGGCGAGATCCAGTTCAACGTTCCCGCCACCGAACTGCCCGAGGAGCTCTCGGACCAGATCCAGGAAGCGGTCAACCGGGCAGTCCGCCCAGACGCACAGCTTCAGGTGGAGTTCGGCGGGTTTGCCTTCCAGGAAATCGCTCCGCCCGGGGGCCGGGAGGAACGCATAGGGCTGGCGGCGGCGGTACTCATCCTGCTGGTCGCGTTCGGGTCGGTGCTGGCCATGGGAATGTCGATTGGCATCGCCCTGTTCAGCCTGGGTATCAGCCTGACCGGGCTTACCATCCTGGCCAACTACCTGGACGTAGCAACCTTCTCGCCGTTGATTGCAGCAATGATCGGCCTGGGCGTGGGAATCGACTACGCGCTTTTCATCGTCACCCGCTACCGGCAGGAGCTTCAAGAGGGCCGGGATCCCGAGACCTCTGCGGTAATAGCCATCTCCACCGCCGGCCGGGCCGTGCTGTTCGCCGGCATCACGGTGATCATCAGCCTGCTCGGAATGTTCTTCATGAATCTTTCGTTCGTCAACGGCCTGGCCATTGGCGCCGCCTTGGCGGTGCTGGTGACCATGCTCGCCTCGGTCACCCTTTTGCCGGCGCTCATGGGCATGGTCGGCCGCCACATCGACCGGCTCTCCATCCATTTCCTGGGCCGGAACAAGCCGCCCAAGCCCAAGCAAGCCAAGCTCGGCTACCGCTGGAGCCGTACCATCCAGCGCCACCCGATCCCCTATATGTTGCTGGCGCTGGTGATCCTGGGAACGCTGGCGATGCCCGCCTTCGCCATCCGGCTAGGCAATCAGGACGCGGGCAACGGACCGACCCAGCTCACCACCCGGCGGGCCTACGACCTTTTGAGCGACGGTTTCGGCCCCGGCTACAACGGCCCGCTGCTGATTGCCGCAAAGTTCAAGGCGCCGGAATCTTTTGCGCAGCTCCAAGCCCTGCAACAGCAGCTCGCCGCCGATCCCGGGGTGGCCTTCGTAACCCCGCCCGTTCCCAACGACCCGCAAAATCCCACCGCAGCCCTCATGCAGGTGATCGGCAAGTTTGCTCCCCAGGACGTCAAAACCGACAACCTGGTGCACCATCTACGGGACGACATCATCGCTCCGGCCGCCGAGCAGACCGGGATAGTGATCCATTCAGGGGGCCCGGCGGCTATTGGCATCGACCTGACGGACAAGCTGACCGGACGCCTGCCGATATTCTTCGGCGGGGTCATCCTGCTCAGCTTCCTGCTGTTAATGGCCGCTTTCCGATCGATCCTGGTGCCGCTAAAGGCGGCGGTCATGAATGTGCTGGCCATCGGTGCCGCCTTCGGGGTCCTGGTGGCGATCTTCCAGTGGGGGTGGGGGGCGGAGCTGATAGGCATAGACCGGACCGGACCGATTGCCGCGTTCAGCCCGATGATCTTGTTCGCCATCCTGTTCGGCCTCTCCATGGATTAC
Source organism: Actinomycetota bacterium (assembly GCA_052389675.1). GTDB lineage: Bacteria > Actinomycetota > CADDZG01 > JAHWKV01 > JAHWKV01 > JBBDRH01. Next base: position 77,025 of record JBQTHR010000016.1, read on the forward strand.
GAAGTCTTCCTGCTCTCCCGGATCAAAGAAGAGCATGAGCGCACCGGAAACAATGCGGTGGCGGTGGCCGACGGTTTGGCCTCCACCGCCCGGGTCATCACGGCTGCGGCAGCAATCATGGTGACGGTGTTCTTCTCCTTCGTGCTGGGGGACGAGCCCAACGCCAAGCTGGTGGGATTGGGTCTGGCGGTGGCGATCCTGCTGGACGCCACCGTAGTGCGAATGATCCTGGTTCCGGCGACCATGGAGCTGCTGGGCGAAGCCAACTGGTGGCTCCCCCGATGGCTGGACCGGATCCTGCCGAGAATCCACATCGAAGGGGATTTCGTGGCTCAACCAGCCACCGTTCACTCCGCTGGCGCAACCGAAAGGGCCCTCGGGGAGACATTGGTGCATGACGAGATGGTCATGCCCTCCGGCCGAACGGTCACCGGCGTGGGGATCCTGCAGACTTCGAAGGCCGGCCTTGGCGACTATCCCCCACCCACCGGCGCTGCCCCGGAGTTCGGCCGCGTGGCGCCCACCGGCGCTGCCCCCGAGTTCGGCCGCGTGGAGACGGGGGCCGGCCACCGCCGAAGGGCCGAACCTCAGCACGCTCCCGGGGTTGAGCGAGTGGTCTTGCCCGGCACATCGCAGCGGCGCCCCGGCGGCATTACGGTCCCCCGGCCGGCGGTGCAGACGCAGGAGGCCGTCAACGAAGGCGACGGACAGCCCGGTTGGGGCGACAACCTGGACCAGCTTCTGTGGAATCTGCCGTTCAAGGCGGGCAAGGCGACGGTTCAACAGAACCTGGAGGAGCTCTTGGCGGCGGCGCTGGTCCAAAACGGGCGTACCCCGCTCGTGCTCGACATAACCCGGGTCAGCGGTTACTTGGAGCTGGAGCAACGCTTCGGCCGGATACGGCAGACCACAGAGGTTGCCCACGCCGCCCGGTTGCTCATGGGTGCCCTTGCAGTGCCCGGCGGTTACGGCGGGGACTACCGCAGACAGGCTGCGGCGGCAGTGCAGATCGTACTGGGGGGGATCAAAGCCTGAGCCCGGCTCCCGCCTGACGACCTCACCCCGCCGCTCCGCTGCCCATGAGCGCATTGGGGTAGGAGCCCAGGACCCGCAGGAATGAAGTCTGACCGGCCAGTGCAGCCAGCAGATCCTGAGCATTGGGGTCGTCGGCCGGAGCGTCGAAATCCAGGTAGAAGTGGTATTGCCAGGCCCGAGCTCCAGAAGGCCGGCTCTCAAGCTTGGTTAGGTTCAGCCGGCGATCGGAAAATTCCTTGAGGCAGGTATAAAGCGCCCCCGGGATGTTACCTAGCGAAAACACGATCGAGGTCTTCTGGGGCGGCCCCAACAGATCTGTTGCGCTCCGGCTTATTGCCACGAACTTGGTGGAGTTGTCGGCCCGATCCTCGATGTCTTTGGCCAGTACCTCCAAGCCGTACAGTTCCGACGCTTCGGCGGAGGCAATGGCCGCCACCCCGTGCTGAGCGTTCTCGGCCACCAGCTTGGCCGCCCCGGCGGTGTCGTAAACGGCCATCCGCTCGGCGTGCAGCGTGTCCAGAAACTCCTCGCATTGCTCGAGCGCCTGGGGATGTGAGTGAACGACTTTGACCTCGGAAATGGTCATCCCCGGCCGGCCGAGCAGGCAGTGCTGGATCCTCACGATCGTCTCCCCGACGATCTGCACACCGTGGCGCACCAAAAGGTCGTAGGTGTCGTTGATTGACCCGGCGTGAGAGTTCTCTATAGGCACCACACCGAAGTTGGCCGCGGTTATCTCGGTTGCCTCGAAGACCTTGTGGAAGGAGCGAAAGGGCAGGTAGGCAGCCTCCGGAAAAAGGATCCGTGCAGCCTTCTCGCTGTACGCTCCCAGCTCACCCTGGAACCCCACCTTGATCTGCTTGCCCATCGATCCTCCCGTCGGCTGCCCGTGCCCGAATACCATACCTGCGAGATCCCCTCCGGGGGGCGATGCACCTGTTTGGCAGCGGCACACCTGCAAAACCTCGTAGCACGGGCCGATTGGTGACACAATCGACCTTCATCGTTCAAGGGAGTTCGTTTCGCCTTCCCGGATGAGCGTCGCGGTGGATGCCGTGGTCGTCGGCTCTGGTCCCAACGGGCTGGCAGCCGCTGTGGCTATGGCTCAGGCGGGCCGCTCGGTACACCTGGTAGAGGCTGCTAGTGAAGTTGGAGGCGGCCTGCGCAGCGCGGAGCTCACGCTTCCCGGATTCCTCCACGACATCTGCTCGGCGATCCACCCGCTGGCGGCAGCATCGCCGTTTCTGGCCACACTGCCGCTGGCTGAGCATGGCCTTGAGTTGCTACAACCGGAAATCTCCGCCGCACACCCACTGGAGCAGGCCCCCGGGGTGGCGCTCACGCGCTCGGTCGAGCAGACCGCGGCAACGCTCGGCTCAGATGCCGGCGCCTACCGCCGCTTGATGCAGCCGATGGTTCGGAACGCCCCGGCCCTGATCGATCAGTTCCTCGGCCCCCTGCGCTTACCCAGGCATCCCCTGGCTGCCGGCCGCTTCGGTCTGCTGGCCGTCCAGCCGGCCACGATGCTCGCCCGCCGGTTCGATGGTCCGGCCGCCCGCGGGCTGCTGGCCGGCCTGGCGGCACATGCGATCTTGCCGCTCTCCCGGCCGCCTACCGCCGGATTCGGCCTGCTCCTCGCCCTGCTGGGACACACGGCGGGATGGCCGGTGGCCAAAGGCGGGTCAAGTAGCATCGCCCGCGCGATGCAGTCGCTGCTTGAGTCCCTGGGGGCAACCGTAGAGACCGGACGCAGGATCGATTCGCTCGACGATCTGCCACCTCACAAAGTCGCCCTTTTGGACGTCGGTCCAAAGGAGCTTCTGCGCTTGGCCCAAGACCGCCTGCCGGCCGGCTACCGGAAGGGCCTGGAGCGCTATCGCTACGGGCCCGGGGTGTTCAAGCTGGACTGGGCGCTCGACGCAGCGATGCCCTGGAGGGACCAGGCATGCCGCCGCGCAGGCACGGTCCACCTCGGCGGAACAATGGAAGAGATCGCCGCCTCCGAGCGGATGGTATGGAAGGGCCGGTTGGCCGACCAGCCTTACGTGATTGTCGGCCAGCAAAGCTTGGTCGACCCATCACGGGCCCCAGCCGGCAAGCACACGTTGTGGGCCTACTGCCACGTACCGAACGGCTCCCCTGTCGACATGACCGGTGCTATCGAAAGCCAGATCGAACGTGCCGCCCCGGGCTTTCGAGACTTGATCCTGGGCCGGGCCACGATGGGTCCGCCGCAATACGAACAGCACAATCCGAACTACGTCGGAGGCGACATCAACGGCGGCGTCCAGGATCTGTTTCAACTGTTCACCCGGCCGGTGCCACGCACCGACCCGTACTCCACACCGATCGACGGCGTCTACCTGTGCTCTGCGTCCACGCCTCCGGGGGGCGGGGTGCACGGCATGTGCGGCTGGTATGCCGCCCGCTCGGCGCTTCGGAAGCTGAACACCGGATAGGCGGCCGATGCGAACGTTGACAGGCTCAGTCGAGAAGCCCAGACTGCTGGCCTAGCCCGCTGGGAGGAAACCGTGGCCGAAGGTCCGCAAGGCAAGCTTCCCGCATCCGGCGACGGCACACCCGACCCGGGGCCGGCCGTCAATGAAGCGCCGGCCTATGAGGCGCCGGCCCCGGCCGCCGAAACGCAAGCCTTGGAGGTACCGGCGGAGCAGACCCAAACCCCGGCCCCGGCCGCCGCCGAAACGGCAGCCTTGGAAGCTCCGGCGGAGCAGGGCCCGGCCGCCGAAACGCCAGCCTTGGAGGTACCGGCGGAGCAGACCCAAACCCCGGGCCCGGCCGCCGCCGAAACGGCAGCCTTGGAAGCTCCGGCGGAGCAGGGACCGGCCGCCGGAAGCGATCCGGCCGTTGCATACCAGGGCTCTCGACGTGAGTCGACCAGGCAAACTCCCGCCTACTTCGTCGCCCCACCCCTGTCGATCGGCAACGACGCTGCGCCGCCGTGCAACCCCACCCCCCGGCACCGGACCAGCTATGCAGTCCTGGTCACCCATGGCATGGGCCAGTCCGTACCCTTCGCCACCATGGCCCCGGTCGCCGAGAAGATCCGCAAAGCGGACCTGGCCGGGGGCTTCGCGGGGGCCCAGTGCCAGACTCGGCAGGTCAGGACGGGCGAAGACCACTGGCTTAACCGGGTCGAGCTAAACGGTATCAAGGGGGACAGGGTGGATGCCCACTTCTACGAGGGGTATTGGGCACCGCTGACCGAGGGCAAGATCCAGATCCGGGGCGTATTGCACTTCCTGCAAATCGCCGGGACTGCCGGTATCAGAAACGGGGTAAGCGAGTTCCGGCGCTGGCTGCTGGGGGACTGGGTTACCTTCAAGCCGCCCATACGAACCGTCTTCTACCTTTTGGTGGCGCTGGCAACCGTGGCGTCACTGGTGGTGATGAACTCTGCCATCGCCGCGCTAGCAGCGTCGTCCGCCTTCCTGCAGGCCTCCCCCGAGTGGTTAAGCGAAGGGCTGGAAAAGGATCTGACCACAACCTTCAGCGCGGTCGTCGTGGCCCTTGCTCTGTTCGGCATTTCGCTGGGCTTGACCAGGTTCCAGGCCGCAAAGGGCAAAGACATCAAAGCGGTACAGAAGGCGTCGGTGGTCCTGTTCGCGCTGGCCATTGCCGCAGTGGTGCTGGGAGCGGTGTCGATCGGGCTGATCTTCTACGGGCACGTCAAGGGCTTTATGTTTCCCGATGAGCAGTTGTGGCAGCGGGTATTCGCCGGATGGGTGGTAACGGGAATAAACGGCTTGTTCCGGTTACTCCTCGGGCTGGGTCTGGCCGGCTCGGTGGTGGTGCTCGGGCTGAATGTCCTCAAGGTCTGGCGTGCCTACCGGGCCGACGCAGGCTCGGTCGGGCACAGATGGACCGTCCTGGTCGGCCGCTACACGCTGGGCTTGTTCGTAGCAGCTTTGCTGCTGGCCCTGATCCTGCGAGTAGCGATCCCCGGCTTCGTGGATGCGGACACCGGAGGCTACATGGACAAGCTGGCCTGGGCGGTCCTGGCCGGAGCCAGCCTGTTCATCCGCAAGATTCTGGTCCAGTTCGTAGGGGACGTGGCCATCTACGTAACCCCCTACACCTTGGATCAGTACTACGAGCTAAGAGAAGACATCCGCAAGGCAGTGCTCAAAACCGCCCGGGCGATCTACTCAGCCCGGGGCGATGACGGCTGCCCGCTCTACGATCGAGTCGTGATAGTTGGGCACTCCCTCGGTTCGGTCGTCTCCTACGACACCTTGAACGATTTGATCTCCGAAGGTCAGTTGGACCCCACGCTCAAGGTCGTGGAGCGCACATCCCTGCTACTCACCTTCGGGTCGCCTCTGGACAAGATCGCCTTCCTGTTCGGGATCCAGTCCAGCATGCGCGAGCCCAGGGAGACGCTTTCCGCTTCGCGCCAGCCGATGATCCAAAGCTACGGCTACCGGCCCAAGGAGTGGGTGAACATCTACTCGCCCTGGGATCTGATCTCCGGCTCGCTGGACCTTTATGACGACAAAAGCACGCCGCCCGATGACCGAGCGGTCAAAAACATCGTCGACCCGAAAGCCTCAACCCTGCTGGCGGCGCACGTTGAATACTGGGACTCCGACCTGATCTACCGGACGATTTACTCGGCCCTAAAGCCCATCCCCGCCGCAGACTCCGGCGAGGCGGGGATTGGCTTTATGCCGGCAGTTCTCGTAGAAGACGGTCGGGTACGCTTCACGGATTAAGGCCCGTCCCAGCCCTTCGTCCCGCTAACCGGAGGTTTATCGCCTCTCCAGCAGTTCTTTCAGCCTCGGCCCCGGCTCTCCGGTGCAGTTGATCACCTTGGCCAGGTAGCCGCTGCCCGACTTGACCGCCCGTACCACTGCCATCTCTCCCACCGCCAGACCGGCGACTGAGGACGGCCGGCGCTTCTCCAAAATCTTGGTCTCGCCATCGATCCGATAGGTCTGGACGTAGTCGCCCGGGCTCTTCAGCGTGATCGACTGGCCGTTGACCGCCGTGATGATCCCCCGCTGAACTCGGGTCTCTACCAAAGTACCGTCCTGCTTGATCGAGGTAGCATCCTTGTGAAGCAAAATCCCACGGTGCTCCCGAACCTTGCTGAACCTCTCCCGCAGCCGCCCCTTGCCTTCCGATTGCTTGTCCTCAGCCGGGGGGGTGGCCTCCTGGGCCCCCGCCACCGCCGCCGTGCCGAGGACCAGCAGCGCTGACAATGCGACAATCCAAGTCTTCTTCATCTACTATCCACCTTTCCGGCTCAGCCCCTGCTGCGCCACAGATCAAGAATGGGTCGGTTGTGTCGCGAGAAGGTATTGGGTACTGTGAAAATCACGTGAAAGCTCCCGGCTTCACCGGCCTGCGCCGGCACATCCACCAGGTTCGGTCGGCGGACTTCGGCGACGCCACCGCGTTGTCGAACGGCCACCTGAGCGTTGCCATCGCCGACGCCCTGGCGTGCTTCGTCCACCCGTCGCTGGCTTCGGTCACGTTGAGCTGGGCCCGGCCGGGCGACGACCTACGAGTGGTCAAGGTGCTCGACGCGGTGGAGCCCCGGACCAAGGGCCCAGGCGGCGGCGGAATCTTCCCCGGCCTGATCGGCCCTGCGCTCCCCCAGGGCGAGGGCGACACGCATGTGCTCAAAGGCATCGCCTTGCTCACCGCCGGGTACATCCCCCGAGCCCAGCAGGGGGTCATCCAGATGTCGGGTCCGGCAGCCGAACTGTCGCCATTCGGGGCTACGATCAACCTGGTGGTCGAGTTCGAGCCAGCCGCCGGCGCCTCCTGGCTGGAGGTAGCCGAGAACCTGCGCCTGGGCCTGCTCCGCCTGGCCGTCCGGCTGGCAGCCTCGGCCATCGATACAGCAGCGGACCCGGTTGACCAACTCCCGCGGGTTGCCGGACGGGCTGCCGGCGGCGGCCTGCCGGTCATCGGAACCATCGTCAACCTTCAGACCCAGGGTGACTTCAAAGACGTTTACGTCTACGGCAAAAGCCTGAGCACCTCGCTTCCCACCATCCTCGACCCCAACGAACTGGAGGACGGGGCGGTGGTCAGCGGCCAGCACGGCCACCCGGGGCTCAAGAACCCCACCTACATGCACCAGAACAACCCGGTGATCGGCGCGCTGCGGGCCCGTGATGGGGTGGACCTTAGTTTCGGCGGAGCAATCCTGTCTCCCGAACCTATTGACCAGCGGCAAAAAGAACTCGTCTCAGCCCACGCGGTCCGCATGGTGCGGACCCTGGGCTGGGACGGCGCCGTCGTAACCAAGGAGGGGGCGGGAAACGCCGACATCGACATATCGCTCAAGGTCGACGCTTTGGAGGCGGCAGGCATCGTGGGAGTGGGCATCTTTGCCGAGATGAGCGGCGCCGACGGGCTCGGCCCCCCGCTGGTCTCCGCACCCGCCCATGCCACCGCCGTGATCTCTACCGGCAACTACGACCAGCGGGTGACGCTGCCCCAGGTTGAAAAGGCTCTGGGCGGCGCCACGCTGGAGTTGACCGGCGGACCCTCCACCGCTCAGCTGGAACTGGCCACCGCAGCAATCTATTGCAGCCTCTCGCCGGTGGGCTGGAACCGGCTCACGGCAGGTGTAGATTGAGAATCGTCCACTATCTCAACCAGTTCTTCGCCGGCCTGGGCGGGGAGGACTCCGCCGGAGTTCCCCCTCAGACTAAGCAGGGACCAATCGGGCCCGGGCGCAAACTGGCGTCGCTGCTGGGCGACGAGCACTCCATCGTAGCCACGGTGTTTTGCGGCGACGATTATGCCGCCTCGAACGAGGACGCCGCGGCGCAGATCGTCGAGCTGATCAAAGAGGCCGGTGCGGAACTGGTGGTCGCGGGGCCAGCGTTTACCAGCGGGCGCTACGGCATTGCTGCCGGGCGGGTGGCCCGTGCCGCCGGTGCAGCGGGGATCCCCTCATTGGCCATCATGCATCCGGAGAACCCGGGCGTAGCCGAGGCATCGCCGGCGCCGGTGGTGGCAGCGGGTCTCACCGCACGGGAGATGGGCAAGAGCTTGGAGACTACGGCGGCGGCGATCCGCCGGTTGGCTGCGGGGCACCCGCTGACGGCGGCCGACGGCTTGGTGGGATCGGCCCCCCGGCGCAATCGGATGGCTTTACAGACAGCCGCTACTCGAGCAGTTTCCCTTGTGCTCGCCCGCCTGGCCGGCGACCGGGAGTCCACCGAGATACCACCGCCCGACTTTGGGTCGGTCACCCCGGCCGCGCCGGTGCAAGACCCGTCGAACGCATTGATCGCCATACTGACCGAAGGGGGCTTTGTGCCTTTCGGCAATCCGGACCGGCTGGAATCCGCCCGGGCAACCAAGTGGCTGCGCTACCCCTTGACCGGCTTGGACACTTTGCCTGAAGGTGCCTGGATGTCGGTACACGGGGGCTTCTCCACGGCCCATGCCAACGCCGATCCGCACCGGATCCTGCCCCTGGACGTGGCCCGAGAATTGGAGGCCGAAGGGGCCATCGGCACACTGTACGGCGAGTACTTCACCACCACTGGCAACGGCACGCCGGTGTCCGACGGCGCCCGTTACGGCGTGGAATGGGCGGCTGCCCTGCGCAAGGCGGGCGTGCAGGCGGCAATCCTTACTGCCACCTGAGGTACCGGAACGCGTTGCGGGTCAACGCTGGCAAAAGAGCTTGAACGGGCCGGTATTCCAACCGCGCTCCTGGTCAACCTCGTGCCCATCGCCTTGCGGGTGGGCGCCCCGCGGGTGGTGCCCACCAGAGGCATCCCTTACCCGGCCGGCGATCCGACCCTGCCCGCCGACCAGGAGAAGGCGTGGCGGCGCAAGCTGCTGGAGACAGGCTTGAAAGCAATCTCCACGGCGGTGCACCAGCCCACGGTGTTCCCACCGGCTTAGATGACGGCGAGGTTCCGGAGCGACGCGCCCGGCACAGAGGGGGCCGGGACTGAACGATCGAAGGTGACGAACCGCCCGTCACGCAGGGCAGCCAAAGCCAGCAGTTAAGCGTCGGTCACTTGCTCGGACCCGAGTAGCTTGGATCGGTCGATGACATCAGTCGGAGACATCGAAGCCACTTGGCGGCCGCTGGCTCAATCCGGTGCTGTGACGCTTGGATCGGGCGGGGGCACTAAACTAATCGCACTTTGAGCAAACCCCCCGTTATCACCGCGTCCGTTCAGGTCCTGGCACACACGCCCGGGCTCGCACGGCATGGCTCCAAGCCCAGCCGGGAACTTCCGAAAAGCGCTGAGCTACAGGCTGGCTTCCTGAACAGCTTGCGGTCATTCGAACGAGCGGTCGGCTACCCGTCGCATCAGGCCTACATCGGGGCGATGCACCCTCGCAACATGCCCCCTCGTCCCCGGGCGACCACCACCATCGAAGGCGCCTCCCGCTTCGGCCCGGATGGCGAGATTATGCCCGAACAGGAATTCTTGGGCCTGATGGCTTCGGTGGACGAGTTCGACCTGATCGCTCTGTCGCCAGAAGCCGTCGATCAAGCAGCCGTGGCGCTGGGCAACCACCCGATGGCCAAACGTTTCAACATGGACCGGCTGGCCAAGGCGACCACCGACCTGCAAGGCGGCGGCGGGGCGGCCGACCTCGACCTGCACACACCGGGCGGCCGGATCATCGGCCGTATCAAATGCCCCTATCCCGAGGACGAATCACTGGCGGCAGGAGTCATGCTGGAAAACTTAGCAAACAAGGCCAGCGGAGCCCTGGCGCTCATGCGACTGCTGGAGAACTTCCGGCTGGACCCGGACAGCATCGATTATGTGATCAGCTGCGCCGAAGAGGCGGTGGGCGATCGTTACCAGCGGGGCGGCGGCAACATGGCCAAGGGCATGGCGGACGTGTCGGGATTGCGCCAAGCTTCGGGATGCGACATCAAGAACTTCTGCGCCGCCCCCATTCCGGCCATGGTCATCGCCGCTTCGCTGGTCAGCGCCGGTGTCTTCAAGCGCGTGGCAGTGGTGGCCGGCGGGAGCCTGCCCAAGCTGGGGATGAAGTTCCAGGGCCACCTCAGCAAGGGGCTGCCGGTGATGGAGGATGTCGTCGGCGGCATGGCATTTTTGGTGGAAGGCAACGACGGTGCCAGCCCACAGATCCGGCTGGATGCAGTGGGCCGGCACCGGGTCAGCCACGGTGGCTCCAACCCTCAGATCATGGAGGCGTTGGCGGTTGAACCGCTGCAACGTATCGGCCTGAGCATGACCGACGTGGACGACTATGCCACCGAGTTGCACGACCCGGAAATCACTGAACCCCAAGGCTCGGGAAACGTGCCGGAGCGCAACTACAAAATGATCGCCGCCCTGGCCGCCCGCCGGGGCGACATCACCCGGGACCAGATGCCGGCATTTGCCGAGCAGCGGGGTATGCCGGGGTTCTCGCCCACCCAGGGGCATCTGGCGTCGGCCATCTGCTACCTTCCGCATGCGCTGCGCAGGCTGTCGTCGGGCGATGCGCAGCGGGTACTGCTGCTGGCGAAGGGCAGCCTGTTCCTGGGGCGCATGTCGCAGCTGAGCGACGGTATGAGCGTATTGCTGGAGCGCCCCGAGTAACTCTGCGACCTACCGGGTTGAGATCTCCCTCCGGTTATCGGTCATAGCTATGGCAGCACCACGGCGGCCTTGGCCACTCGATGGGGAATGGTCGTTGACGACCTTGCTCTCGTCGGGAGTCCCGGCGCCGCCTCACGCTTTAGATTTCAATTGGCTGGTGCTCGTCAAGTATGGGCTGGGACGAAGTGGAATGATCCGATCAGACTCGTGGCCAACCTCACATTAGGCGCCGACCCCGACTCAATCGGGTTCGGTGCAAGGCACTTGCATCTTGGGTGGTCCCAGAACTGGCATGGTGAATACTTCAAAGAGAACTCAAGGGGCGTTAGGAACTTGGCTAGAATCATACTAGGTCGGGACGACCAATTATGATGCCCGTTAGCCGGGCCAGCATTTCAGCGACATTGTGCGCTCTGCTGATTTTCTCAGGGTGCAGCGATGGCCGTTATAAAAGCTTTGGGGAAGCCACTGGAGAGCTTGTGAGGTTAGTCGACCTGGCTGCCACCCAAGCATTGGGCGCGGAACCCGACAAGAAGCCACAGTTGCAGACTCAAACTTGTCCCAATGAGCGCAACGAAGTCGAGCCCTCCTACGAGTACCGCCTTGCTCTCGAAAACTTGCCAAGTGGGCGCGAGCCACAAGAACTTGCGGCAGCGATTGGTGAGGTCTGGAAACTAAACGGTTTGCGAGTCGAGCTATCAAGTCTTGACCAGTTGACCCTACTTTCCGCTACGGGAAAAGGGATGTACCTTGACGCAACTCTAGACTTGGCAACCGGCAGGGCATCCATCGGTGGCACAGGCCCCTGTTTCGACGGATCGCGCATTGCCCAATAGCAACCCTGGCGTTGGCGGTGCTTGCCCCCTCCTTGCCGCTGACCATTGCCAAACAGCGCATTGCGATTCCACGCCGGCCATGCGCAGTTGGCCGATGTCATGGCTTGATCAACGACGCCCAGGGCAGGGGCTGGGACGGCGAGGCAGCCCGTCACACGAAGGTTGCCGAGACCCTAAAAAGTCATCTACGCAGGATCGAGACCGGCAAAGAAAGTAAACCCAGTGCTTGACTCCAACCCGAAGGGCCGGTTAATCCGGCGCTGATAGACTCTGCAGCGCCGAATCAGTCCCAGGTTACCGAACACCTCTTTTGCTCCCGCTCGAAGTCCCTTGCCACCGTCGATCACCACCAGCAAGCCGTCGGAGGCGTCCAATCCCCGCTCCACCAAGTCATTGAGTAGGGCGGTGCAGACGGTTTTGACATCGGCGAACAAAGCTCAGATCTTGGGCTCGGAGAGATCTTTGTCATCAACTCGCCAAGAGCCACCTGAGTTCGGGTAACGAAACGGCGAACGACCGCGAACTTGGAAGTGGCTGAGCTGTCGAGCTCACCTCCCGGCTCCAGCGCGGCGGAGTAGTTGCGGGTGGACAGGCCGGCTAGCATTCTCCCCAGCGCCATCTCACCCAGCAGGTCATCGCCGCCCGAGAATGCCTGTCTGTGGCCATGTAAAGTCCCCACTGGTGGCCAATTTGAGGTCTCCACTGGTGGCCAGATAGAAGTCCCCACCCCTCTTTAGATATCCGCGAAGAAGCCCCTCTGGTCGGCAATGCCCGTGGCCACCAGAAATCCGAGTGGGTGGCCAACAAGACTCATCTGAGCTGAGTAGTAGCGCACGGACCGGCCACAACATGGTGCTCAGATTGTGACGAGGGTCAATTCGCCCGCTGCCTCGGTAACTTCGCTTCTCAGCGAGTTCCGGCGCCAAACGCTGGCATTTGAAATAAACTTCCCCCCACCCTAAACGTCGCCGCCCGCCACACTTGGCGGCCGAACGAGGCTGCCGGCTTACGTCAGTGCTACCATCTGTAGGCTGTCCCAACAGCCAAATGGTGGCCGTAGCTCAGCTGGTAGAGCACCCGGTTGTGGTCCGGGATGTCGCGGGTTCAAATCCCGTCGGTCACCCTAAGGGTCCGCCACATAATTAGCTGCACACCGAGACCGTTCCTGCGCCCCAAGCGCAAGGGCTAGATAATTCTGTGGCGGACCCTAATTGCTTGGAATCACCCTTCGATAGCCGGCAGCGGCTCGAACGATGCCGCTATTTTTGCGCACAGGGCCTTGGTTTCGGCCGCCAAAGGCGCAGGAACGTCACAGGTCACTCCCCACAGCACCCGGTTGGGCGGATCGGGGATCAGAACCTGCTGCTGGACACGGTCGGAGGTTCCTCCGACTCGGTCCTTGGGCACCAGGTACTCGACGTAGGCTCCATCGACGCCGTTCACCACAACCTTATGAGCTTCGGACACCGGACCGATCTCCTTGTAGCCGCTGGCGTAATGATCGGCTAACTCCTGCCCGAGCAGCCCTACTTCCGGGCTGAGCGTCAGGTGAACAACTACTGCGGCGTCCTGAGTGGCCAGATCCATGAGCAGCGCCCGAGGGTTGTCCCCCGACTCCAACCGCGGCCCCCAAAACTCTGCCCATTGCGAGTCTCGGGCGGACGCCTCAGCCAGGAAATCCCCGGCGGGGGTGCCGAATCGCCAGGGGGCCGAGAACTCCTTCGGAGTGGCGATACGAAAGCTGCCCAGACCACTGGAAACGATGACCGTGTTGAAGCGGAATCCTGGATCTGGGACCTGTTCGTTGACGAGCGAGCCGGCCTCGGCTTCCAGGCTGGTTATGGTTCGACCAGAATCCGCCTGAACGGTGGAAAGAACGGTTGGAAACTCTCCCTCTGACGACCTTGACACCGATTCCTTCTTTGTCCCGGGCGGCGAGCAAGCCGCAAGCATCGACAAAACAGCAAACAGCACAACCTTCCCAATGATCGACTTCAGTGTGTCCCCCTTCCGATTCGTTAGAGCGACGATCCGCCCGTTACGGCACTACGTCAATACCTAATTCCGGTATAGGGCACCCCAAATTCGCCGGCGTCGCGCCGGAGCGCAAGCGCCGGAAGGCAAGGCCCCTGCTCATGGCCCGGACATCCTGCCGGCGCCTGCCAGGGCCGTCCGGCAAGTCTCTCGGCTAAACTGTCTTGGGCTGCTAGCTCAATTGGCAGAGCAGGGGACTCTTAATCCCAAGGTTCCGGGTTCAAGTCCCGGGCGGCCCACGAACCTGCCTCTCGCCTGCATCTCACCCCTACTCCCGCCCGACTGACGGTTTCCATTGCCCCCAACCGGGTAGGAATCATGTGCAGAGACAGTTATGGGCGACCCATCTCTGCATACGAGAGCGGTTCCGTAGGGGACCGCCTAAGAATGGAGGCCATAGTGCCAGATCCCAATCCGAAGCAGTTATTCGACGGGGAGGCCGTGATTCGCTTCGACAAAGAAGTGGATCGTCGAAACTTCTTGAGGTACGCAGCAGTGGTGGGCGTCGGAAGCACGCTGGCTCTCGCCGGGGTTGCTTGCAGCCCGGAGGATAGCGAAACCAACGGCGGCGGGACCGGCACCGGCACCACCGCCACGAACAGACCGGACGAGTCTCCCTCGCCTTCCGGAGACGCTAGCGCAGACGTGGGCATCCTCAACTACGCACTGACGCTGGAGTTTCTTGAGGCCGATTTCTACCGTCGAGGTTTGGACGCTAACGTGATTTCCGGACGTGAACGGGAACTCATAGAGCCAATCGCGGCACACGAGCAGGCGCACGTCGACGCCCTGTCGCAGACCATCTCGCGGATTGGCGGAACCCCGGTAGCGGCGCCGACTTTCACCTACCCGGAGGGAACTTTCACCAACAAGGCGAGCTTTCTCAAGACCGCCTCGACCTTTGAGGAACTCGGGGTGAATGCCTACCACGGTCAGGTGAGCTTGATCCAGTCGGGCGAGATCCTGGGAGCAGCTGCATCGATCGCCGGGGTGGAATCACGGCACGCGGCCATCCTGGCCACCCTCATCGACGGCGAACCCTTCCCCGCCCCAGTGGAGGCCACCAAGACGATGGAGCAGGTACTGGCCGCCGCGCAGCCGTTCATACAGAGCTAAGGGAGACGGACAAATGACTATGAACCGAAGAAGTTTTCTCAAGACCTCTGCGGCCGTGATCCCGAGCACCGTCGCTCTGCAGATGCTGGGCGGTGGGCGATGGGTTTTCGCCCAGCCGGCCGACTTCCGGGACGACGTTGAGATCCTTAACTACGCTTTGACCCTGGAGTTCTTGGAGTCCGAGTTCTACAAACAAGGCAATGCTGCAAACCTGCTCACGGGTACGGAGGCAGAGTACCTCCGGCAGATCGGCGCCGACGAGGACGCTCACGTCCAGGCTCTCAGCCAGACGATCACCCAGCTGGGCGGAACCCCCACCCCGGCCCCCCGGGTCGACTTCAAAGACGCCTTCTCCAACCGGGAGAAGTACTTGATGACCAGCCACGTCTTCGAGAACCTCGGAGTCTCCGCCTATCTGGGGGCAGCGGGCTTCATCCAGAGCAAGGAGATTCTCCAGGCAGCGGCAGGCATCTTCGGTGCGGAAGCCCGCCACGCAGCGGTGGTGGGTAACCTGCTGGGACTGGCCGCCGAAGGCGGGGTCTACATGGGCGCGCAAGAGACTCCCAAGCCCAAGGCCGATGTACTGGCGGCGGCAATGCCGTTCTTGGTCGGATAGCGCATGGGCAACCTGGGGATCGGAGAGATCGCGGTCATTGCGATCTTCGGGCTGCTGATATTCGGGCCGCATCGCCTGCCTGAGATCGCCCGAAGTGTGGGCGGCTTCATCCGGGAGTTCAAGAACGTGACCAACAGCGTCACCAACGAACTCAAGATGGAACTCGACGACAAGCCCCGGCCCGCCAGGGCGGAGTCGGCGGCAACCTCGATCCAGCCGGAGGCCCCTGAGACCGGCGCATCTCCAGCTCAGGCGCAAATCTCAGGTACCGATCCCTCACAATCCTCACCCCTAACGCATTAAGAAAGGATCCTTATGCCTGGACTAGGAGGCCCCGAATTGTTGTTGGTTGTGGGAGCGATAGTGCTGCTGTTCGGCGCCAAGAAACTGCCCGAGTTTGCCCGCTCACTGGGCAAAGCCAAGAACGAATTCAAGCGAGGAATCGAAGAAGAGGAGCCACCTGAGGCGCCGGCCGCCCCGGTTCCGATCAGAACTCCGGCCGACTGAGTCGAGCCCCCGGACGAGGAGGGGGCATTCGCCGCCCTCCTCGGTCTTGTAACGGGTTGCCTTTTGGGGGCGAATGGGGGCGATGAGCAGCCCCGCTTAACTCTGCAGTTCGGTCGGCCCGACAACCATTACCATACCCGCCGCCCCTCTGCGAAGCCGTTGGTCAACGGTTAACAGCGGGCAATCCAAAATTCTGGCGAGTGCCACGTACTCAGCGTCGTAAGTCTTGGCCCACCCCAGCCGGTCCGCCACGTGCCACGCCTCACGATGCAGGCCATCCGGCTCCCGGCATTGAATCAGCCCGGAACGTAGCAGATCCAGGGATGAGATCGAGGATTCGCGCGAAATCGAACCGCGCCAGACCAGTTCGTGTAATACCGAACTCGCCTCCGGCCAGAACTGGGTCGGCGGGCGCATCTTGCGAAAACCGAAGTTGCCGCAGCCTCAAGCGTGGAATCGACAGCTGTGGCGCCCCCGGCAGGATTCGAACCTGCGACCTTTCGCTCCGGAGGCGAACGCTCTATCCCCTGAGCTACGAGGGCGGGATGAGGATCCATTGTACTTTGTGAGTGGACAAGTCCCCGGCGAGGCGAATTGAGCGCACCAGGAAACAAAAAAATACTCATCACGGACGACGATCCGGTGATCATCGAACTCCTTCAGGTCAACCTGGAGATGGAGGGCTACGATGTTGTGACCGCTGCGAACGGCCTGGAAGCGGTGGGCGCAGCTGCCCGTGAACAACCCGACCTGATCATTCTCGACATCATGATGCCGAAGATGGATGGCTGGACTGCCCGGGCGCAACTGCTCCAACAGCCCGGGACTGCGAAGATTCCGGTGATCTTCCTGTCGGCACGGGCACAGCAGGCAGACTTGAGAAAGGGCTACGAAGCAGGAGTGGCTGAATACGTGACGAAGCCGTTCGAACCCGTTGAATTGCTGTCCATCATCGAACGGGTCCTCGACGGCAGCTACATCCGCTCTGAATTTCCTCCCGGCTTCTGATGGCCGTCGAAATTTTGAAGGGCCTGCTTGAAGCAGGGGTGGAAGCACTGTGCACGGACGGCCTGGTACCTACCGGCACAGGGACAACCATCGAACTGGGCCGGCCCGCCCGGCCCGAACACGGAGAGTTCGCCACCAATCTTGCTTTGACCATGGCTGGAGCGGCGAAGATGGCCCCGCGCAAGCTCGCCGAGGAACTGGTGGCCCGGCTCCCCGCCTCCGATCTGGTGGCAGTGGCCGAAGTGGCGGGTCCGGGCTTCATCAACTTCCACCTTTCGCACCGGTGGCTCGAGAACTCCATCCGCGCCGTGGCCGAGCAGGGCGTCGCTTACGGACACGGTCTTCCTAAACAGGAGAAGGTCCAGATCGAGTTTGTCTCCGCCAATCCGACCGGCCCGTTGCATGTCGGTTCCGGCCGCAATGCAGCTTACGGAGACGCGCTGGCCCGCCTGCTCGCCGCCGCCGGCTACCAGGTCACCCGGGAGTACTACATCAACGACGCCGGCCGGCAGATGGATAGGTTCGGTACCTCCCTGCACGCCCGCTACCTCCAGGCGCTCGGCCGGGAGGCGGCTGTGCCCGAGGACGGCTATCACGGTGACTACCTCACCGATTTGGGCAAGGAGTTGGCGACCGAGTGGGGCGAGGCCTTAGTGAACAGCGTGGATCAGATCCAGGGAATCGGGCGCGATCGGATGGTCGCGCTGCACAAGCAAACCCTGGAGCGCTTCAATATCCGGTTTGACAATTGGGTGTCTGAAACCGGTCTGCACCGGTCCGGCCAGGTGGCGTCCGGAATCGACAAGTTGCGCTCCGGCGGGCACACCTTCGAAGCGGACGGGGCGTTGTGGTTTCGCTCAAGCGCTTTGGGGGCTTCCCGAGACCAGGTGCTGGTGCGCTCGGATGAGGGCAGCACACCCACGTACCTCGGCTCCGACGTCGCCTACCTGCTGGACAAGATCGGGAGGGGATTCGACCGGGTTATTTATGTTTGGGGGGCCGACCACCACGGCAACGTTGCGGCAATGCAAGCGGTGGCTTCGGCGCTCGGCATAGATCGGTCGGTGGAGATCATCCTTCACCAGATGGTCAACTTCGTCACCGCCTCCGGCGAGGTGGCCAAGATGGCAAAAAGAGCTGGTCAGTTCGTTACTCTGGACCAGTTAATTGACGAAGTCGGTACCGACGCCGCCCGGTTCACGCTGCTAAGCCGTACCGTCGACGCCACCATCGACTTCAACCTCGATCTGGTGAAATCCGAATCGCCCGAGAATCCCGTCTACTACGTCCAGTATCAGCACGCCCGGACCTGCTCTATCCTGCGGAGCGCCGGCGGGCCAAAGGCCGGTGCGCCGGCGGCCGATCTCAGCTTGCTTATCCATGGGTCCGAAGAAGCGCTGATCCGGAAGATTGGCGAGCTTCCGGAACTGGTTAACGAGGCTGCCAGTTTCCGGGGGCCCCACCGCCTGGCCCATTTCGCCCAAGCGCTCGCTTCCCAGTTCAGCGTTTTCTACCGGGACTGCCGGGTGCTCTCCGACGACGCCCCGCTCACCGCTGCCCGCTTGGAGTTGGTCGACGCAGCTCGCCAAGCGCTGGCCAACACAATGGCCATACTCGGTGTGGACGCTCCGGAAAGCATGTGAGCACCTTCGACGCGCTTGCGGTTGCACTGCCGGACACCGCATCGTCGAGCGGAGGTCACCTGAGTGTCGGAGGGTGCGACACCGTTGAACTAGCCTCCGAGTACGGCACCGCCTTGTTTGTGTTCTGCCGGGAGACCTTTCGCAACAGAGCGCGCCGGGCGCGAGCCGCCTTTCCCGGAGCAACGATCTACTACGCCTCCAAGGCCTTCCTAAGCCAGTCGGTCTGCCGGTTGGTGGAACAGGAGGGGCTCAACTTAGACGTTGCTTCGGGCGGCGAACTGCACACTGCCCTGTCGGCCCAATTCCCGGCCGAGCGGATGATCCTGCACGGCAACAACAAGTCCGACATAGAACTGGGCACAGCAATCGGAGCCGGAATCGGACGGATTGCAGTGGACAACCTGGAGGAAATAGGGCGAATCGACGAGTTTGCTCGCAGCGCCAGAATCCGGCAAAGCGTTGTGTTGCGCCTGACGCCGGGGGTCCGTCCGGACACCCACTCTCACATCCAAACCGGGCATCATGAGTCCAAATTCGGTCTGCCGATCTTCGGTGGGTTGGCGGAAGAGGCTTTTCGGCAGACTATGGCTGCCAACAACCTCCACCTGGCGGGAATTCACGCCCACATCGGCTCGAACATCTTCTCGGCACAGCCATTCGAAAAGACGGTGGAGATCTTGTTCGACTTCCTGGCAATGATCGACTTCAAGCTGGGTACCCAGATTGAAGAAATGAATCTGGGTGGCGGATTCGGGGTACCGTTCGTGCCGGGAGACACTCCTTTCGACATCGGGGTGCTGGGTAGCTTGGTGGCGTCTACGGCGGCAACGCAGGCGGAAAAATACAACCTGACGACGCCGGCGTTGTGCTTTGAGCCGGGCCGCTGGCTGGCAGGCAACTCTATGGTGACCCTTTACTCCGTCGGCTCGATCAAGAAAGTGTCGGATCGGCTGACATACGTCTCGGTTGATGGCGGCATGAGCGATAACATCCGCCCGGCTCTCTACCAGGCAAAGTACGCAGCCGTGCTCGCGAACAAGCTCGACGAGGAGTCCAGCCTCCGGGTCACGCTGGCCGGGATGCACTGCGAATCCGGCGACCTGCTGGCCGAAGGGGTGGATTTTCCCTCCTCGGTGCGCCGTGGCGATCTGGTAGCAATGGCCGCCACCGGCGCCTACGCTTATTCGATGTCCTCCAACTACAACAAGATGCCCCGTCCTGCGGTGGTAGCCGTCGACAGCGGCGTTGCCCGGCTGATGATCCGGCGGGAAAGCTACGACGACTTGATCCGCCTGGAAGAACCGGAGTAACGACTGGTGCCCAAAAAAACGCTGATCCTCGCGCTGGCAGTGGCCGCCGGCGCCGCCAGTCCGGGCATTCGCAGCACCGGCAAGGCGATCCTGCTGCTCACCGAGGTCCTCTCCGCACCGGTTCGCCCGCTGCAATGGACGCCCGAGCCGCGCTTTTCCCAGATCGAGCTTCCGGACGGCACTGCCGATCTCTACGAAGGGAAGGGCACTTCGCCGGGGTTGCTTTTGGTGCATGGCGTGGCACCGGGAGGGCCAGCCGACCCCCGGATCCGCTCGATGGCCGCAGCGCTCAACCGTCTGGGGCGTACGGTGCTTGCGCCGTCGCTGATGCTCGGCGAGCAGAAGCTGGATCGTCAGGACCCGGCGCGCATCCGCCAATCGATCGAATACCTCAGCGAAAAAACCGGTGGAAAAGTGATGATCCTGGCCTTCTCCTTCGGCGCGGCGTTCACGCTGGTGGGGCTGGAGGAAGACCCGTCGATCCAATCCAAGGTGCTGGAGATTGCCACGGTGGGCACTTACTTCGATCTGGTGCATCTGCTGCAGGGTGTGACGACCGGCCAAGTTGACGCGCCGGGCGGCGAGACCGGAGTCTGGCGCCCAGACCCGCGAGCGGGCCGAGCAGTGGTCGAGTTCCTGGGCAACTACCTGCAGGGAAGCGACAAGGACGCTCTTCTCACCGCGTACGACCGGAAAGAGCCAGGCATTCTGGGGCCGGGCCCCCGGGCAATCTACGACTTGATGATCAACACCGATCCTGCGCTGACCAGGGGTTTGGTAGATGACCTGCCGTTTGGGATCGGGCAGGCCATCAAAGACCTGTCCCCGGCCGACGGGATCGAGAAGATCGTCGTGCCGGTTCATGCAATGCACAGCCGGCAGGATCCGGCGTCTCCGCCGAGCGAGTCGGCGCTTTTGATCGAGTCCCTTAAGCCGCCGGCCACCGGCAGCCTCACCCGGATCGGATCGTTCAGCCACGTAACCCCGGCCAAGGGCCTGGGCCTTTTGAAGGACGCAGGCCCGCTTATCGGCTTCACCGCCAACGTATTGCAGGTACAAGAACGCTGGGGATACCACTTTTAAGAGCCGGAGAGGCAATAAACAGCAGCTCATATGAGCGCCGGGGCATACCCGATCGGCCCCTCGTGCTGGGCCACCTCCGTGCTACCGTCGCTGGATCGCTCCAAGACTATGAGGTCGTCCAGCCGGGCCTGGATCCCGCTGATATGCGAGATGAGTCCGATCAAGCGGCCGGGAACTGCCAGTGCCTCGATCCCCTCGAGCGCCAGGTCCAGGCTCTCGGAGTCCAACGACCCGAAACCCTCGTCCAGGAAGAAGCAACCCAGCCGGCCACCTTCCAGGGCTACCGCCTCAGCCAGGGCTAGTGCTAGTGCCAGCGAGGCGAGGAACGTCTCCCCACCAGACAGCGTGTCCGGGCTACGGGTGTGCCCGGTACGTAGATCGATGATTTGGAACTGTCCTTCGTCGTCGAAAATGTAGTGACCGGTAAGCTCCTTGAACTTCTCCGAACCCAACCGGGCAAGAAGTCTGCGCTGCTCGTCCAGCAAGAAGGCCGTGAACTTCGAATCGGAAAAATCGGGCACCAGCCGTTCGTAGCGCGCCTTGCGGACAGATAGCTCGGCAATCTGGCCTTCCGCCTCCCGGCGCTTGGCCATCCCCGCCTCCACTTCGGCGATCCTCAATTCCAGCCGCATTAGTTCTGCCTTGGCCTCAGCAAGCAGATCCGCAGGCCGGTCCTGGTCTTTAAGCCCAAACTTGATTCGGAAAGCCTCCAGCACCCGGCGACTATGCAGTACATCCGCCTCCACGCCGGCAACCTGTTTGCCAGTTCGCTCCAGGTCCGCCTGGCCAGCCTCGATGATCCGCTTGGCAGACTCCCAAAGCCCCGCGTCCGGTAGAGGAGATGCGATTCCGAGCAGCCCGCAGGTGTGAGTGAGCTGGTTGAGAATGCTCGACAGCGAGGCGCTAACTTGCTCCAATTCCGACCGGGCGCCTCGCTCGGCCCGGTCGGCATGCTCCCGAGCAGCGCGCGCCCTGACAATGCCCTCCCGCACAGCATCCATCGCCTCCTTGCGCGACGCCATTTCGCTCTCGGGATCGGACCCGGCCATCCGGAGGAGTTCTGCGACTACCGTATCCAACTCGGAGCTCTGCACTGCCAAGCCCTCGTCCGCCAGGCTCAGCCTCTGCTGCCGCAGCTCAAGCTCGCGGTCCGCTCTTTCGTACAGCCCGCGGGCCTTTTCCCAGGCCAGTACCGCTTGGGCGGCCTTCTCCTCGGCTGCCGCCAGCCCCTCGGGTTCGGCTGATAGGGGCAGGACGGCCACCGCCTGTTCGCACACCGGGCAGGGCTCCCCGGGGCACAAGTCTCGCCGCAACAGGTGGGCGGCATGGTCCCGGCTCAAAGCAGCCAACGCCCGGGCATAGCAGACCTTGTCCCGCTCAGCCTTCTGGGCCTCGCGCAAAAAGTCGCTCAGAACCAAGGTCAGCTCAGCTACCGAGTCCTTCAGGACCAACTTCTCAACCTCTGCCGAACCGATGCTTGACGCCAGGCGGGCACGGTGGCCGATCAGCGCGGAGACGGCCGAGAACCAGGCGTCCCCACCGGTTCGTTCCAAGGCCACCTTCTCTGCCTCAGCAGTTGCGTCCAGCGCCGAATTCGCCTCGTCCAGCGCCTTGCCGGCCCCTGCTAGCCTGGAACCGGCAGCCTCCCGCCGATCCGACAGCTCGCGCAGTTCCTCCTCCGCCGGAAGCCGATCGAGCGCTTTGCGGGTGGAGCACTGCTGGTCCTGCAGGCGAACCAGCGTCTCTGCAGCACTGTGCAGAGCCTTCTCCGCTGCCAGCACCCCAGGGAGCGCATCGGTGATCTCTTGCAGACTGGTCTGCGCACCGGCAAATTCTAAGTGCAGAGCCAAAAGCAGGGTCTGCGGATCAGCCGGAAGCGCTTCGATCGTTGCTCGCCAGGCGAAGATCTGTCCCTCCAGCGAAGCCTTTGTCGCCTGCGCTCGCTCCCGCATCTGGTCGACCCGTTCCAGCCGGAAGATCCCTTTTAGAATGCGCGAGCGTTCCGCCGGAGTTGCCCTTAAGAAGCGATCGAACTCGCCCTGCGGCAAAGACACCGACGAGCAGAAGGCGTTGAAGTCAAGGCCGACAATCTCCTCAATCCGCTCGCTGGCTGCCCGCTCCCCAGTCAATGCGTCCGAAGAAGCGTCGTCAAGCCGGCGCAGCAGGGTCTGCGAGGAGCCCTTGCGGCGCAGGACCCGGGTAACCTCCCAGGCGGCGCGGTCGACCTCGAAGCTCAATTGGACCCGCGCTTGCTCCTGTTGTGAGTTGATCAATTTCTTGGTATCCCGCTCCACTCGCGGGGTCTTGCCGTAAAGAGCGAAGATGATCGCCTCCAAGATGGTCGACTTACCCGAGCCGGTCGGCCCGACGATTCCGAACAGGCTCCGGGACTCGAGGTTGAAGGTCTGGGGAAAGCGGTAGGACTTGAACCCTTCCAAAGTCACCTCAAGAGGCCGCACGGATCACCTCTTCCTCCAGGAAGCGCACCTCGTCGAGCAACTCCGCCGAGGCCGCCACGCCGTGCTGGAACTGGTGGAAACCGGCGTAGAGATCGGCCATCCCTGCCTCCATCGCCCGGGGACCGACCTCAACCGAGCTGGCCGAGCGCTCATAGACCGCCTGGACCATTACCGCGTCGGGCAAAATCTTGCGTACCTGCTCGGCCAGCCCGAAAACCGGTCCGCTGGTCTTCACTCGAACGTCAAGATAGGCACCCGCCAACTCACCAGCCATCGACTGGAGGTTCTCAAGATCCGCGGCAACTCGAACCAGCCGGCGGCCGGAGGTCAGCTTTATCGGCGTCACCCGGGCCGGCTGTCCTGCCTTCACCTCGACGATTGCCACCTCCTTGGCGTGGCCACGCTCCGAAAAATCGAGCTGCAAGACGCTGCCCGAATAGCGAGCTGCCGCCGGCGCACCCACTACCTCCTGCGGCCGGTGGATGTGCCCGAGAGCTACGTACTGGGCTCCCGGAGGTATGGCCTGGGCGGTAGCGGCGTACTGCGTTCCTAAATGGATGCGCCGCTCCCCACCGCCGATCTGTGCCCCGTCAACGAAAAAATGGGCCATCAGCAAACCGACCTCCCGGGGGTCGAAACCTGCGCACAGCGCCCTGCACAGCGAGGTGATCTTGTCCGAATACCTGCCGCTGGCCATCAAGGCGCCCGGGTCCAGCTCCTTGAACCAATCCTCGGCCCCGGCCATCAGGTCCGTGATGGCAAAGGCCTCGTGCACAAAAGGCAGGACCGCCACCGAAGCGCACTCGGTCCCGTCCCGCGACCGAACCTTCACCACCCCCCCACGCTCCGGCCGAGCCATGCGCGGGGTGAGCAGGACTCCCTTTGGCTCCAGCAGGCGGGCCATTAACTGGAACAGTCCGGCGGAGTCATGGTTGCCGGGCATGGCCACCACCGTTCCAGCCGCGTCCGCCAGGCGAATGAGCGTATCCACCACCAACTCGATGCTTTCCAATGGCGGCAACGCCCGGTCCCACAAGTCCCCGGCGACCAGCACCGCGTCGACCTTCTGGTCGCGAGCCACCGCCACCAGTTCGTCAAACACCGCCTCAAACTCCCCGGAACGGTCGATCCGGCCCAACTTCTTGCCGGCGTGCCAGTCGGCAGTGTGCAGAAATCTCACAGCCCGAAGCTCGTAAACGGGTCCGATTCGACCGCCTCCTCAGGCCTGGTGGCCCAGGGTGGGTAAGGGAAGGTAAAAACCAAGGGCGCCGGGATGCCCGGCTGGAACAACACCATGGTTCCCGGCTTGAACAGCCGGGCCCGCGCCCGGGTGGTAGGCAGCATCCAACCGTACTCGCTACGCTCCGCCTCGGCGGCGTCCAAGCGCCCGGCCACCCGGATCGACGCGTTCTCCACCACCTCGGGGGCCACCCGGGAGGCGGTCTGCTGCGCTCCGATCAAGATGATGCCGAGGGACCTGCCTCGCTGGGCTATGTCGATCAATGTGTCTTTGATCGGCGAGTGGCCCTCCCTGGGGGCGTACTTGTTCAGCTCATCCAGCAGAATCACCTGCAGCGGCAGCCGCTGCCCGGTCTTTTCCTTGTTTGCAAACACCTCGTCCAGCAGCGCGCCGACGACGAAGCGCTGAGCAAAGTCGTGCAACTTGTGCAGGTCTACCACAGTCACCGCTTGAGCAGCCCGGTCCACCGATCGGCCGCCGATTCGGACCAGCCGGCTGATACGGTGCTCGGCCGCCCGCAGCCGGCGCATGAACGCCTGAGCGGTGCCACCTTGGACCCGGCCGGTCCAGGACTGGTCCGGCTCGCCGTCCTCGGGGTCCAGATGCTCCTCTACTACCTCCACCAGATCGGCCAGCGTCTTGATGATGCGGCCTTTTATCCGGATGACGCCGGGCATGTTGTCCACCGGCTCGGCGTGGCGGATCAGCTGGGAGCGCACTCGCTCCTCGACAAAGGTCAGTTGATTGCGGAAGTCCCCGGTCTCGGCGAACAAGAAGCGCAGCAGCCCCTGCTCCACGAACTCCTGCGGCGTCCAACAGAACGCCGATACTCCCTCTATGCGGGAGTCGGTGTCCGGTATCAAGTTGCCAGAGCTCCGAGGCGGCGCCCAAAACGACACCGAGGGAAACGGCTCGGCAGCGATACCCAGTTGAGCCCAGCGGGTGCGGGCTTCGTCGTCCAGGTCCCGGTTCGGCTTGTCCAGCCAGAGCAGGTCCTCCTGCTTGACGTTGAACACCAGCACCCTCAGGTTGGCAGCGGCGCTACCGAACACCTCCGGATGGGCGGTCAGCGAGCGCAGGAAGGCCAGCGCGAATGAGGTCTTCGTGGCAACACCGGACACCCCGGAGATCGAAATGTGGCCACCCTTGCGGCCGTCGAAAAAGTCCAGGTCAATCCAGATCGGCTGGCCGTCCCGGGCGAAGCCGATAGGCAGGCGACGGCCCATTTCGTCCGCATAGAGTGCCTTGTCCCGAGAGTCTCCAGCTACCCGGTAGACGGCCTCACCCGGGTCCGGGGCGACCCAGATCTCCGGGTCCACCCGAATGGTCTGCACCGATGCCGAACGAGCCAGTTCAGCAGGCAAGGACCCTTCTTCGGCGATAAGGAACATGTCCGATTCGAACCGGGCGCCCTCGTAGCGAGAGGCCACCTCGGTCACCAGGCCGTAGAGATTCACCTCTCCCACCTTCGGGACCTGGGTGCGCACTTGCACCAGGTCATCCAGTTGCAGGTAGTTGTCAGCGTTGATCACAACCCGGAACTGGGTGCTGGTAGCCGGGTCCACCCCGAGCACCCGTCCCACTTGCTCCTCAGGCATAGGTTCCCACCCCCGAGCGGATGCGCCGCAAGATCAGTTCGCGGTCGCCCAGCAAGTTCCACAGCTTGCGCTCAAGCGAGGCGATGGGTACAAGATTCTGCGGCGCCCGGGTGTCCCAAAACCCCTTGGAACCGAAACGGGGCAGATGATGGGTTACCTGGTCTGCCAGCCCGATGGCCCGCTCCAGCCCCACGGTGACACTAACCTCACACCGGGCAATGGCCGCCCACGGGTGCTGGTTCGCCGGCCCGGCAATCCGGGCATACCAGGAGTAGCGGGGCCGGATCCGGCCGAACTGGAAGATGGGAGTTCGCTGACCTTGTTCCAGTTCGAAGGCGACCTCCTCCTGCGCCGGTGCCAGGTAGGTCTTGCGGTGGCTCTTGATGTAGCCGACCAGATCCAGCGGTTCCCGCACCTGCAGCGGCCCGTCCGCCAGCACCAGGTAGCCGCCCCGTGCCAGGTTGCGCGCCAGGTCCTGCTCCAGGTTGGCCCGGGCTTTTTGGAGCTCGTTCAACAGATCCTCGGGAGCACCGCCGGGCACCGACCTCCCCAGGTAGCTCAATGTGGAGTCCAGCGGCCTGACTACCGGGGCCGCCCCCATGCCGAAGACACTCCAGCGCTCGACCGAGCAGTGGCTGAACCGTGCAGAACCGTCCACCACCACCGCACCTGCCCCCACCGACCCGAATAACCCCGGCACCACCCGGCCATGCTCCCCCAAAAAGGCGCGAGCATCCACCCGATTCACCCCGTCTACGAAGGCCACCACCGGCCGCTCCGAGGGCGCCGGGACCACCGGCCTCCATTCCCGGCCCTCGACGAACAGGTCGACCTGTTCCTCCGTGGCCGCCAACCCGTCATCCATCCGTGCGGAGGACCCGTACTCCGGGCTCCACGCATCTACCCAAATCCGATTAACCGACATGGCGACCATGCTAGCGACCGGGGGTGACAACTCCGCAGATAAGCGGGCGAGGTCGCGAATCTATCTTCCCCGAGCGGGTCGGCCGACCCGCTTCCCCCTCAACAAAGAGCTTCGACGTATCCTCGAACAACGCCAGCGGATCGTTATCGGGAGATGCCATGAATGAAGCCGACGTGCCCGGTGGGGCAGCAGTCCCAAGCCGGAGCCTGTTCGGCTGGCTGCACCCGGCCGTTGTCGCGCCGGCGGTACTGGCCCTTTCTGCAGGGTTCGCCCAATTCGTGGCAACCGCAACGCTGGCCGATGTTGCCGTTGCCTTCGGGGTCTCGGGCGCCGGCGAGGCGCAGGTAGGGTTATCCGGGACCACTTTGGGAATAGGGCTGGCGATCATCCGGTTCGGGTCCCTGGCCACGCTACCGCTGACCAGCGGGGCAGACCGCTTCGGCCGGCGCACTCCGGTGCTGATCTGGACCACCCTGGGGCTGTTGCTCACGGCCACGGCTGCGCTGGCCACAAGCTTTTGGTGGTTCGTGGCCATTCTGGCGTTCGCACGGCCCCTGCTGTCGGCCACCAACGCGGTGACTTTGGTGATTGCGTCGGAGGTCACCAAGACTAAGGAGCGCTCCGGGGCCGTGGCGCTGGTGGGGGCCGCCTACGCGCTGGGGGCGGGCTTGACCGTGCTCCTGAGGGCCGTAGGGGGCGAGCGCATGGGCTTTCGGGCCCTGTTCGCTTTGGCTGCGGTGCCGTTGTTGCTGGTGATCCTGGCGGCCCGCCGGCTGGAGGAGCCGAAGCTGTTCGACAGTGTTCCTACCACCACCCGGCGCTCCCATCGCCTGCTGGCACCTCTTCCGGCACAGTTCCGGCAACGATTGATCTTGTTGTGCCTCCTGACTGCCGGCGCGGCTTTTGTGACCGGTCCGGCGAACACCTTCGTCTTCTTTTTCGCCGAGACAACCAGAGGGGTGAGCACCGGAGTCATGGCGATAGCAGTCCTGGCGGCCGGTCCCATCGGGCTCGCAGGCTTGATCGCCGGAAGGTGGACGGCTGACAACCTGGGGCGACGGGCAAGTTGCGCAACGGCTCTCGCCTTCGTTTCGGCGGCGGCAATCGCAACCTACAACGTCGGAGGCTACGGGGTGGTCATCGGTTACTTGAGTGCGATGTTCGCCGCCGCCGTCTACACACCGGCATCCGGGGCGATCTCCACCGAATTGTTCCCTACCTCTTACCGGAGCACCGCGGCGGGCTGGCTGATCGCATCGGGAGTACTGGGTGCGGTGGCCGGCCTGGCCCTGTTCGGATTCCTGGCCGACCGCTTGGGTGGCCTGGGCACAGCAGCCACCTGTATGGCCTTACCGGTTATCGCCTTGAGCTTTCTGTACCTGCGCCTCCCGGAGACTCGGGGCCAGGAACTGGAGGAAAGTGCACCAGAACTGGCGGCGCCGCCGCAATCCTGAGCCGGCGTGCCGTCACCAGCCAAACGATGGGTGAGAGGCCTTCAAGCTGGGACCGCTGGCCGGCGAGGGCGGTCCATGTCGTGCCGCTCACGAGCACGATCCGGTCGTTCCACTCGGAGGTCGTGGTGGAACCGGATGAGTCGAACGGGCTCGCGGTCGATTCTGCCGCCCAGTGCCAGCACGTCCGAGCCGCTTCGCCCCGCCTCATCATCGGCGTCCACGGCAGCGTTGGCGCGACCGCGCTGACGCAGCTGCGGGAGACCATCGCGGTCATCCTCGACCTGCCCTGATCCGGAACCCTGCCGGCGGATGCAACAGCGGCGTACTCCCTCGGCCTGATGAGCGCCTTGTCCACAGGACGGAACACAAAGTCTGCCCTGGTCGCTGGACCGGCGGAGATTATCCGATCAGACTGGGGCGATGGAGGATCTGACTTCTCGCAAGTGCCGGGCATGCGGGCCGGACACCCCGGTCCTTGGGAACGGTGAGCTCCAGCGGCTCATGGCCGGCGCCGGCGAATGGGTGCTCGACGGGAGCAGCTTGGTGCGCCAGCTTGAGTTCAAGAACTTCCGGGACGCCTTCGGGATGGCCACCCGGGTCGCCTTACTGGCCGAAGACGAAGGCCACCACCCTGACTTCGAGATAGGTTGGGGAACGTTGAAGCTGACCCTGACAACCCACGCCGCAAGGGGTTTGACGGACAACGACTTCATCATGGCTGCCAAAATCGACGCCCTGTAACGCTCTGCCGCACCGGCGGTGAACCGAACTGGGGCCGCTGCCGAGCTGGGGGCTGGCGGCGAAGGCCCATTCGTCGAGTTCAGCCCGAATACTTGCTGATGGTCAACACCGCCCCCTGAGGGTCGCTGATCACCGCGTTGCGCACCGGACCCAACTCGAAGGGCGGCACCAAGATCTTTGCCCCCAGCTGTTCGGCCCGGGCGGCCATCGCGTCGGTGTCATCAACTGAGATGGTGACGCCCCAGTTGGCCGGCGTCCCGGTTGTGCCGCCCTCCTCAGGCTGTATGTTCAGCGCTGCAACCACGTCCTCGAACCCTTCCGGAGCACCGCCCTCGGCCAGTTGCTTACGCAGGCCGGGGTTGGAGAGCTCCAGGAAATCTCCGTAGCCGGGGAGCACGAACGTCTCGAAGCTGTGCTCCCCCGCTTGAACCACATGGGTCTTCCAACCGAAAACATCCCCGTAAAAGTTGCGAGCATCCGTGGATGCGGGGACGCTCAAGTCATTCCAGACCCAGGATCCCGGGGAATTGACCGCTGCGGCTCCCATGAACTCACCGGCCTGCCAGATGCTAAAAACTGCACCGTCGGCGTCGGCGAAAACACCCATCCGGCCAAAGGGAGGGATGTCGAACGGCTCCATGATCGTGTTGCCGCCGGCGGCGCCGATCCTGGAGGCGGCGGCATCCGCATCGAAGACCCGAACGTACATGTTCCAGGTTGTAGGTACGCCGGGAGGCTTCTCCCCAACCGCTGCAACCTCCTTGCCGTCCAGCTTCGCCATCAAGTAGATGCTGCCTCCGGGCGGGCTGGACTCCTCGAAGCTCCAGCCGAACAGCCCTGCGTAGAAGTCGGCTGCGGCGGCGGGCTCTTCCTGCCAGGTGTCAACCCAGCACGGAACGCCCGGAATGTATCGGTCATTTCCCATGATCTGCTCCCCCTTGTGCTCGAACGATCCAAAACAGGATACGAACCTTTTAGGTCAGTTCTTGACCTCAACAGCACAAGCGACGATTCCAGCCCTAAAAGGCGAGGAAATACGCCGCACACAGCCACGGCTTTTCTCGGCTGGTCCCGCTTCGCAGGCCGACTCGAGGAACACTTCGGTGCCTGTCGGATTCTCCGCCGGCGTCACCAACTCGCCGAGATTGCCGTTCAAGCATCGCGGAGGTCAGGCTCGTGCCTGACAAAAAGCAGGAATCGTACCCTCGCCTGCTATGATACTAGCCATGAGCAACCGGGTCGCGTACCGGCGACGCCAGCTGGGCCTCAGCCAGCTGGACCTCTCAAGAGCCTCCAAACTCTCTCGCCAACTGGTCAGTGCGCTAGAAACTGGGCGACACGTCCCAAGTGTTAGAGCCGCACTAGCGATCTCACAGGTTCTGGGCACCACGGTGGAGGAACTGTTCGGCGACGCGGGGCGGCTGACCAACTTTGTCCCCGCACTCAACGACGAGCCCACCACGGCATCGGCAGTGGTTGTCGCAATGGTGGGTGACAGCTTGGCGTATCACCCTCTAACTGAAGCCGGCCAAGCTTGGAGCCGGGCAGACGGTCTCTACCGGGATGGCCAGATCAAGCTCTTCGAGGACAGCGATACTGCGGGTTTGATCGTTGCCGGATGCGATCCGGCGTTGGGGTTGGCGGCGTCTCTCCTGCCCAACCAGGGTCCCCAACGGATTGTCTCGATAGCGACGTCCTCAGGCAAAGCCGTAAGAGCACTGGACGAGGGAAGGCTCCACGGCGCCGTTGTTCATGGGAGGCCTGGGCAACTGCGGGCGGGCTCTCGGCCAGTTCGCCGGTACACGATTGCTCGCTGGCGAGTAGGGCTCGCCTGCCTGCCGGGCATGCGTATCGATTTGGAGAAGCTCGCCAGGGGCGCAATCTCTACCACACGCCGGGACCCGGACGCGGAGATATCGCAGGCCCTTGCGCGGAAGCTGGACCAGTTAGGTGGAGCGTCGAAAATCAAGGGCCCCTCGGTACTCACGCATCTCGACGCTGCCCGCAGGGTAAGCTACGGCGC
Source organism: Actinomycetota bacterium (assembly GCA_052389675.1). Classification (GTDB taxonomy): domain Bacteria; phylum Actinomycetota; class CADDZG01; order JAHWKV01; family JAHWKV01; genus JBBDRH01. Next base: position 108,225 of record JBQTHR010000016.1, read on the forward strand.
GACTCAGGTTGCCCTCACTATGGAGGCTGCTGCCCGAGCGTTTGGGCTTGACTTCCTGGAGCTAGAGGAACACCTGTCGGAGTTGCGCATCGACGAGCAGTGGACAACCCTGCCCGGCGCACAGTCAATTTTGGAGTTGATCTCGTCGGCTTCGTTTCACGCGCGGCTTAGGGTGATCGGCGGGTACGACCTATCGGAGGCAGGGAATGCAAGCTAGCCGCCATCGCTAGAGTTAGGAGCACCTGGTTGATCAGCTATCATATTGGCAGACAACTTGGTATGGTGGCCGGGCTAGCCGGATCCGATTCTGCAAGCTGGTTTACCCCGGCCGGATGCGTGTACACGGACCCCAGAAATTGCACCACCCTCCCAAGAATTACGGTTAAGGACATCATGTTATCGTAGCGCTATGCTACGATTCTTGCGGGTAGTACCACCGTCGCGTGATTTCGGCCAGGCCCCGGTAGTTTGATCACAGCACAACCTTTCGCCTTGAACGCTAACGCGTCGAAGTTCCTGATCGAGTGTCTCGACGCCCTGTGGACCCTCGGCGGAACCGACCTGGTGATCATCGCCGACACACCTCCTCTGGGTCGCGTCAACGGGGCGATCAGAGAGCTCCCCAACCAACCTGTCCTGACGGCGGCGGATACGCTCAGGGTAGCGCAGAGTCTTTTGGGGCCGGAACTTTCGGCCCGCTTCGAGAAGGACCGGCAGGTCGACTTCGCGTTCAGCTGGCGCGACCAAGCCCGTCTCAGGGTAAACGCATACATGCAAAAGGGGACCGCCGCACTTGCGATGCGGATGATCCCGTTCCGAATCCCCACCATGAGCGAACTCGGATTACCCCCGCTGGTGGTCGAGCAGTGGGTGCGCCTTCCCCGTGGCTTGATCCTGGTAACCGGGCCTACCGGGAGCGGAAAGTCCACCACGCTGGCATCTGTTCTCGACCATATCAACGGCCACCGGGCGCTTCATATCGTCACCATCGAGGACCCCATCGAGTACGTTCACCATCGCAAACTCTCGGCGGTGAGTCAGCGAGAGGTCGGCTTCGACACCCATTCATTCGCCGACGCACTCCGGGCAGCGCTGCGAGAGGACCCCGACGTTTTGCTCGTCGGCGAGATGCGTGACCCGGAGAGCATCCAAGCAACCCTTACCATCGCCGAGACCGGGCATCTGGTCTTCGCGACTCTTCACACCAACGACACCTCACAAGCACTAAATCGGATCATCGATGTCTTCCCGAGTTCCCGGCAGCCACAGATCCGGCTCCAGCTCGCGCACACCCTGGCCGGCATCCTGCATCAGATTCTCGTGCCATGTATCGGAGGGGGGCGCGTCGCCGCATTCGATGTTTTGAACGCTACGCCAGCTGCGAAGAACCTGATCAGGGAAGGCAAAACTCGTCAGATCCGCAACCTCATCGCCACCGGGCAGCGGGAGGGGATGTTGACGCTTGAGTCCTCCCTGTCCTCCCTTGTAGCGACCGGACTGGTCGACTACGAAGAGGCCAAGCAATGCAGCCTGTACCCTGGGGAGGTGCTCCCGCCCCCGGCACCGGCAGGTCCCGGCGGGTCCGCTCGCATCAGTCGCCCCTGACCGTACGAGGCGGCGGCCCACCGGAACACTGCCGGATTGGTTCGGGAGTGTCCCCCCTTACTTCCTGTTCTCTAATCCCGAGGGCGGCCGTATAACACGGATCTCCACGATGTTCGAGACCCGCCGGCCACCCCTTAGGTCCACCGGGTTGTTGATGCGGGCAAATCCATCACGTCCCGCAGTGCCGAGGGACCCGGTGGCGGGTGCTCCGGGATCCACCGCTTGACCCTGCGCGTACGAGACCAAGACCGGTCTTCCGCCGAAAAACGGGCTGATCTCTCCCATGGCGAAAACCGCCCTGTAGCAGTCGCTACCGACGACGAGGACGGAATACCCCAAGATGTCGTTCTTGCGCTCGCCGTCCACGCCCTTGATGAGAGGCCCAGCGCCGGAGGAGTTGGATGGTAGCCCGAGGAGGTCGGACAAAAGGACCCCGGTAAACTTGGCGTTTACGGACCCCCCACCCGCCAAGAAGGAATCGACCAACGTAGTTTGGGGTAGTGCCCGCAGGTCTTCGAGGTCAAATGTCAGGCGGTCGCTCACCGCTCCTGTCAATCTGAAGCTCTCGGAGATGTTGTCGCTCGGATCGGGAGTGTCCGCTACCCGCGGGTCGCAAATGCGCCTTGACCTTTCTGCCGCGACCGGAATGCTGAAGGAACTCTGCAGGAGCAAGATGAGCAGGCCAAAGATGACAAGCCGTGATCTGAACCTCATTTCGTCGAATTCCTCCCGTCTCGGGCTCGTGCGTGGCAGACCCGGCTAGCTTGCTCGCCTGATTCGTACACAGCTAGCGCTGTGCCACTATTCTAGCGCTCCTCTATGAAACTAGTCAAGTTGAGCGGCTGGGGTGCATCTGGCCAAGTGCGGTTGGTCGCCTGCCCGGGTTCGTCTGGTGTATAGTCCCGCTGGATGCTAGCTTATGAGACAGATGCCACCAAACCAGTTTCGCCGGTCCGGCTAAGGTTGGCCGGAATCGGGCTGGCTTGCGGCATCTTTGTCGTGGGGGCGTGCGGGGGCGACTCCGGCACTAGAAGTGCGGGTACGCCCCGGGAAAGGGCCGAAGCGATCGTGAACCCGATCCCGGCGGACCCAGGCTTCGACCCCAAGCGCTACATTCAGCATGGAGACGCATATTCGTGCCTAGAGTTCGCCAGCCAGGCTGACGCGCAGGCAGTCCTGCGCGCCGACCCCTCAGACCCCAACAAGCTCGACGATGACGGCGATGGCATCGCCTGCCCCGACCAGCCGGAACCCGAGGACCGAACGCCGGTGGTCGGAAATACGTAGGCGCAAGACGTACGTAGGCGGGAAGCAGGATGCATCGGTCATCCATTGGGAGGGCTGGCGGAGCTAGCTAGCTCACCGGCGAACCGGTTCTTGAAAGGCTGGGCGCGGACACACCCGGCTAGGTTGCGCCATCTAAGAGGCTGACCAAGTAAGGAGCCCCCGTCTGCCAGGCGGACCGGATCATACAGGACGTGGGAGGATCAAGCATGAAGTGGGAGAGTAGGTAGGGTTGGGTGGAGGGAGCGCCAACCCTACCCAGTAGTGTCCACAGAAGTGGTGTACGACGGAAGGCTTGATCAGCCAGATCCCCTGAAATGAAGGACCACCGTGACATCCTCCAAATCCCTTTAAGAAGAAAGAGGAGCCAACGGTGGTCATGACAA
>JBQTHR010000017.1:0-92014 GCA_052389675.1 Actinomycetota bacterium
TACTGGTCTTGCTGTTCGAACACGAGCCGGATGGTCCGCTCGCGGACTTCTGTTGGGTAGGGTGCTTGTTTTGACATGGCTCCATCCTCTCAAGGTCTGGAGCCTCCGATAAACCCGGGGCGGTTCAGCTCGGGCTGCTCAGGGCTGGCGCACTGTAAGCCATTCGGTCCCTGTTCAAACTTGCACCACTCGAACTTCGGCTTAGGTTGATTGTTCTGCTGGACGCACTGCAATCCGTTTGGTCCTTGCTCCAAGTCGCACGGCTGCATCGGAGTTGCCGCCGATGCGGTCGGAGCGAACATCAGGGAAGCCGCCAAGGCCACTCCTGCGCCAAAACCTGCGATTCGAGTCTTTTTCATCGTCATCTCTCCCTTTTCGAGGTGAACTGCTTACGAAGGGAAGAGCCGCTAACAAGCTGGAACTTACGGATTTCCACCTGGTTCCTCAGGAAATTTCGTACTCGTCGGAAATGGCCGGATCCGCTAAAGGATTGGCCTTCTGGTCGTGGTTGTGGGGGGAACCAGCACGCCCAACCGCCGGGTCGTTGTTGTGGGGGGAACCAGCACACCCGATCGCCTGGTCGTGGTGGTAGCCGGGGGCCGCGTGGTTGGCATAGTTGTTGAAACCGCCGGCCGCGTTGTAGATACCGTGGTCGAAACCGGGGGCCGCGTTGTAGATACGGTGGTGGTGGGATCGACCTCCTGGCCACTGCCTTGCTGAGCGGTCGTAGACGTGGAGGGAGGCGCTGCCGGGGATCTGGTCGGCGATGCGCTCGCCCGTGACCCGGGCACGATCACGCCCCGGCCCGTAACGGTGGCTACCGGGTTGGAAGTAGCCTTCGGTTCCACCAGTTCGCCGGGCGACGGTTCGGGGTCCACCAAGCCGGCAGGGCGACCGAGCAACGAAGTGTCGAAGACCAGCGGCACCTCGGAGGCGGCGGGCACCGGTGAAGACGGCACGCCCCCGGCCATCACCCGGCCCAATGCCGGGAAGAGCAAAAGCGCAGCCAACACCGCAGCAATTATGCCCGTCCGCCGGCGGTTGCCCTGCCCCGGAGGGAAACCACCCCTATCCTGCGGCCACGGCCGGCCGGTGTGCCCAACCAGTTGGAGCTGCTCCAAAACCGCCTCCCGGGCGTGGGCCGGTGCGGGCAAGAACGGCAGCACCCCCGCCATCTTCACTGAGGAAAGCGCTCGCTCCCGTACCGAGCTACAGATCTGGCAGCCGTCCACATGACGAGCCACGCGCTTTCGCCACAGCGCCGAAAGCCGCCCGTCCCAATTCTTCAAAACCGATTGAAGTTCCGGACAATCTTGCTTTCCTTGACGGGCAACCAGCAGGGCGCCGAGCGACCGCTCCACCTGATCCTTCATCCTGGCCATCAGCACGTAGGCGTGACCTGGCTTGACTCCTATCGCCTCAGCCAGTTCCTGCCCCTCAATGCCCTGGCGCAGGTATAAATCGAACACCATCCGTTCCTGGTTGCCCAGACCGTCGGCGGCTGCCGCGATGAGTTGCGCCAGCTCAGCCTGGGCAAGGACCTCGGCGGGCCCGGCTGCCTGATCGGCAACGTCGAAGTCGTCCAGGGGGTCATGCCGGCCCCTGCGTGAAATGCTTTTCATCGCGCCGTTCCGGGCAATGGCGAAAAGCCACGAGCGCAGCTTTGCCGGTTCACGCAATTGATCCAGCCTGGCGCCGGCGGTGAGAAAGGTGTCCTGCAGGACGTCGGCCGCTTCTTCACGGTCACGCAAGACGGTGACAAGGAAGCTGTAGACGCGGTCGGCGTAACGGTCGTAGATCTGGGCGAAAGCCTGCTTGTCGCCCTCCACTGCCGCTTCGACAAGGACAGCATCTTCCATAGCGTGGCCATCGTATTCCATCCTTCGCCCCCAACCGGCATCTCGCTTACTCGGACTTATCCGTAAGAGCTTCAGATTTGTGATTTCTAACAAGAACGCACTAACTATTTCGCTCGCAAGCGCAAGAGACTTCTCCAAAAAGTCGGCACCAAAAAGTTGTAAGGACTTCGGCTTGAACGGATCTCCCCTTCGTCGGCTCAACCAGGGAGGCCACCGTGTACAGGTTCCGCAGATCGATGCTCACCATGTTTTTGTTGATCGCACTAGCCGCGACCGCCGCGCCGGCCGGCGCTCAAAGAGTCTCCGGCGGAGGTTCAAATCAGCTGCTCGACGAAGTGTGGCTACGCAGCGAGCCCAACCTGGGCCTGATCAGCAAGCCAGCCGACGGCACCCCCGGGGAGGAGGGCGTGCTCGACGGAGACCCTTGGCTTGCCACCAACTCCACCCAGTTCGTAAACATCAAGCAGGAGACGATTGTTCGGGGCAGTTCGAGAACCGTCAACGGCATCCAGATGTCCAGCTCGTTCGTTGCGCCCGCAGACACCAACGTGGCCATTCACTTCTCGGCAGAAGCGTTCGTCGAAGGTAAAGGCGGAACCGCGCCCGACACCGGCCGGATGTTCCTGAGAGCTTTGGTTGATGGAAAACCAGCCGCGCCGTCGGACGTGGTTTTCACAGTTGGTCCCGGCAAAGGGGCAAGATCCTTCATTTTTGGCACCCAGGTGGACAAGGGCGTACACACCGTCGAAATCCAATGGAAGGTGGACCCACCCAGAAAGGAGTCGATCTACACGGGCCGGATCAGGGACGCCAGCCTGATGATCCGTCAGGGCCGAACGGGGTCCGGCCACAGCTCGCAGGCCACCGGCAACTACGAGGTCAATGTCGCCCCGAGCGGCGCCAACCATTCCAAGAACAACAACATCTGGGCGCCCGTTCCCAACATGTCTGACCAGGTAACAGTGGCGGCAGGATCTCCTTTGGTGGCGTCTTTCAGCGCCGAGTCGCGGAGCCTGGGCAGCGCCCGAATGGCGCTGCGCGCCAAGGTTGACGGCGTGCCGATGCTCCCTGCCGACATCGTTTTCGCCAAGGGCGGATGGCAGAGCCGTTCCGCTACCTTTACTATCGGCGGCTTGGCCGCAGGCCCGCACACAGTCGTCTTCGAATGGCTGGCGGACGGCGCCGGTTCCGTTGAGGTGGGCGACCGATCCATGGCGCTGGCAGGCTTCCCCCATTCGGCTGCCAAACCGAGCCACCCGGCCAAGTCGATGAGCGGAGTCCAAGACGCAATCAAAGAGTCCAAGCAGATCCCCGGCATGAACCTTGCGGTTTGGATCCCCGAGAGGGGCAACGGCGAGGTGGCAGCAATCTTCAGCGCCGAAATCGGCGCCGGTGGCGGCGCCGGAGCGGTGGGGCTAGCTATCGACGGCCAAGTTCATCAAAGTAGCGTGGTCGAGTTGATCGAAGGCGAGCAGACGCAAAACCGTTCCTGGGTGTTCGATGCGAAAAAACTCTCCTCCGGCCTCCACGACATGTCGATCTGGGCCTTCGGCGCCGACACCTTGAACATCACAGTTGGCGACCGCACGCTGGCGGTAGTCGGCGAGACCGGCGCGATTCCGGATCTGGCAGAGGCGGCGCTGCTCGGGCCGGCCCGGTTCTCGAAGGGGGACAACCTGACCGGCATAGAGGCAGTCATCGGCACGCGGCCGGTACTACAGATCCTGTGGGACGCCCACCGCCCGGGACATGACAATGACATAACTCCCGCCGAACTGAGCACTGCGCTGGACCGAACCGCAAGCTTCTATAAGTCCAACTCGGGTGGGCGTTTCTGGACGACCAATGCCGGCGTTCTCGGACCGTACGACGCCGTTCAGGACGAGGGGACCGCTTACTGGAACCACCCGGCGGATACCTGCCAGTTCGGATATGACAGCGGCGCTACACACAGACGGTCGGAGGCGGTCACCCTGGCGGATCCGGACGTCGACTTCTCCCAGTTCGACAAGAACTCCGACGGCACCGTCGGTCCCGATGAGCTGGCAATAGTGGTCGTTTACAAAGAAGTGCCGAAAGAAGGCGAAGGCGACCTTCAGTTTGGCCAGGCTAGAACCCCCCTTCGAGCGCAAGACTGTCCTGAAAACGAAGCGCTGGTACTTGACAACGTGCTACTCCCAGACGCGGTCGACTGGTTCGTCAACCGCCCCGAACAGGCCTGGATAGTTCTGGCTCATGAGCTGGCACACCAGGTTCTGGGTCTGGACGACCTCTACTACTCAAGCCCAGCTCCGATGGCTCATCGGGTCCACACCCGCTCTTTGATGGGTACCCTCTCCGACGATTCAACGCCCCATCTGGACCCCATCCACAAGCTGGCCCTCGGCTGGCTTACTCCGCACACGGTGCTATCGAGCGGCAATCGGGCCGTGGTGGACGGCAAACTGAGCGAAACCGTCGACGTGCTGCCCCGTTGGAACAGCACCCGCCGGGACGAGTACCTCGTCTTGGAAAATCGCACTGAGAACATGGGCTGGAATCAGTACGACGATGAACTGGGCGGAAACGGCATGCTGGTATGGCACGTCGCCGAGGACCCGCTGGACAACCTGACGCCGCCCTCGGGAACCGAACCAGCTGGCTTCGCCAAGGAGGACACCCAAGCCAGGCGAGCTATAAGGCTGCTGAGGCCGTTCACGCAGGTTTCTAGCAGTGCGGCAATCACATCCGCTAACGAAGCCGGCTGGCACGCAGGACACTACGCACTGGTGAGCGGTAAGTGCGTTTCCGCACCGGGTATCGAGGGAATTGTGCACAACGTCCAAAACGTGCTGGCCTGGGCGGATTGCTCCGCCTCGCCCTACTCGGTGAGGACCTGGTCGGAACTGCCGGCCGCTCCTGACCCGCTGGATCCTGACTCGACGACTATGAGCTACGACGTGTCAGTTGAGTAGCCGGGCAAAAGTGGCGTCCCGGTGAGCGATCCGCGCTCAGGCCATTTCAAGATGATCGGACACCTACCTTTGGCTCGGCGGGAGGTCGATGCAGTGGCGCAATCCGCGCTCAGGCCATTTCAAGATGATCGGACACCAGTTGGAGGACCCCAGGACTGTCGGACAGGGCAAGCAAGCTCATCGGCTTTTCGGCACACAGGATCTCGATGCCCTGCGCCGAGGCCGACCACGGACTCTGCGAACCGGACCGGTTGGTCGCGCCCGCTGCCTCAGGAAAGGGCTCTTCGGCCATGTAGATCTGCAAGCGCCGGCCGTAGTTATCCAGGTAGGCGTAACCGTCCACCTCCATGTCGCCTATCTCGCCCCCTCCGGCGCCGGCTACTCGAAAGCCGATCTGGGAGAGATCCAAAGCGGCGTGAGAGGCTGGCTTGCCCGCCGGAACGCGACCGTTCTGGAAGTCGATGATCGCCTGAGCCACCGGTCCCGGCTGCTGAACGGCCGGAGGCGCAGGACCCTCCGGCAGACCCCGGACACCCACAACTGCCGCCAGCAGCGTGACAACCAGCGCCAACCCGGCCCCGGCCTTCCAGCGCAACGGCGTTCGTAACGGGGCCACCCCATCGAGAACCGATGCTCGGATGTTCTCCCGAACGGACTGGGGCGCCAGTTCCCGCGCCGACTCGGCCAAGGCCCGGCCCTCGCGGCCCGACGCCACCTCATCCCAGCACTGCTGGCACGTGAGGAGATGTTCCTCGAACCGCGCCAGCTTCCTGCCGGACAGGCAGCCGCCCAGGTAGCCAGCTGCATCCTGCTCGGGGTCATGCCTCATAGCTGTCGACCTTGTGCAGTGCCGCCAGCGCGGCGAATGCCTTCCTGCCTCGGTGAACCCGCGAAAGGACTGTCCCTCTGGGGCTGCCGGTAACCCGGGCCGCCTCGGCGGCGGTGAGCCCGCACAAGTCCACCAGCGTCAGCGCGATCCGCTGCTCCTCCGAGAGTTGCCAGATCAGCTGCTGAACCGCCTGCCGCCGGAGCCGACCCAATGCGAGGTCCTCGGTGCTGTCGCCTGAGGGCGCGAGAACGCCCGGTTCAGCAGCCAAAACTTCCTCTGGCCGGCGCGTGGTGCGGCGATAGTCGGAGCGAGCGATGTTCAGGCAAATGGTTGCCAGCCAGGGCTCGACTTTCACCGGCCGGCGGTGCTCCCGCCAGGCCTTCAGGGCACGAAGATAGGTTTCTTGCACCAGATCCTCGGCCTCCTGAGGGGTCCGGGAACAGCGGCGGGCCAGGTTATAGAGAAGGTCGGCGACTGGAAGCGTCGCATCGAGGAAGTCGTAATCGCGTGCTGTCATGTGGTCTCAATTATCAAGGACGCCGGCCGATCCAACTTGATTGCAATCAAATCGCCCGGGGCGGCGTCCGGGAGTATGAAGGCGCAACGAAGCCAATTCACCACGAGGTCCTATCTGGCAGGAAGGGAAGCGGCATGCACATTTTGGCGTTGAATCAGTTTCGGGCCCTTGCGGGCTACGCACCTACCGTTCTTCGGGTAGGAGTGGGGATCGTCATGGCCTATCACGGCCTGACCAAGTTTCAGGGGGGCATCTCCAACGTCGCCGGATTCTTGGCTTCGCTGGGCGTCCCTTCGGCCAACCTGGTGGCCCCACTGCTCGCCGGAGCGGAGTTGGTTGGCGGAGTGCTTCTGATAGTTGGCCTGGCCACCAGACTATGGGCCTTGGTGCTGGCGCTCATCCTGGTTGGAGCAATATTTCTGGTCAAAGTGGATATGGGCTTGATCGCCGCACAGGGAGTGGGCGCAGAACTGGATCTTGCACTGCTTGTTGGGGCCGTGGCAATCCTTTTCCTGGGCCCCGGTAAGCTGGCCGCCGACAACGCCTTGGGCATGGGAACCCCGGCATGATTGTAAACATTGGTTTCCAGTAGAATGAGGCGAACTGCGGTGGCTGCAGCCCTGGCCTGCGTATCGCTGATCTTCTCCGCATGCGCCGGGGGGGCCGCAACAAGGTCAACCGGCGGTGCACCCTCCAACCCGCCAGAGGCGGTGGACGTTGCGGGCAAGGACGGATCACAAGGCCAGACCGAGACTGACGGCACCGAGCCCGCACCGCAGAGCCCCGCCCAACCGGCGCCAGCCGCCACAATCAAGGAGCCGGCAGCGGCCACCAGACCGGCAAGCGACCTTCCCGATCTGGTGGTTTCCGAAGTCCTTTCCGGCCAGAGCGTCAACCTCAACTCTTTGGTTCCCTCCTCCACGCCCACGCTGGTGTGGTTCTACGCCCCTCACTGACCCAGCTGCCGCCGGGAAGCCCCGGCCGTTGAGCAGTTTGCTCAACTCAATGCAGACAAGGTTCGTGTGATCGGCTTGGGAACCCAAGACAGCCTGCCCGAAGCAGTAGATTTCATTAACGACACCGGCGTTCGGTCGGTTCGGATGCTCTGGGACGCCAGCTCCAAGTCCTGGCGGTCGTTCGGAGTTTCCAGCCAGCCTGCCTGGGCGATGCTGGATGCCGATGGCCAGGAGCTCGATACCTGGTTCGGCAAGTTCGACGAGGGGCGGATCCTCAGGCTCGCCTCCGGGGCCTGAGGGATGGTCGATCTGCCGGTTGCCTTCGCCTTCTCCGCGGGGATTGTGGCCGCCTTCAATCCCTGCGGCTTTGCTCTTTTGCCCGTATACCTGACCCGATTCCTGGGAGCCGTACCAGATCGAAAACCTGGACCGATTCAGGGCTTGAAGGTAGCGGCTGCCGTCTCGGCCGGTTTCATGGTGGTCTTCGGACTGGTCGGGCTGGTGTTCTCCCGCGTGTCTTTGGCCTTGGCGGACTACTTCCCGTGGCTGACGGTGATAGTCGGGCTGATCTTGGTCCCTGCGGGGATCGCCATGATCCGCGGCTACCACCCCAACTTCTCTCTCCCCCGGCTGCAGAAAGGAGCTTCAGGTCTGGGCATAGGCTCCATGGTGGCGTTCGGCGCCTCTTACGGGACGGTCTCTTTGTCCTGCACCCTGCCGATCTTCCTGACCGCGGTATCGGCGACCTTCATTGAGACCAGCGTTGCCGGGGGATTGGCGGTCTTTGCGGCCTATGGCCTGGGGATGGCGGTGGTCCTGGCAGCGCTCACCGTCGCTGTGGCACTGGCCAGGGAAGGGTTACTGCGGCGGCTGAAGTCGGTCATGCCTCACGTCAACCGGCTTTCTGGGGGGCTGATGGTGATCGCCGGACTTTACATCACCTTCTACGGCTACTACTCCATCCGGGTCAATCGCGGAGATCAGGTATCCGGTGGCCCGGTTGATGTGATCACGCAGGCCTCCGCCCGGATCGCCAACTGGGTCAATGACGTCCAGGCAACAAGGCTGGGGCTGGCATTGCTCGGCTTCGTGATCCTGAGTTTGGCCTGGACTTGGCCAGCTCGCCGGCGGGCTCCGGCCTCCGTGACGGACCCCGCCCAGACGACCCCCGCCGAGGCCGAGCGGGTGAATTCGGGCACCTGACCCCGCGGGCGGCGACGGGACGGGCAGCAACTGGCACCGAAGGGAACCGGAGGCTCAGAGACCGGAGGACTCCGGACCATCTCGCTACCCAGTTTCCTGGCCGAAATGATCGGTCGCCATATGGGTTTTACCCGTCGGCCGAGAGAGCCTTCTCCGCAGCTAAAGAGCGAAGCTGCTGTGCAGCGTGATCCTCATTTCGGCAGGTCGTCCTGAAAAGTGATTCGCTAAGAGCCCCAGAAGTCGATCCTCTTGGCTGGCCAGGGTGCGGAAGTTTGTTTCTCCGTTTGACCCAAACATGTCATGGAAAGATGAAGTAATATTTTACTTATGCATGACAGGACCAAATCCAGACCAGATCGAATCAGCCTCCTTGAGGTCGCTACCGAGCAAGGAGGCTACTTTACTGCGGCCCAGGCGGCACAGTGTGGCTTCAGCAAAGCCCTTCTCGCTCATCACCGAAAGAACGGTGGCTTCACAAGGGTCGGCCACGGCCTCTATCGATTCCCCGAATACCCGTCGTCGCCTCGTGAAGAGGTCATGGTCGCGTGGCTCGGCGCCGGCCGCGACGTGGCCGTCGTGTCGCATGAAAGCGCGCTCGATCTCCTCGGCCTCTCGGAAGTCGTCCCGCAGGCGGTTCACATCACTGTGCCCCGCTCGAAGCGGTACCGCCCCACGCCTAAGGGAGTCGCCATTCACACCACCACCCGGGAGCTTGATAACGGTGATGTTGTAATCCGGGACGGAATCAGGGTTACGTCACCCATCCGCTCGATAGTCGATGCGGCACAAGCGGGTGCTGCCCCCGAGCAGGTCATCGTCAGCGCGAACCAGGCGGTGCAACGCGGCATGGCCACCGCGCCTCAGCTTCTCAAGGCAGCGTCCAGACGCGGCAGCCGGGTCGAACGGCTTGTCCGAGAGGCCCTAAGACGGGAGATTGAAGGCTGAAGTATCAAACCGCAACTGCGTTCCGCCAGGCACTCGAGCAACGGCTCCTCGCTCGATCGCGAGAAACCGGATCCTCGCTGGTTCGACTAAGGAAGACCGTCGTCTTCGATCGTCTCCTGGCTCGTCTCGCCGTGGCCGCTCCCGACAGATGTGTGCTCAAGGGGGCCCTCGCACTCGACTTCCGGCTCGGGGATCGAACCCGCACCACCAAGGATATGGACCTCGTGCGAAACGACGCGGAGGAGTCCGCCACGGCCGACCTGATCGCGGCTCAGTCGCTCGATCTCGGCGACTTCTTCGCATTTGCGGTCGAGAAGGCTGGCGAGATCCCGCAGGACGAGGAAGGTGGCTCCGTGCGCTACCGCGTTCGGGCGGAGCTCGCCGGTCGAATATTCGAGGAGGTGACCGTGGACATCGGCTTTTCCGGTCCTCTTTCGTGGCAGCCTGAACCCGTCAGTGGCCCGGATCTCCTCACCTTTGCTGACATCCAACCTGCCGAAGTGCAGGCGCTTCCGATTGAGCAGCACGTGGCGGAGAAGCTCCATACGTATACACGCATTTATGGACAGGGCCACCCCAGCAGCCGCGTCAAGGACCTTGTCGATCTCGTGCTCGTCAAGCGGTACCTCCCGCTCAATGCTGATCGTCTTCGTGCGGCGCTTGTAGGGACGTTCGGGGCCAGACACCTGCAGTCGGTGCCCGCGCGGCTCCCGCTGCCTCCCAAAGAATGGGCGGTCCCGTACCGAAAACTCGCTCGCGCACGTCAGGCTTGTACCCGGGACGCTTGCCGGCCTGGGCGTGGGAGGGTCCCTGCGGGTTGGGCGGGTGGTGTTCGTCTGCACGGAGAATGCGGCTCGATCGCAGCTTGCCAGAGTTCTTTGGAACGACATCTGCCGGACCGTGCCCGGCTGCAGCGGCGGGACCCGGCCCAGAAAGGAGGTCTACGCCGGTGCGGTGGCGGCGGCGGAGCGCAAGGGACTGAGCCTAACCGGCGCACAACCGGGTCCTATCCCCAAACGCCGCGCCACCGATCTGCTCATTACCGTCTGTGACCGTGCGCATGAAGAGCTGAGAGATGAGCCCGGCGACCGTCCGCACCTGCACTGGTCCATCCCGGACCCGGCAGTGGCCGTGGAACCGGATGCCTTCGATCTTGCGGCCGATCTCCTGGACGACCGTATCCGCGGGCTGGCGCCGATGGTAAGAACGCTCTGATTGGAACCGGCACGGGCCTCCGGCGATTACGCGTCTGCGGGTTAGGAGCCGAAAGGCGGTGCCGGCCCGCAGCGGCGACACCGCCCGGAAATGCCGCTCATCCGTGGACAGCATATCGACCGTTCTGAACCTGGCGGCAAGCACAACCACGGAAGCGTCCGCAAATCCCGATGCCGAGGTCGCGGTACCGCTTGACCAAAAGCTCCGGGCTGCGTCGGGCTGCGTCGACCACGATTTCCCGGCCCGTCGCCGGTCGAACGTACGCGCCCCCAAATCCCGAACCAAAATCACCAAAGGAGGAGCTTCACAACCGAGCCGACCCGTGGTATTAATCAACAGGGAGTTGATGCTATCTGGTCAGTTGACGGGTTGACAAGATGATCAAAGACGACGACTTTTACACCACCGCGCGGGACTCCTCCCATCCTTTGGGCGAGAAAGCGTAAGGAGCGGGAATGGGGCTGTTCGGGAAAAAGCCAAAGCTTAGGAGTTACGTCGGAGCGAGCCTGGAAACCCTGCTCCAGGATCCTCAGTGGTCGTTCGCGCTCGGCGAAGCGGGCATCGATCCCCACCGCTGCGAGGTCGTGCTCCGCTTCGCCGACTGCACGGTTGGGAATCGCGGGACGCCGGAGGACGGAAATCCGGCCCTTCTGCTCGGCCAGGGCAACACGATCGCAGTCGCCTACCCAAGGGAACGCGACATCCGTGTTGTCAAGCGAGACACGTCCCGTGCGGAACTTCAGACCCTGCCGTCCGGCAAGTTCCAGATCTTGTTCGGACCGCCGATCAACCTGGACGGATTCATGTTCTGGGGGCGCGAGGACAATCTTGTTGAGAACACGCCCGAAGGCAAGGCCTTCGGGCAGGCAATGTTGGCGTTCCTAAAGGGCAACCTGCAGCCGCAACAGGTCGTTGGCACGCCGCAGAGCCTAATTGCAAGCGTGTCGAGCGGTACCACCGCCCAACCATCGTCCGCTCCTAAGTTTGACGATCCAGCGGACGCCACACGCTGACAGATTGTGCACGCAGTGCACTCCTCGCTCATCGACATAATGGACAAGTATCAACTGTGCTTTGAGAAGGCCGAGAAGGTCGAGAAGGCCTACAGCACGACGACCATCGGGCATGAGAAATCGAGGGAGATCTTCCGCCATCATGCAGAAAAGAATGAGAAGGAGCTCGAAGGTCTACTCGTCAATCTCCGCGGGGCCACCGTTGCGGCGCAAAGCCAGTGGAACGACCTCATGTTCCTCCTTCCGGGCGAGGAGAACGAGATCGTGAAACTCGCGGACTGGGGCATGGCGAAGGGGGTGGACCGAGAGGTCATGAGCTCGATTGCGGCCCACAGGAACTTCATGCACACCAATTTCGGGACCACACGGGCCTCCTTCTGGACCGAGGACGAGCGCATCACCGCCGTAATAAAGAACGCAAAGCAGCAGGGATAGTTTCAACTCTGGAAGGCGGGTAGATTGTGGACGTCGAGGAGCTGAAGCAGCGGGCCTCTACCTGCGCTGCATCTGGAGATCTCGACGGCGAGGTCGATGCCTACCGACAGGCGGACGACCTTGGCGACGCCGAAGCGTCGATCCTGCTTGGAGACGCGCTCCGCAAAAAGGGCGACCTGGCCGAGGCCCGACGCGCATACGAGCGCGGTGAGATGCGTGGGCATCGCGAGGCCGCCATGAGCCTGGGCAACCTCCTTAGCGACCTGGGAGACAAGCCAGGCGCCAAGTCTGCGTACCTCCGTTCCATCGACCAGGGCAGCACGATCGCGGCGCTGAACCTGGGCCTCATGCTCGCTGGCGACGGCGACCACGACGAGGCACTGCTGTATCTCCAGCGCGCAGCCGACCAGGGCGACTCAGGAGGTTTCTGGGGGATCGGCAAGATTAACGAACAGCGGCAGGACTGGACCGCAGCAGCCGCGGCGTACAGGCAGGGCGCTGAGCTGGGCGATGCTGCCTGTGCCTACGGTCTCGGCGTAGCCCTCTACGAACTTGGAGATCGCGACGGCTCACGTGCGGCCTTTCAGCAAGCGAAGGACCTTGGGCACGAAGCCGCCAGGGACCTTCTTGAGGCGTTTGACCGTGAGGATGGAGCGCCCGGCGGCGCTACGGGAACAAGTGTGGGTCAGCTGTGGTCGGAAGTGACCGGAGTCCTCGGGGCGCTCGCATCTCACCGGCAGGAGCTCGGCCGCCAGTGGATAGAGGCAACGCTTGTCGTGCAGCAGTGTCAATCGCAGGTGGCCGCACTCAAGGCGGCCGACGACGACGTCAGAAAGCGGTACACAACCGTCACCGGTCGGTTCAAGGTCAACCCGCCCACCACCCGGGCCAACCGAACTCCCGTGCCCTCTGCATCGCCAGATCAGTGGCTCGCGGCGAAAGCGGGACAATCCGGCGCGTGGCAGCTGGCACCGGAGCAGGCACACGCCTTCGACTCCGACCTCGAACAAGCGCGAACCGCACTGCTCCAGGCGGAGAACAAGAGGCTTAGAGTCGACCTCCGAAGCAGAGGGATCGAGGCGTTGGGTCGCGTCAAGCAGCGTCTTGATGGCCTCGCGGCCGCCATCCAGGCCGCAGCCCAGGGTGTGCGGGACGCAGAGCACTCTCGCGAAACTTCCTGCTGGGCGGGCGCTGATCAAGCGCGCAGCGCGTTCGATCCGGTTGCCACTCGGTCAGCCAGCTCGGCGCTCCAACTGCCAACCCTCCTACAGCCGTGGTCGAGCCCCTCGTGGGAATCGTGGAGTCGCGACAACAGCTCGAACCTCGGCCTACGGCTCTGTTACGGGGGAGTGTTGTCCCCCAAGGCGGACCAGCGACTCGGATCGAACGCTGACTTCGGCACCAACCTCCGCATTCCGTGGGGCTTCACGCTCCACGAGAACTGGTGGCTGCAGCATGACGGGCCTGCCCGGGCGGCAGCACACGGCTTCGTCCGCTCGATGATGCTGCGCCAGCTACTCTCCGTTTCGCCAGGAGAGGTGAAGTTCTGCATCTTTGACCCGGTAGGCCTCGGCCAGTCCGCTGGCGTTCTACTCGATCTGGCCGAATACGACGCCGACCTGATCGGCGGCAAGGTCTGGTCATCTGCGCAAGATTTCGAAGCACGCTTGGCGGACCTGAGCGCTCACATCGAGCTCGTGATCCAGAAGTACCTGCGGACCACCTACCAGACCATCGACGAGTTCAACGACGCAGCCGGAGAGATCGCCGAGCCCTATCGAATGCTGGTCATATTTGACTTTCCCACAGGAATGAAAGGAGAGTCCGCAGCGAGGTTGAAGACCATCATCGAGAACGGCCCTCGATGCGGTGTCTTCACGCTGGTTGTGCACGACTCCAGCGCGCAGGTGCCATATGGCGTAGAGATTGACCAGCTCCGCTCAATCTCGATCAGGAGTATCAACTTCCAAGCTGGATTCGCGGTCACCGGGAACGGATACCAACTGGAGGCTGCATTCGAACACGACGTGCTCCCGGAGCGCAGCGAGATCGCAAAACGCATCATCGACAGCGTCGGAAGAGCCAGCATCGCTCGGACCGAGGCCGCCGTCACTTTCGACAAGGTCTTCGCCATGTACGGCGACGTCGCAGCCAGAGGTCTACGTCCGGAGTTCGGAACTGCCCCCACACTGACGAGCGCCGCAAACCCGCACACCTGGTGGAGCGACGACAGCATCCGAGGGCTCTTCGCCCCGATCGGCCAGAAGGGTGCGAGAGACGTTGCTATCCTCGGCTTCGATTCCGGCGACCATGCAGGGGCTCTACTCGTTGGCCGCCCTGGGTCTGGAAAGTCGACCCTCCTCCACGCTTACCTTGGCGGGCTGACCACGCTCTACGGGCCGGACGAGTTGGAGCTCTACCTGATCGACTTCAAGGAGGGCGTCGAGTTCAAGGCATATGCCGAGGAGCGATTACCGCACGCGAAGGTCATCGCGATCGAATCCGACCGCGAGTTCGGGCTCAGTGTCCTCGAGTCACTGCAGGCGGAGATCACGCAGAGAGCAGAGATTCTCCGCAGCACCGGAGGACGGCAGGCTGGTGTTCAAGGGCTGCGGGAAGCAACGGGCGACAAGTTCCCCCGCATTCTTCTGGTGTTCGACGAGTTCCAGGTTCTCTTCGCTCGCAACGACAAGGTCGGTCTCGCCGCCGCCGATCTTCTGGAGTCCATCATTCGGCAAGGGCGAGGGTTCGGAGTCCACGTTCTCCTTGGCTCCCAAAGTCTGGCGGGGCTCGACGCGCTCGGAGCACACGTGCCCCAGCTTCTACCCGTCCGGATCCTGCTCCCGGCCGCGGAGTCGGACGCGCGGAAGGTGCTCGGAGACAACAACAACGCGGGGGACTATCTCACGAGCCATGGTGAGGGGATCCTCAACTCGGCTGGCGGGGCAGTGGAAGCCAACGAACGATTCAAGGGAGCGCTTCTCACCGAGGCCGACCGCGTCGCCCGGTTGCAGGTACTGCGCAACAAGGCAGATGAACGCGGCTTCACCCGCGTTCCGATGGTTTTCGAAGGAAACTCACTCGTACCGCTCGAGTCACAGAGCCCGCGGAAGTTCAGGGAGGAACTCGCTGCGTCGGGCTCGTACCCCATCCGAATTCGCACCGGCAAACCGATGACCGTGGGCGACGTGGGGGACTTGGTCCTGCCACGAGAGGCCAGCGCGAATGTCTTGGCAATCGTTCGCAGCGGCGACAACCAAGACGGCATCGTCCCATCGCCGGAAGGCCCTGCGTATGGGCTGCTCGCCGCGGCGGTGACCTCCGGTGCGATGACCAGCGCAAGAGTTGACGTCATCGACTTCATGTCGAATGACGACGGAGCGGACCTCATGTTCTTGCCGCTCCTCGACGCCCGTCGGATCAGCCTCAAGCGACGGCGAGCCTTCCCGGACGTGCTCTCGGACTATCTGGACGAGGTAGATGAGCGGCTGGATCAGGACGATTCCAGCCGCGCCACCTGCCTGCTGGTCCTGTTCGGCGTGCACCGCGCGAGGGATCTCGATGCCGAGATGGGAAGCTTAGATGTCGACGTCGACCTCGTTGAGAATCTGGAGCGGATCATGCGCGACGGCCCAGAGGTCGGCGTCCACGTCTGGCTCTGGTCCGACAGCGTAAGCGGAGCCTCCCGTCGGCTTACACCACGCATGATGCGTGAAATCGCCTGGCGCATCGCCGGGAAGATGAGTGCAGACGACTCGCAGACATTCATCGGCACGAATCAGGCCGCCGATCTTCGTAAGAGCCAACTGTTGATGGTGAACGAAGACCGTGGCGTAGCGACACGAGTGACCGCCTACGCACCGCCGCCCACGAGTTGGGTCGCCCAAGTCACCGCGGCGATGCTTACCGGTTGAGGAAGAAGGAACGTGCCGGAAGTCAATGCAGACCCCGAAAAGCTCCAACAGTTGGCGAATACCCTGAGTTCATCAGCTGACCAGCTGCAACAGATCGCACGCACCCTCGCCCGGGCCGTGGACGGCTCGGTTGGCCGGGACGCTGAGATGCAGAGGTTTCAGCAGGACTTCAAGCAGGCGCTGACGACTCTGACGCGGTTCAGCGAGACAATGAAGGGTCAGTACGCACCTGCGTTGCAGAAGAAGGCGGCCGCCTTGGAGCAGTACCGCGGGCGCTAGCGCATGACCGAGGTACACACACAGGACGAGGCGCTCGCATCAGTGGACCGAGCACTCCAAGTGTGGTCTTCGGAAGTGACCGGAATCCTCACGCAAGCCCAGAGCGCTGCTGGAGCCGCACGAGGTGAGGTCGAGTCAGCCGTCCGCAAGTTGACGAGCCACGTTACTGCACTTGAAGCGCTTGTCTCGGCAGCGGATGAAGAAGGTCGACGACGGCTCCAGAGCAGGCTTGGTAGGGCGAAGGAAGCGCTCGAGATCGCCAGGCGCGCAGGTGCTCGAGTCGCCCAGGTAGAGGCGAGCGTAAATCGGCTCAACCGGGCCCATGTCTCCATCTCAAGTCAGCGGGTCTCCAGCGCGCGAGCGCAACTCTCCGCGATGAGCAGGGCTCTCGACGGGTATCGATCAAGCAGAGCAGGAATTGGCGGCGGAGGGCAAGCCATTTCTGCGAGTGCGGCGAGTGCGGTTTCGGCGATCGATAGCACTGGCCTCACAGATCTGGATGTCAGCTCCGCGGACCTCGACGACAACCCGATTTTGGACGACGACCGCTCACAAGGCGTGTTCGGAAAGGGCGGATTGTCGAGAGCCGACTACCGCTGGGCGGTGCAAACATGGGACGACATCGTCGGTCCAGGGGTCGCTGCTGGTAAGACGCGCGAGGACTTCGCCGAACGCGATGCTCGCTCAAACGCTCAGCAGCTGCGCCGCACCGCAGATATCTACGACATGTTCCTAGGTTCGGACCGCATTCGAGTCGACAGGCGGCCGGATGGCTCCCTCGACGTCGTAAACGGCCGCCACCGCCTGTTGATCGCACGAGAACTTGGCATCAAGACGCTCCCAGGCCAGGTGTCCGGTTGACGCAGTCACTCCAGCCACAAGCGAGTGCAGCACGTGAATCCGTTCGCGCCCTCGAGCGCACCCTGGCCTCGACTCGCCCCGGTTGGGACGACGCGAAGCGGCAGTCGTTCGACCAGCAGCACGCCGATGTTGTGGTCGCTGCGGGCCGAAGAATTGCGGACGAGCTCACGTCGCTTGCCCAGGATCTGGCGAGCGCCCTCGCATCCGTGAGGGAAACGGGCCTGCCGTGAAGACCAGCCTGCATCCACGTCGAGTCGCCAAATGTGGCAGGGGCCTCATCACCTACGGAAGAGCCCGCACCCCCCCGCTCGGCGTCGGCGGTGGCCACGGTATCGGCGGCATGGGGGACCAACTGAGCGAACAAAAACTCTCTGAAGAAAGCCGGGCGGCTTCGTTTACGCGTCTGCGGGTAGGAGCCGAAAGGCGGTGCCGGCCCGCAGCGGCGACACCGCCCGGAAATGCCGCTCATCCGTGGACAGCAGATCAACCGTTCTGAACCTGGCGGCAAGCACAACCACGGAAGCGTCCGCAATCCCGATGCCGAGGTCGCGGTACCGCTTGACCAACGCTGCCGCGTCGCTGAGGTCGGCATCGCCGAAGGCAACTAGCCGGTAAACGCCGGCTTCCACGTCGTCGAGCAGGTCACATTCCGCACCAACACCCAGGCGGTGCTGAACCAGGTAGTCCAGTTCTGCCAGGACGAAGGGTGAGAGCAGGAACGGGCCGGGCTCGGACTCCACTACCGCCCGGGCCGGCTGATGATTGGAATCGTCACGGTCCAAGAATGCGTAGAGGCCCCCCGTGTCTACGACAATCAACTGCCAAAACCGCCGCCGAGCAGTTCGTCCACGCGCTCCGATGTATCGGCGTGACCGCTGCCTCCCAGTGGCCGCGGACGGCGGGTTGCGGGCATCTCCGCACCCAGCAGACGGCGGATTGCCTCGCGGATCAACTCTGAGCGACTCAAACCTTTGAGGGCCGCGGCCTGATCCAGCAGGGCGTCATCGGCGTCATCGAGATAGATCGTGGTTTTCCTCATCACAAGACCCACGGTACCATACGTATGGCGTACCTAGCATATCGACCTCGCTTGCTGCAAAACGCCTATCGAGGCGGCAGCGGTTAGGGGTTAGCATGGCTCCAAGCCGGGCAGGATCACTCCATGCGAGGTCCGCCTTCGGGGAATGAGACCGACCCGGCGAGTCCACGCATTACCAACCAGCGTCCGGAGACTCCCCGCGGCATGATGGACTCCAGCTTTACTTTCCTCAGGGTGCGCGGCATCGCGATCGGAGCGCACTGGTCGTGGGTTCTGGTCGCCGCCTTCATTGCCTGGTCCCTGGGGTCGCAGATCTATCCGCGCACCCACCCCGGCCTGGACGACCGCTCATACATCGCCATGGGGATCGTCACCGCATTGATCTTCTTCGGATCCATCCTGCTTCACGAATTGGGTCATGCTTTCCAGGCGCTGAAGGAGGGGATGAAGGTCCACGGCATCACCCTGTGGCTGTTCGGCGGAGTTGCCCGGTTCGAAGGCATGTTCCCCTCGGCGGGTTGTGGCAACGACTCCGCCCCCTCGGCGATTGCAGGACTCGATCGAGGCGTTGGCTTCCAATACGGCCGCCTCAGGCATCGGTTTCGTTGCCGCCGGGTGGCGTCCGAATATAGCCCGGGTGGCGCTGGAGGTTGACTCCCAGATAACAGTTGACACTGATCTAGCGCTTCCCGACCGGCTCGACTCGTTGCTGCTGAGCGAATCCGAGACACAACAGGTCGTGGAGATATTGAAAGCTGCCAGTTCCGACCCGCGCGAACCGACAATCCCGATCGAGGAATCGCCGGCTAAGGTGCATCCCTTCGCTGACGGGGAACCGGAGCACCTGAATGCAGGGGTCTCGCCGGTGGACTCGGACGGGCACTGTGGCAGCGAGGAACTTGGTCCATCGGAAACGTCAACTCCTTCGGCCGCCCCCCTCCAGGTGGCTGAGGAATGCCGCACAGCCGTCCTCCAGAATCTAAATGGTCATTCCCCCGACCAGCCCGACCCAGAACCTTCGCCGACTCCGGCCGATGATTCGACCTCCTCGTCTACTGGTTCGAGCGATGAGGGCGTTGGTCAAAACCGATTAGAGGTTCGCTGCCTGGGCGCAATGTCGATTTCGCGCGCCGACGCCACCCTTCACCAGGGCTGGGTCAAAGGATCAAAGGAATTGCTCGCTTATCTGATAGTCAACCGAGACGGCGTTCCCAAAGACCGCATCTTTGAGGTCATCTGGCCGGACGCTAAGCCCAAGGAGGGCGAAAGGCTCCTCAGGGACGCTCTGTATCACCTAAGGAAGCAGACCCTTGGCCGGGAGGATGCGAAGTGGTCGGACGACTATGTCCGCCGGGTAGGCGAGACCCTCGTGCTGGGAGAAGATGACCGCTGGTATGCCGATGTCTGGGAGTTCGAATCGCTCGCCTCTACGGCCGGACGGCTCGAACACGAGGAGACCAAAGACGCTCTTCGGCGCGCACTATCTCTTTACGGCGGGGAGTTCTGCGACGACTGCTACTTCTCTTGGGCTGAGCAACACCGGGAGCGCTACCGCAGACTCTACCTGAGGTGCTGCGCCAAGCTGGCCGGAATACTGGAGGCCGAGGGCGAGACCGACGAAGCAATCGAAGTTCTCGAACGAGGCATCCAGGTCGACCGATTTTGTGAGGATCTCTACCGCCGATTAATTCGGCTTGAGGCATCGCAAGGCCGGACCAACGCGGCAACCAGGCTGTTCCAGCAACTCAGCAAACTACTCGACCAGGAACTGGATCTGGAACCCGAGCCGACAACGCTAGACCTGATGAACAAAATTAGGAGCGCCTCCCGCGCCGGCGTCGCCGGTTCCGTGCTTGAGCGATCATCGACTCACTAGAGCTGGGACCGCCAAGCCGTCACCCGGGTGCAACCGGCATCCCAGCTGGGATGGGCATCGGATCCAACGTAGAGCTCTGGCATTGTTGACTCGTACGCCTTCCCGACGTCTGCCCGATTGGTCAGCTGCGGGCACTTGGCCACCACCCATCAGAATGGCTGGGTTTTGGATGCGGGCAATAAATGCCCAGACGAGGCTTTTGCCAAGCGCGGCGCTAAAGGAGGGTTGACATAACTATTGCGCTAGCGCAATATTTGAGTCAATGAATGATCTATCGGTTGCTGAGGCAGCGAAATTACTCGATCTCAGTCCCCAACGTGTCCGCGCAATGCTGCAAGGAGGCGGACTACCAGGCCACAAAGTTGGGCGAGTTTGGATTGTCGATTCAGAAGTCCTTCAGCAACGGCGACATACCCCCGGTCGGCCCCTCAGCGCAGCGAACGCTTGGGCACTGCTAGCCATGCTCTCCGGAGACAGCCCAGACTGGGTTGACCCGACCGTGCGATCACGCCTAAAAAGGCGAGCCAAGGACCGCGTATGGCTCGTTCAGTCACTGATCGAAGGCATACCCAGATCGAGAGTTCACTTATGGCGGGTGCTTCCCTCCGATTTGAGCAAAGTACGGGAGAGCTGGAATCTTGTACTCTCAGGGCTCTCGGCTCAGTTGCCCGAACTCGATGTGCTCGGAGGCTTCGAAGGGCTCGACTTCTACGCGGATGAGGACTCGATAAGACACATAGAGCGACGCTTCCAACCTGATCGTGAATCAGCAACCCCGAACCTTCTTATCCGCAATCCAACTCACTCTTGGATATTGAAGCAGCCTGGGCAGGCACCGCGAGCCGTGGTGGCGGCCGACCTAATCGTCAATGAAGATCCCAGAGTCGCCCGAGCGGCCCGCCAGCTTCTGTCGACCGCATGATCCAGATCCCGGAGCTCGGAGATGATTTCCACGCAATGTGGCTGGAGCTGCTTGAACTCTCGAGAGATCCTCCCGCAGCTTGGACCCTCATTGGGGCTCACATGGTGGCTCTTCATGGCTGGAAAGCAGGATTCCACCAGATCCGGCCAAGTAGGGACGCAGATGTCCTGGTCAACGTTCGGGCGGTCACGCAGGGAACCATGCGCATGAGCCAAAGGCTGATCGATCACGGCTACCGCTTGGACGGGCACTCCCCCGAAGGCGTCGGGCACCGAATGGTTCGGGACAGGATCAGCATCGACGTTCTCGCTCCTGATGGTCTAAGCCAGGGTGCGAATCTCCAGACGGTGGCGGGCGCACGGACAGTTCGCGTTCCGGGCGGAACCCAGGCTCTGCGCCGCTCCGTCGACCTGGTAGTCAGCTCAAGGGACGCATCGGGCGCGATACCGGTGCCAGACTTACTGGGAGCATTGTTGGTGAAAATCAGGGCCATCGAAGTTGATGATGCGCCGGAAGCCCAGAGGTCTGACGTGGCCTTCCTCCTGTCCCTCGTTCAGGATCCAGATCCACTGGCGCAAGCTCTTAAGACGACGGAACGGACATGGATCCGCCGACATGGTTACTTCGCGGACCCTGATCACTTTTCCTTCAGGGGAATTGCGAATCCTACGGATGCTGCGATCGTCTACAGGCGCCTCGCGGAAGCGCGAGGCGGGCTGGAAACGCAGACCTGATCCGGCTCCGCGGCTCTTCTAATTGCCGACGATAAGCACATGGAGGAGGTTAAGGAATACTTGGGCCACTCAAGCATCCGAGTCACCTCAGACCGCTACGGCCACCTGTTCCCGAAGGCTCGTCGTGCACTGCGCGACGGGTTGGATCGGACGTTTTCGGCCGCCGATGCTGCGCCGCTGGCGGACCCGAGAGGGACTCCAGAGGGATTCTTGGGCTCCTCGGAACCGCTGGCGGAGGGTCAGACCACCCCGGCGGGGCAAGTTCCACGCTCGAATGAGCACATTTTCTTGGAGCGGACGACCGGATTCGAACCGGCGACCCTCACCTTGGCAAGGTGATGCTCTACCAACTGAGCCACGTCCGCGAAAGCGCTTCGACCATCCTAGCAGCCCTTCGGTCGGCACCTAACCGTTCAAGACCGGCCGGTTGAGCCGAAACCCCCGTCCCCTCGGACCGATCCTGCAAGCTCGTCGACCTCCCGGTAGGAGACTTCGGGCACCGGCAGGATCACCAACTGGGCGATGCGGTCACCCCGCCCGATCTCCAGTAGTTCGTCCGACAGGTTGATCACGATGATCTTCAGCTCTCCCCGATACCCCGAATCGATCAGGCCGGGCGAGTTCAGCAGCCCCAAGCCCTTCTTGATGGCCATTCCCGAGCGGGGTTGAACGAAGCCGGCGAATCCCTCGGGTATCGCCACCGCCAAACCGGTCCCGATCAAGCCCCGCTCCCGCGGCTTTAGGCTCGCTGGCTCGCAAGCTCGCAAATCTACCCCGGCGTCGCCCGGCCGGGCAGGCGCCGGTAACGGCATAAGCGGGTCGATCCGCTTCAGCAAAATCTCGACCGGCCCGGTCACGGCTGGGTGGTGCGTTCCTTCGGCGGAAGCTTCTTTTGCAGCAAGCCCAGTTCCTTTTCGAAGTCGTCCAGCTCCTGGAAGTCCTTGTAGACACTGGCAAAACGCAGGTATGCGACGTCGTCCATCACCCGCAGCCGCTCCAGGATCTGCAACCCGAGGCTGGCACTCATCACCACGCTGGAGCCCTCCTCCTTCACAGCCTCCATGACGTCTTCGGCCAGACGTTCCAGGTCGTCGGAGGATACCGGGCGGTTCTTGCACGCCTTGCGTACCCCTGAGATTAACTTCTCTTTGTCGAACGGCTCCCGGGTGCCCGAGCGCTTCTGGACAAGCAGAGGGATCTCCTCGATGCGCTCATAAGTGGTATACCTCTGACCGCACTTCTCGCACTGGCGCCGGCGGCGGATGGCCCTACCTTCGTCAGCCATTCGCGAGTCCACCACATGATCTTCAGAATGACTACAAAATGGGCATCTCATATGGTTAGAAGGCATCTTAAGCTACTTGTAACGCGCTCCAGATGAGTTAATGGGTAAAGCGGAATCATGCAGTGAAAGGAACGCCGGGTGAAGCAGGCGTTGTCAACACGACAAAGATGAATGGGAACAGCTGAATGAGGCGGACGATCCCGGCCTCCTACGCCCCCCGCCATCCCAGCCGGCAGGTGCTGGAGATTGCCTCATGGCGGGTTGCCGCGGAGATGGTGCGCCGCTATCCCCGGATCCGGATCATCCAGACCCACCCGGGCGGAGGGCAGGTGGACAGCCTGTCGTTGCTGCTCACGTTGGGCGCCGAACCGCGAGAACGCCTCGATCTCAACCGTCTGGGCGGCGTCCAATACCACTTCCGCCGGCCCAACGGCTCGCAGACCTTTAAAGCCTGGCCCGACTTCTGGGCCGAGTTCATTAACGCTTCCGACCCCCGGGAACCGATGCGCAAGCTCGCCTCTTTTGCCGGGCTGCCTCCAGTGGCCAAGCTGCGGCCCGCTACACCAGCGGTGGTGGTCTACCGCTTTGTGGCCGCCTTCCTCACACACGCCGCCTTTGCCACTTCGTTCGGCAAGTCATTGTGGGGCTGCGAGAATGGCTACCTCGACACCTCTGACGGATACGGCGGCGTGTGGGAGAGCCGGTTCGAGCTGTTCCCCGGTGCCCTGGACCGGCTGAAGGCCCACGAAGATCACGACCCGTTCGGCGTCTCCGCCTATCGCTTCTGGTTCCTGCTGCTAAACGACGACCCGCTGCTGTGCGTGGAGACCTCAGGCTCGGCCTGGGACCGCACCGGACTGGAGTACGACTTCAGCAAGTACATCCGGGAGGACGATCGCATCTGGCCGGTGGTCAGCGAGGTCGCCGGGGATCTGCTCTCCTGACCCTTCGGGCGGCCAACCAGACCAGACCCACCAGCACCACCAGCACAAGCGGCCGGTAACCGATTCCCCTTACCTCCTTTTCCTCGGACGGGCGGGCTACGCTCGGTGAGGCAAGTGGTAGCGCCTCAGGGCCGGGCGAAGTCGTTGGAGCGGGCGAGGGCTCCAGGAAGTTCCCCGGGTCGGCCAGCACGGTGGCAACGTAGCGAGCCGTGCCGGTAGGACAGGGGCGGGGCTCAGCGGCAGTATGCAGCAGCGATCCGGTCCATACCCGGCTGACGCAGTCGGCCCACCCTTCGTCGAAGCGGTTGTAGGGGATTCCCGGTAGCAGGTTGATGAAGCCCCGGGGGGGCGTTCCATCGCCGTCGGGCACCAGGGCGATGGCCAGCTGATGGCCCATCTCGTGGGCCACGGCCGACAGCAGCCGTTCGCCGGAGCGGTCCAGCGCCTCCGGCGACACGATCACCCGGCCGTCCGGAAAAGACAGCGCCAGGCTGTTGATCGGGGCGATCCCCCAAAAGACCGGTACTTTCCGGCTCCAGGGTGCGGGTACGGCAGTGGCGATTGCCCAGCTCAGCCGGGCATTGGGATCCTCCGGCCCCGGGTCCGGGCCGCTCCCCGCCAAAGCGATGAGCGAGCTCAGGTTGAATCCCTGGTCCACCAGATCCCGGGCGTAGCCCTCCTCCCCTCCGGCTGGCTCGGTGAACGGCTCGGTGGCCGAACCGGCGGCTGGCTCGGTGAACGGCTCGGTGGCCGAACCGGCGGCTGGCCCGGCTGTCGGCCCGGCCGAACCGGCGGCTGGCCCGGCTGTCGGCCCGGCCGAACCGGCGGCTGGCCCGGCGGCCCCACCGGCGCCGCACAGGACAAGCGCCGTGGCGATCAACCGAGCAGCACAGCGGCCGCGCCGGGGCAAGTTGGTGGAGCGGGCCATCGAACCATTGTGAGGCATTAGCATGTCCACCATGTCTGACCACACAAAGGAGCAGCCATATCCGGGGGTCAGGGCATTCGGCATTCCAGCAACCACAGACCTCGCCCGGGCTCGTGCCGTCGCCCGGGAATGCGAAAACCTCGGCTACTCCACGGTCTGGTCAAACGACACTCCCTTAGCCGACGGCATTGTCACCGCCGCCGAGATGGCGCAAGCCGCCGGGCGGATCCGGGTGGCGGTGGAAGTGGTCGCCTGCGACCGCAGGCCGGCGGACCAGGTAGCGGCGGCACTGCGAGCCAGCAAAGTTCCGCTGGAGCGTTTCGTGCTCGGTATCGGAGCAGGCGGTTCAAAATCGCTTCACACTGTCAGGGAGGCGGCAACAAAGCTCGCAGCGGAGTTCGGCGACGATCTGACAATTGGGATCGCCGCTATGGGACCGCAGATGTGCCGGTTGGCCGGCGAGATTGCCAGCCTGGTGCTCTACAACTGGATGCTTCCGGGGCGCTGCGAATGGGCAAATCGCCGTACCGAGCAGGGCCGGGCCCGCTCCGCTCGCCCGGAGCCCGTAGCGCGCACCGCCTACGTCAGGGTGGCTCTGGGGGCCCAAGGGCGCTCACTCATCGCTGAGGACGCTGCCCGCTACAACCGTTTCCCTGCCTATGCCCGGCATTTTAGGGCGATGGGGGCACCTCGGGAGTCCGCCGGCGTCGCCGGCACCACCGAGGAAATTCCCGCTGGCCTGGCCGCGTACGATAAGGTTCTGGATGAAACAGTGGTCCGTGCACTTCCTGCGCCGGACACGGTTGAGTCGACCCTCGATGTTGCCCGCGCTGCGGCACCGTTTGGCGTGCATTAGGCTTGGGCCGACCGATTTCGACGTCTCGAGAACAGGTTTCGTGGCAAATGCTCAAAAAACTCGTGCTCAAGTTCGGCCCGGTATCGCGCGCAGCCGCCCTTGTGGCCGCCTTGACTCTGTTGGCTGCCGGGTGCAGCCGCGCTCCCGAAACGGAGCCTGCATCCGCCACGGGAATTCAGGACATCTTTGTGGTCAGCGCCGACGGCTCCAACCCCGTGCGGCTCACCACCAGCTCAGGTATCGACAGTTCGCCGACGTGGACGCCCGACGGCACACGGATCGCCTTCAACTCAAACCGGGACGGCAACTACGAGATCTACATCATGAACGCCGACGGGACCGACCAAAAGCAGCTCACGGACACCGACGCCAGGTTCGACAACTATTCCCCTGACTTCTCGCCAGACGGCACCAAGATCGCCTTCAACTCGAGCCGGGACGGCAACCGGGAGATCTACGTAATGAACTCCGACGGGACCGACCAGACCCGCTTAACGAACAACGACAATGACGACGGACTCCCGGACTGGTCGCCGGACGGCCGGCAGATCGCCTTCGAGAGCGACCGCACCGGCAACTTCGAGGTCTTCGTCATGGACGCCAACGGCCAGAACCCCCGTAGCGTGACCAACAGCGGTGCGGTGGACGGTGCCCCAGCCTGGTCACCCGACGGCTCTCAACTGGCTTTCATCAGTGATCGGGACGGGGACTTCGAGATTTACTTGATGAACGCCGACGGAACCGACCAGACGCGCCTGACCGCCAGCCCCGGCTTCGATACCTTCCCGGCCTGGTCTCCGGACGGCAGCAAGATCGCCTTCGACACCGTCCGGGACGGCGACCGGGAAGTCTACGTCATGAACAAGGACGGGTCCAATCTTCAGCGGATCACCAACCGGCCGGGCATAGACCGGTTCGCCGCTTGGTCTCCGGACGGCAGCAAGATCGCGCTTTACAGCGAGCAGTAGGCTAGCCGTTGCTGCTGGAAGGTAGGAAGCTTCTCATCACCGGAGTCCTCACTCCGCACAGCATTGCCTTTGCCGCCGCCCGGACCGCCCAGGAACAGGGGGCGGAGGTGGTGCTCTCCGGTTTCGGCAAGGCGATGGCGCTCACCCAAATGTCCGCCCGCCGCTTGCCCCAGCCGCCCGATGTGCTCGAACTGGACGTCACCAACCCGGACCACTTGGCGGCCGTAGCTGCCGATCTAACCTCCCGTTGGGGACGGTTGGACGGCTTTCTCCACGCAGTAGCCTTCGCCCCGAAGGATGCCCTGGGGGGCCGCTTCCTCCAGACCCCCTGGGAGAGCGTGGAACTGGCGTTCAAGACCAGCGCCTTCTCGCTCAAGAGTCTGGCCGAGGTCCTCCTGCCGCTCATGCGGGAGCACGGCGGATCCATAGTCAGCCTGGATTTCGATGCTTCGGTTGCC
Source organism: Actinomycetota bacterium (assembly GCA_052389675.1). GTDB lineage: Bacteria > Actinomycetota > CADDZG01 > JAHWKV01 > JAHWKV01 > JBBDRH01. The sequence goes on from JBQTHR010000017.1 coordinate 26,991, forward strand.
TGGCCCATCTACGACTGGATGGGGGTGTGCAAAGCCGGGCTGGAGTCGATCACACGCTACCTGGCCCGGGACCTCGGGCGGGTGGGCATCCGGGTCAACACCGTCTCGGCGGGGCCGCTGGCCACCACAGCGGCTAAGGGCATCCCCGGATTCGACACCCTGGTGTCCGCATGGGCCTGTCGTGCGCCCATCGGCTGGAACCCCGAAGATCCCGACCCGGTGGCCAGGACCATCGCATTTTTGCTCTCCGATTGGTCCAGTGGGATCAGCGGAGAGATAATTCACGTGGACGGCGGCTACCACGCGATGGGTTCCGACATAACCAACATCGACCCGGGAATCTGATGACCGGCGAACAGTCGGCTGAGCAGGGCGAGAGCATCGAGGAGTCGCAGAGCGACCTTGCCCGGCTCTACCGGGAGATGCGCCGCAAGGGGGCCGGGCGCAAGCAGCTCGAGAAGCTTCAGGAGCAATGGGCCAAGGCGTGCATGGACCCGATGCGCAGGGGGGTCTTGAGGGACCCGCCGGGCGAGCACCGGCCGAGAATGGACGGACCCCATCCCGCAGTGGAGCCCCATAGGGATCTGGGCAACATGCTTGAACCCAACCCTCCCAGCATGAAGGACCTGCTCAAGCGCACCCAGCCGTTCGAGGTGCCCAAACCATCCGCCGAGCAGCCCGGCTCCGAATCCTAGGCATCGAGCCGTCGGGAATCGGCCGTCGGGAATCGCTGGGCTGAGCGTTCGTGCTCTTGACCGAGCAGCCCGGCTCCGATCCTATGTATGCGGCAGATCAAGGAGTGGGATGATTCGTCCTACGGTGCTGGCGGTTGCGGTGGCGGCATTTCTTGTGGTAACGGCCTCGGCGGCAGCAGCCCATCCATTTACCGGCGGACCGGCTTCGCCTCCCCAGATTGCGGTGACCGCGCTGGGCGGCTTGACGCTGGTCGTTGGAGTGATCCTGATGCTGCGCAACAGCCCTTCAAAAGTCGACCGCCCCGAGCGTGCAGGCGCCCGGCGTGCCGGACTGATCACCGTGGCGGTGGGTCTCACTGCCTTCGTAATCGGGCCAGACCTGATCGGGCCGGCTGTCCAGCCGTGCGTGCGCCCGGAGACCGCAGCTAGCGTAAAGATTGTCGCTCCCCAGGAAGGAGCATCGGTCCCGGCTTCGGCAGTGGAGATCACAATCGAGCTGACCGGCGGGAAGATCTCCTCGCTGGCTTCGGTTCAGAACAAGCCGGGCGAAGGCCACCTGCACCTTTCAGTTGATGGCAGGCTGGCTTCTATGACCGGCGAGGTCAAGCGGACCCTCCAACTGCCCCCGGGTGCCCATGTGCTGGAGGTGGAGTACGTGGCCAACGACCATGCCCCGTTCTGCCAGCGGGTGACCGCACGCACCAGCGTCACCGCAACCTGACGATGCCGCGCATCTACTCGCAACGGCCGCCCGGGTAACCGGCCGGAACAGCCTCCTCCGGTTACCGTAGCCGGGTCGCTGCCCCAGAGACGGCCGGAACATCCTCGCCCGGTTACTCGGAGGGTGGGTCTGCGCTTTGCGAAGTGACCTGGACCACCGGCAGAGGCGAGCGGAGCACCACCCGCTGGTGGTTGGTCACGATCGACTCGATCCACTCGGCATCGGGCACCATCGCCTCGAAGTCCTTCCACACCCGGCCGTCGGTACGACAGTCAAAGCGCCTGCAAAGGGCCGGGCGGTCTTCGAAGATCTCGCACCCCTTCTCCGGATTCAGGTGGGCGCAGTAGCCATTGGCGCCATGGGCAATCAGGTAGGGGAACTCCTCGTCCCACTTAACCTTGCGGTCCTTGACTTCGCCCGGAGTGAGAGCGAAGTTGAGCTTGCAGCACACCGCCTTGCAAAGATGGACCCGCTCTGCGCAGTTGATGATTGCATCAGGTGCCGGATCGGGCGGATCTATCCGGAAGCGAGCGCCGTCCCATTCCACCGGCGACCACCCGCTGTCCCACTCATTGCCCTGCTGGGGGCTCTGGGCCGCCCGTCGTTCCTGCTCAGCGGCATCCCAGGCCCCCCACCCGAGGGTCCGGTCCCAACGACGCTCCATGTTGTCCAGCCGGCCCTTGCCCCACCCCTTCTTCTTCAGGTCGGCCATCAGGCGCTGCAGGTCCGACGCCTCCGGTTCCTCGCCAGGCTCTTCGTCGAAATAGTCCATCCTGCTATTGTCGCCCAACTGCGATTTAGGGGGCTCCGCCTGGCCCCTCGCGGCACCGAGGGCACCCCGCACGTCGCTCAACCGCTCCACCGCTGGTAGTCTGGCTGCGATGGCGATCCCCCGACCCCCCCAAGCCGTCACCTTCGACTGCTGGTCCACTCTCATCTCGGACACCAATTGGGAGCAGACCATGCTACTCCGGCAGGAATCTCTGGTGGAGATTGCCGTCCGCAGCGGGGTGCCGATCACCCTCGATCGATCCAAAGAGTTGATGGATGCCGCCTGGCAGCAGCACATGCAGTCTTGGCGCATCGGCGGCATCTTCGGTGCCCACGGCGCCGCCGCCTGGATTCTGGGCGAGCTAAACCTACCGGCATTCACTGGCAACGGCACCTCGTCGCCCGAGCCGGAACTGGCGGCGGAGATTGCGCTCGCTATCGAGTCGGCCACGTCGGGGGCCGGCACCTATGTGCTGGACGGGGCGGCCGACGCGATAGCGGCGGTGCGGGCCGCGGGCATCGCCACAGCGCTGGTGTGCGATATCGGCTTTACTCCCGCCCGCTTCGTGCGCAGGTTCCTGATCGAGCACGGAATTGAATTGGACCACTACTTCTTCTCCGACGAAGTGGGCTCTCCCAAGCCCTATCCCCCGATTTTCAACGCCGCCCTGGCGGCCACCGGCGCCCGGCCGCAAGATGCGGTCCACATCGGGGACCTGCGCCGGACCGACATAGCCGGCGCCCGCAGCGCCGGTATGGGCACCATTCGCTACATTGGCCACCACGACGACGCCTGGCAGCCGGAGGACACCACCGGCGAGGAGGCGGACGCGGTACTCAAGCACTGGAACGGACTGAACGAACTCATCGGCCTGTAAAGGGCCTGATTCGGCCTTCTACCGAAACCTTCCCAGCAGGAACTGGTCGAGCAGGATCAATCCGAGCAACAACAATCCGGTCAGGCCGATCAGGCGCCAGGGCGGTCGCTCCCGGGCAGAGCTTGCCGGTGCCAGCATCGGCCCCACGATCTTGACCAGCGCAAAGCCCCCCCAGGCAACCGCACCGACCAGGATGAGGGCATGCAGCCCCTGGATCAGCTCTGTTAGCAACGGACCCCCGTCAATCTAGGAACCCGCCAAGGCTGCTGTCGGACAAGGCGCGCCAAAGGCGCAGCGGTAAGCGCCGGCCGCCGGATTAGCCGGTTGCTGAAGGAGTGCGGGCGGTGGCCAGGTTCACAAACCAGTCCCGCAGATCCTGCATCCCCTCACCGGTCTTGGCGCTCACGAACCGGCGCTCCACTCCCGGATGCACGCCGTCCAGGTGATGGTTGAACAGTTCCAGGTCGTAGTCCAGGTAAGGAAGCAGGTCGATCTTGTTCACGATCACCATCTCACATGCCCGGAACATCAGCGGGTACTTAACCGGCTTGTCCTCGCCCTCGGTGACCGACGCCACCATCACCCGGATGTCCTCCCCCACCTTGAACTCAGCCGGGCATACCAGGTTGCCGACGTTCTCAATGATCAGCAGGTCAATCTCATCCAGCGGCATGGAACGCACAGCAGAGCGCACCATATTGGCATCCAGGTGGCATTCTCCGCCAAAGCCGTTGTCGGTTTGGATCTGCACCACCGGCAGGTGCAGGTGCGCCAGACGATCTGCGTCCAAACTCCCCTGCACGTCGCCCTCGACCACCCCTACCCGCACTCCCAACATGTCCTTTAGGATCGTCTGCAGCAGCGAGGTCTTCCCGGCTCCCGGAGCGCTCATCAGGTTCACCACGGTCACACCGAAGCGGTCGAAGTCGTCCCGGTTTGCGTTGGCGATGGTCGTATTCGCGTCGAGGGCGTCCTCGATCACTTTAACCTTGGTGCGATGCATGTTCGTCCTCCTCTACCTCGATCGAATCGACCAGAAACTCTTCCCCGCTCAACACCTTCACCTGGCCGGTGACACAAAACGGGCAGCGAAAGGTGGGGAAGTCGGGCTCCCACTCATTCTCGCAGCCGTCGCAGCGGAGCAATGCCGGCACGATCTGCAAGTTCAGCTCTGCCCCTTCGATCAGTGTTCCCCGCGTTACTACACCCCAATAGAACGAGAGCGAGTCGGGCACCACCTGCCGGAGCTTACCTACCAAGACGTTGACCACGGTCACCTGCCGTCCGGCGGCATGCTTCTCCACCGTCGCCTGGATGGCGCTGGTCAGCGATAGTTCGTGCACCGGCTACTCGGTCCGGGCAAACTCGGTCTGCAACTCGACTACCGTCTCAAGCACCAAGTCCACCGCCCGCTCCACCGCGCTCTCAACTTCCGGGCTGAGCCCCAGCCCGAAGTCCCCCACCTCAGCCGGCTCGCACGCGACGATCACAACCTTGCCCGGCCAGGCTCCGGTCGACTTGATGAAGCGCAGCACCGTCTGGGGATCCATCCCGTGAGGGTCCATCATCACGCCCTCCCGGATCTCGCCTTCAACCTGGTTCTCCTCCACCTCCATCACGTACAGCGTGCCGGCAGAGCCGCCCTGCCGGCTGATGTCGATGAGCACCAGCGCGGCGTAACCGTTCTGCAACTCGTAGGCCAGATCCAGCCCGCCGATCCCGAAGTCGGTAACCAGCACTCCCTTGGGCAGTTCTCGGGCGTTCAACTTGTTGGCCACCGCCCCGCCGAAGCCGTCATCTTTCATCCAGATGTTGCCGATCCCCGCCACCAAGATCCGATCGTCCAGCGGAGAGCTCATTTCGGTAGTACCTCCACTTCGTTGAGGAAGAAGAACATGAACCGGTTGGTTTCCCTCAGCAGTTGCTGGCCAGGGTCGCCGTCGATGGTCACGCCCAGATGAACCGTACCGTCGTAGTCGGTGAGGATACGCTCGATTGTGGCGGTCTTGCCGGTCAGGATGTGATCGATGGCGTCCTGCCGATCGCTCATCAGCAGCCGCAGCAGGACACGGTCGCCCCGCTTGATCACCCGGCCATCGGCTTCAATTTCCTGCAAGCCGGGAAGATCCTCGTAGCCCTTGGGCGGCTGAGGCGGTGTGGCCTGGAACTTACCGTCGAATCCGCCGGTTTGCATCGGGGCGAGTCCTTCGAACACGGGCATGTCCGGGTCGGCCCCCGGCGCCGGCGGGGGGGCAATGGGCGCCATAAACTCAGCGTAAGGGTCATGCCCGCCCGGCCGGAGCTCAGTCTGGCCGAAGGCAAACGGGTCGGCCACGGGAAAAGCGCCTGGACCAGCGGGCGGCTTGTCTTGAAAGCGGCCCGGAAACCTCTCTGCGAAGGGGGCCGGATCGGGCGTTAGCTTCAAGATCTCCTGCCCCGGCTCTTTCATCTCCAACCGGCCATGCATCTTGAGCAGCTCCTGCGGGGTGACCTGGCGGGCGCAGGCAATCATCTCGCGCACCGCGGGCTCCTGCTCACCGATCTCCTCGAGCATCTGGTCCGACAGAGTCTGGGCGTGAAGAACCAGCGCCTCCTCAATCTCGGTGTTGTCGAAGAAGTTGACCTTGCTCTCCGGAGCGATCTGCGGGTGCTCCGGGAGCATGATCGCAGCACCCAAGACCGCGTCGTCCTGGGGAGTGGCGAGCACCGGCCAGGAGTTGATGTTCTTGCACGCAGCAACCCGCTCATCGCCCGCCTCCAGCGGCGACACGAACCTGCCCCGGCGAATCCGTATGAACGGGTGGACCGAAATCATGCTGCGCAGCAGCGCCCGGTGACGGTCCATGCCGGTGGCCTCGTCGGCCGGCACCTCGGTTCGATTCTCGATCCGCAGCGTCACCCGGGCCGAGCCAGCTGCCAATCGCTCAACGGCCAAGCTCACCTCTCCGGTGACTCCCCCGACTCCGCCCTCCCCAGGAATATCGATCGGAATGACTCCAGGAACCGGCGCCAGGAACTCCACCGGAGTGTCCGGGATGGCGAAACGCTGCTCGGTAGCCCGGTACTCCCGGCCGGAGGGAACCAGAAAGATCACAGTGCCCTCCACGGTGGCGTCCGGCTCGTATTCGGCCACGCACTGGATCTGCAGGTGGTCGTAGGTGGTGGACAGCTTGGTGGCGTAGACCGGCGGGTAAACGATGCCAAAGGGCGTGGGAGTGGCGTTCTTGGCGTTGGAGGTGGTGTAGGGGTAGAGAGCATATCCCTCGTAGAGCAGCGAGCGCGCCAGCTCCTCCACAAGCTCACTCACGTCGGCTCCCCCTCCTGTTCTTTCTCCTTGGGCCTGAACGCGAACGGGTTGGGCTGGTGGAAGTCTTCCACACCCAACAGCTTGGACAGGCACGCGTCGAAGGTGGACAGACCCTCGGAGGCCTTGTAGTTAAGCAGCTCGTCGAGCGTTCGCCTCTTGAGCCCGATCCATCCGGTGTTCGGGTAGAAGAAGTCCACCATTGCCTGCCACCGCTCGATGGGCATCCGAAACTGGGCGTTGGTGCTCCAGGGGACTTGAACCACCTGGATCTGGCCTTCGTCGCCCTTGTAGTAGATCGAACCGGTGAAATGGAAGGTGGTAGGAATCTCGCCATCGGGCAGCGAGTAGAAGAACTTTGTGGCCGCCAGTTCCAGGTCGAAGTTGGACTGCACCGGCACCTCGAACGTGCTTGCTCCGGTGAAGGTCGGAACCAAGACGTAAACCTGAGTCCATGGGAAGCTCCGCGTGGTGGTTGCCCACCGGCTCGGCTCGCCGAACAACTCGAACAGCTTGCGTTTCGTCTCGGCGTCGTACTTGCGTTTGGCCGGGTCAATCTGGATCTGCACCATTAACGAAATGGTAAAGACCTCCCGCCCGGTGGGCTCGTTGACTCCGACGGTGAATCTCAGCGCCGGTCCGGCCGACACCTTCTGGACATCCACACCGAGGACGGTAAAAGTAGGAACGGGCAGATCGCTAACGGCCCCCCCTTCCAGGAACCCCCGCTTGCCCAGGTAAATCCCGGAGGGCGACGCCTGGGCCGAGACCTCCACGGGTATCGCGGGCTTGAGAGCAGGCACCTCCGGCCCCGGTAGCTGGCTGTCTTGATCGGTCACAGGTTCAGGTCCGCTGCTTTCAACTGGTCGAAGAAGTTCTCCACCGCGGCGCTGAGCCCCGCGCCGCCGGAGATGCCTTCCCAGTTTGCCTTGATCAGGCCAACAAGTTCGTACGCTTGGTCGATCGGGGCAATTGCATACTGGTGCGGATCCACCAGCCGATTGATGATCAACGCCTCGATATCCACTTCAATCGTCGCGAGCACCGGGTTCAGTTCCTTGAGTTCTTCCCATGAGTCCAGGTACAACTCGCACTCGGTGGCTCCCGCCGGGCTCGGGTACAGCCCAACAACCTTCTTCACCGAACCGCTGGAAAAGAAGAAGCACAGCCCGATGGGCACCTGGAAGCTGGCCCACAGCTCGGGCGGCAACTGAAAGTCGGTCAACCACACCGTTCGGTTGCCTGCCGGACGGAACTCGGCGTCGCCCGAGCGCAGCGCCCAGCAGGTAGCACAAACACACACGATCCGGCGTTCGTCCAAATGGAGCAGGTGGCGATGGCGCGCCGGGATGGGCAGGTTGCACAGCTCGCAATGCTCGTCCTTATCCGGCGCCGGCGGCTTTACCAGCTGGCGCAGTCCGGAGATCATGGCTGCCCGGCGATAGCTGCCAATCGACGAGGCACCTCCGGAGGAGCCGTTGCGGGCTGGTTGCCCGTTGGTCAGCCGCTCGCCCGAGGTCCCAGCAGGACCACTCATACCGCTAAGGCTACCTTGACCCCGATGCCTTCGTCGTACAACAGCGGGATGGGCACCAGATGCAGCCGCTCCTCATCCAAGGACCGGCCGGCCCGTGGCAAGAAGAAGCGCCGCCCGCATGACGGGCATGAGAGCACCCCTTCGGAAAGCCCGGCTCCGTCCATCGGTGCGCCGCATCCGGCGCACTTGTTCTGATAGGCGAGCATGGTGCCGTCCACGTTGGCTACCAGCAGCTTGAGGCCCGACGACATATCCACCGACATCAGCGTTCCTTCGGCCACCCGAGAGGTGCCCTCCACATCGAACCAGGCCGACTCCTGCTTAGGGGCAGGCTTGGCGTTACCGGCCATCGGCAAACCCTTCTTGCCTGCCTGTTCAATGACCCCGTCCACCTGCAGACCGACCAGGTCGGGTGCCGCTTCGTTAAGCGCCTTCTTGATTGCTAGCTCCAGCGTGGCTTGGGAGGCGGGACAGCCCTTACAGCTGCCCTCCAGTCTCAGATAAACAACGCCGTCTTTGATACGGGTTACCTCCACCGCACCTCCGTGCGAGGCCAAGTAGGGCCGGACAGTGTCCAGACCCTCTTCGATGCGTTCCTCGAGTGGCACTGGATAAAGGTCGTGAATCAACAGCAAGCTGGCAAATACGCCGTCTTCGATGAGTTCTTGGCGCATCGGAGCGCCCTGTTCTCCGGAGGCGGAGAGTACTTGCACCACCTTGGCCAGTCCCAACCCGTACAGCTCCATGATCGCCCGCATGAACTCTTGGGCCGTCTTGCGCACCGTAGGATCGGACAGCGAGTCGAGCGTGGCGGTCAGTTCCTGTACTCGCGCGACCACGTCGTCGGGCGAATAGGCGTAGTCAGCGACCTCTTGCCTCTGGGCGGAGTTGACCGTCCCATTCATTTCGATTTTCGCCATGGACAAGACCCTATTGACAAACCGCGGGAGGAACGGCGGTCGCCGGTCCTGGATTCTTCAAAGCCTACTATGGCACCAGAAGGGGCGGCGTCGCCGCCGCCCCCATTGGTTTGCACAACAGACATGCTCAAACGGTGTGCCTGACTCCTTACGCCAGGGCCGTAGGCGTGTGCATGACCTTCTTGACGTTTCCGCCACCGGTGTACATGTGTACGCCGCAAGGCAGGCACGGGTCGAAGGATCGAACAGCACGCATGATGTCGATTCCCTTGAAGTTCTCCGGGCCGTTCTCCTCGAAGATCGGGGTGTTCTGAACGGCGTCCTCGTACGGGCCCGGGGTTCCATAACGGTCACGGACCGATGCGTTCCACGGGGTCGGCGGGAAGGGCTGGTAGTTGGCTACCTTACCGTCACGGATGACCATGTGGTGGGAAAGAACTCCACGAACTGCCTCGTGGAAGCCGCAGGAGACTGCTTCGTCCGGAACCGTGAAGTTGTTCCAGCTCTTGGTCCGGCCGGCACGAACCTCAACGAACGCCTTCTCCAAGTTGTACAGGGAGACGGCTGCGTTGTAGGCCTGGTGGTAGGTACGGGCACGGTCACGCTCGATAGCGTTGCTCCAAGGCGGAACCTTCCACTCGAACTCCATCTCGGGGAAGTTTTCGCTTCTGGGCAAAGCGATCAGGGTGCTGTCGCCGGTGGCCTTGACAAAGCCGATGTCAACGAGGCCGGCCTTGGCGGTGCACCACTGGCGGGCGAATGCGCCACCACCGGTGTCACAGCAGACGTGCTCGTCGGTCCGCTTGTCGTAGATACGAGGCGAGGTTACCCAGCTGTACTTGCCGTTGAAGTCCCTCTTCTGCGGCTTCGGGAACGTGGTCTTGTTCCACGGGTGGTCCGGGCTGACCGGGTTGCCCAGCGGGTCGTGCGTGACCCACGGCTCGGTGGTTCCGCTCCACTCGTCGAAGTAGGACGAGCCAAGCAGGATCCGGATCATGAGGTTGATCTCGACAAGGTCGGTCGTCACCAACTCGCCACGGATGGCGATACCCGGGGTGATGAAGCGGGCACGGCCCCAGTCGGTCATGTTCTTGTAGCTGTAGTCGACGACTTCCGGGTCGTCGTAGCAGCCCCAGCAGACCAGGTTGGTGTCGCGGTAGCCTACTCGCTCGTAGCCGGGCAGTGCCTCGTAGAAGAAGTCGTACAGGTCATCGTGCATGGGCACCGAGCGCTTGACGTAGTCCATGTACTTCATCAGCCGGACGTAGTAGTCGGTCAGCGTTTGGTGGGTGATATCCGCGCTGCAACCGCCGGGCATGATGGTTGACGGGTGGCAGTGACGTCCACCGAACAGGCAATACATCTCACGGGTGTACCGGGCGACGTGCAGCGTCTCCAGGTAGAAGTCACCAGTGAACGGGTTCAGGGCCCGCATGATGTCGGCAACCGTACGGTAACCGTGAATGTTGGAGCCCGGGGCGAGCGTTTGCTCGGCCTTGGCCAGCACCGACGGGTTGGTCTCCTTGACCATCTGCTCGCAAAAGTCCACGTTCGCCATGCAGTCGTTGAAGATTGCGTGGTCGAAGATGAAGTCCGCCGTCTCCGCCAGGTTGAACGCGTAGTCGCCGAGCTTCGGGGGCTTAACGCCATACGCCATGTTCTGGTTGAGGCAGGAGCAGGTGCAGTGGTTGTCGCCGCAGATACCGCAGATTCGGCTGGTGATGAAGTGTGCGTCACGGGGGTCGATACCCTTCATGAAAATATCGAATCCCCGGAAGATCATGGAGCTCGAGTAGCACTTCAGAACTTCACGGTTCGTGAAGTCGATCTCTGCATGAATTCCCAGACTGCCCACGATCCGGGTGATCGGGTCCCAGGACATCTCCTTGACCACTACACCCTTAGTGATACCGGGCCTTTCAATTACCGCCATGTGATCTCCTCTCGACTACTAAACCGACACTTGGTCATTGACCAAACTCTCAAACTCCTACCAGCGAGGCTTGTAGCCACTTTGGAGCACGGGACCCGGGTTCCTCCATTCCGGCTCCTTGTCGTACACCAAGTCGATCGACTGCTTGCGGAAGAACTTCAGAACCGGACCATAGGTGTACTTGGCCGTGTTTGACGAAAGCTTGGCGTTGGCTGCCTCGTCCATGAACGGCATGTACTTGTCCGGGAAGCCCGGCATGGTGCACGCCATGCAGATGCCGCCGACGTTCGGGCATCCGCCGATTCCGTTGACCCAGCCACGGATGGGCACATTGCACTTGACCACCGGACCCTTGCATCCCAGCTTCACCAAGCAGCGGTGGTCGCTGCCGTATTCGGTGGCAAAGTCACCGTGCTCGTAGAAGGCGGCCCGGTTGCAGTTCTCGTGAACCGTCCGGCCGAACAGCCACTTCGGGCGAAGCGCCTCGTCCAACTCGATGAGCGGCGCCATGCCGGCGAGCATCAAAGCGAGGTAGAGGATGGTTTCGGTGGTGTTGTCCGGCTGTGCCGGGCAACCCGGGATGCACACGATCGGGACACCCAGCTTGGACTTCCAGTTCCAGCCCAGGTAGTCGGGCAGGCCCATGGCTCCGGTCGGGTTGTTCTTCATGGCCGGGATTCCACCGTAGGTGGCACAGGTTCCTACTGCCACGACGGCTGCGGCCTTGGGGGCAAGCCGGTCCACCCATTCGTTGGTGGTGATCGGCTGACCGGTGGTCGGGTCTGAGCCCAAAGCGGCCCAGTGACCGTCACCGTTAATCTTTTCGTTCGGGATGGAACCTTCCACCAAGAGCACGAACGGCTCAAGGTTACCTTCATCGGCGTCGAACCACGCCTTCATGAAGTCGTCACCGTTCTCGTAAGCGATAACGGGGTGATGAATGATCAGCTTGGGCATTCCGGGGATGATTCCTCGGATGATGTCCTCAAGACTCGGGTTGGTGGCTGAAGTCATCGCCACTGAGTCGCCATCGCAACTCAAACCCGTAGTCATCCAAAGAGCGTGAGCAACTACCTGCTCAGTGGCTCGTTGGCCTTTGACAAACTCGACCGCCGCCATGAAAGCTCCTCTCCTCCGACCGACGATGCATAAACCTGCGTTGGCGTCAGGTCAAGTATCCGAGAGACGAGCCCTTTTTGCTTCAGCCATGGTACCGGGCCAGACTGGGGGAAATCTTGACCTTCAGCTAACCCGGTAAGATACTCCTCTATTCGATTCAGGGCAAATCAGTTTTCGAGTTTTTGTAGGTGATCCGGGCGTAGGAGTAGAATGATTTCCGGTTCATCGTCCATGGCGGAGTACGGGCGATGGGTGGATCAGGTCGAGGCTGTCGATCAGGGCAGGACAAAGGGGAGGTTAGTGGCATGGGCATAGGAGCAAAGTTGACGATGCTGGGCGCCGCTGGTGCCGCAGGTCTGGCCGCCGTAGGCGCCGCAGGCGTCGCTTACAGCTATTTTTTCGACGCCGACAACGGGGCGCAACGGCGCAAGACTTCCATTGGAGTCGTAAAGTCTTTCGCCGACCAACTGGGTATGGGCGGCATGGACAAGGAGATCATGTCCACCTTCATGAACAAGCTCGCTGCCGCCAAGTAACCTTCGCCGAAAATTCAAAGAGCCCGGCCCCCGAAATGGGGGCCGGGCTCTTTTGTGATCAGATTTGCGTCGTCAAACCACCAGTTCACCCAGCAGACGCCGCAGCACGTGGTACTGGCTTGCCTGCGCTTCTTGAAGCCTGGGGATGTAGTCAGCGTCAACCGTGAGCGCTAGGTCGCACAGATCGGCCAGACGGCCCCCTCCGTAGCCAACCAGGCCAACGGTAAGGAGGTTGCGCTGGCGTGCCTCCTGGACCGCAGCAAGCACGTTACGCGAGCCACCACTGGTGGAGATGGCTATTGCTACGTCTGCCGCCTTGCCGTAGGCGATCACCTGGCGGGCAAAGATGTTGTCAAAGCCGACGTCGTTGCCCACCGCGGTGTTTACCGCAGAATCGTTGGTCAGCGAGATTGCCGGGACGGGTGCCATACCGTCGGCGGGACACACCAGATCCACGCAAAAATCCTGGGCGTCGGTGGCCGACCCGCCGTTGCCGAAAAGCAGGATCTTCCCACCCGCCCGGACCCGGTCGGCGATCATCCGAGCAATCTCCACCATCGCCTGCTCATCAACCGACGCGTTGCGCATAGCGATTACGTCTTCGGCCTTCTGCAGGATCGAATTTCTGACCTCCTTGAGCACTGGAACGGCATCGGTCTGCGCCTCGCTGAGGAACGGATAGAGAAAGCTCGACCGGCCGGAGTCATGCGCCGGGCCCTTCGGCCGGTCCTCAAGCAGGCCCTTGTGCTCGAAGAACACATGCACCAACTCCCACAGGACGTGGTAAAGGGTCTCGTGGATTTCCTGGACAACGTAAACGTCGGCTGAGGGCACCTCGTAGACGTGCTCGGCGCCGTTCTGAGCGACACCCGGACCACCGAGCAGGATGGTCAGCATTCCGAGCGCACCCGCCTGCTTCAGTGCCACCAGAACCGGTTCAAGGCCGGGGTCGCCGGGGCCGTGGACCATGCCCAAAGCGATGTCGTCCGGGGCAGCCGCCAGTGCAAGCTGGCGGGCGATGAACCCGCTGGGGTCAGCCATGGCCATCCCCGACGTGGAGGCGACGTCGTTGGGCAAAGCGAGCGCGGGCAATGCCCGCTTGCCCACGATCACCGGGTGGACAAACTCTACCGAGACGTGTTGGGCGTCGGTGGCCGCTGGTCCTACGCCGAAGGCGATCAGCCGGCCGCCCCTAATGAACCTGCGAGCCATCGCCCAGCACAGGTGGGAGAGCCGGCCGGCCTCCTGCTCGAAGAAGCTGCGGACCAGCCGCTCCCGCTGTGCGTACTGCTCAGAAACTGAGATGTTCAACAGATCCTGGGCAGAGGATCTCCGATGAGCATGTCCATGATCCGGGTCCCGCCGAAGGCCGTCTTGACCAAGACCATGCCCTGAGGCTGGTCCTGCACCCTTCCGATGAACACCGCATCCTCACCGCCGGGCGTTGCTCTGAGTGCCGCGAGTGCTTTGTCGGCGCTGTTGGGACCCACAAACGCCAAGAGTTTGCCCTCGTTGGCGACGTACATCGGGTCAATACCCAGGATCTCGCACGCCCCGCGCACCGGGTTGCGTACCGGCACAGACTCCTCGTCGAGCACCACTCCAACGTTGGAGTCATGGGCTATCTCGTTCAAGACGGTGGCCACTCCCCCGCGGGTAGGGTCGCGCATCACCCGTAGATCGGGCCCGGCAGCAGCTATCAGCGCCTCAGCCAAGCTCCACACCGAACGGGTGTCCGATTCTACGTCGGCGTCCAGATCCAACTCTCCCCGGGCAAGCATGATCGCCGTCCCGTGGTCGCCGATATAACCCGAGCAGATCACCCGGTCTCCCGGGCGGGCGCTCCGTGAGGACAGATCCGCCCGGAGGTCTTTGATCCCCACGCCAGAGGTACAGATGTACATCCCGTCGCACTTGCCCCGCTCCACCACCTTGGTATCGCCGCAAACTATCGCCACTCCAGCCGCCCGCGCGGCCTGCGCCATGGCCTGGACCTCCGCACGCAAAATATCGGCGTCCAGACCCTCCTCAATGACGAAGGCCGACGATAGGGCGACCGGCCGGGCCCCGCTCACCGCCAGGTCGTTGACGGTCCCATTGACCGCCAGCTCCCCGATTGAGCCGCCCGGAAACCTCAGCGGCCTAACAACGTAAACATCGGTTGTAAAAGCTATGTTGGCGCCGTCCAGCAGCAGGTTAGCTGCGTCGCCCAGATCGTTGAGTGCGTCGTTAGCGAACGCATGAGCGAACAGGCCCTCCACCAGCGTATGGGTGGTCTTGCCTCCGGCCCCGTGGGCCATGGTGATGTGGTCGTCACGAAAGCGCGCCTTCAGCTTGCGCTGGCGCTCGATGCGCGCAAGAACCTCCTCTTCAAGATCCGGCATTGCGCCGTTATCCGTAGCAGGTCTGAAAGCTGCCCGACCGTACCAGCGGACCTGGAGGCTGGACCACTAAGCGTCCGCGCGCGCTTTGGAGCGCGCGAATCGCCCGAAGTTGTAGTAGGCGGCACAGGCACCCTCTGAAGACACCATGCACGTGCCGATCGGTGTCTCCGGTGTACAGGCGGTGCCAAACACCTTGCATTCCCACGGCTTTATCACGCCCTTGAGCACCTCGCCACACTGGCACGCCTTGGGGTCGGCCACCCGCACACCGGGGGTGTCGTAGCGCAACTCGGCGTCGAACTCGGCGTACTTATCGGAAAGCTTGAGCGCGCTCTGGGAGATGAAGCCCAGCCCGCGCCACTCGAAGTAGGGCCGCAGTTCGAATACCTCCTGCAGCACCTCGAGAGCCCGTGGGTTGCCCTCCCAGGGAACCACTCGCCCGTACTGGTTTTCCACCTCGGAGCGGCCATCCTTGAGCTGCTCCATGATCATGGCAACCGAGTGGAGCAGATCGAGCGGTTCGAAGCCGGCCACCACAATGGGGGTCTTGTAGTCCTCGGTAATGAACTCGTAGGGCCGGCAGCCAACCACGGTGGAGACGTGCCCCGGTCCGATGAAGGCGTCCAGGCGCAGGTCGGGCGACTCCAACAGCGCCTTGAGCGGCGGGACGATGGTCACGTGGTTGCACATAACCGAGAAGTTCTTGATTCCCTCGGCCCTCGCCCGCATCAGAGTGAGGGCGGTGGAGGGAGCGGTGGTCTCAAAGCCGATTGCATAGAAGACCACCTGACGGGTGGGGTTCTCGATCGCCAGCTTGAGAGCATCCAGCGGAGAGTAGACGAAGCGGATGTCCGCCCCGTCGGCCTTGGCGTCCAAGAAAGAGCCGTTTCCGCCGGGAACCCGCATCATGTCGCCAAAACAGGTGAAGATGACCTCCGGGTTGCGGGCGATCGCGATTCCGTCGTCCACCCGGCCCATTGGGATAACGCACACCGGGCAACCCGGGCCGTGAACCAGCTCGACGTTGTCGGGAAGGTGATCCTCGATACCGTGCTTGTAGATCGTATGGGTGTGGCCACCACAGACTTCCATGATCTTGTAATGCCGGCCCGGATCGCACAGCGACGCAATCTTTGCGCCGAGCGCCCGAGCAAGATCTGCATCCCTGAACTCGTCGACAAACTTCATGAAAGCTCCTTACCTTCCGGCCGCCGTTGGGGTGCGGCTCCTCTATAACCGGGAGATTGCCACTCCTGCATGTACCAGTAGGCGATCGCCGGCGTCAACTTGCCCTACCAGCTCTATGCCTACTTTTCCCTGCTGACCGTGGGGGTCCTTGCACAGTGCGTCGAAACCTTGGACCTCCAGTACCTCGACTTCAACCGCAACGTCGCCGCAGGTGAGGCATCCGTCCACCACTGCGCAAACAGCACCGTACGAATTGCGGTCGATGATGCTGAGCTGTTCTGACTTCATGAGATATCGCTGGCCTTGAGTTGCTCGATTTCATCGTCGAATGCTTCACCCAGGCCCTTCAGCAGTTCGAGGGTGGCCTCAGCCTCCTGTTCGTCCACCTTGGACAGCGCGAAACCGACGTGTATCAGAACCCAGTCGCCGATTTCAATGCCTTCTTCCTCCGCCACGAGACCGACATTAACGTTTCGTCTAACCCCTCCGACATCGACTTTGGCGATGTTCTTGACGGGATCGATCATCTGAATGATTTGACCGGGGATGGCAAGACACATAGTCAATACCCTTTCGCCATGAGGTTGTTTAGCTTACCACCGCGCACAAATCGGACCGGTTCAGGGGTATGGCGCCCCCCTCAAACCCACTAGTATGCCTGACGGGCGTTGGCGATTACTGCCTGGCCGAGCGAGATCCCGCCGTCGTTGGCCGGTACCCGACAGTGAGTGAGAACCTCCAAACCGGCGCTCTCAAGCCCCAGCGTCACCCGTTCGGCCAGCAGTTGATTTTGAAACGAGCCGCCCGACAGGGCTACCGTTCGCAGTCCCTCCTCGGCGGCCGCCCGCTTGGCCGCAGTAACCAAGACGTCCGCCAGTCCGTTGTGGAAGGCGGCCGCGGCCTCGGGAACCGGGCGACCGGCGGCTAGATCCTCGGCCAGGTGCCCGATCAGCTCTTCCCCGGCAATCTTGTCGCCTTCGATCGAGCAGGGGTAGGCAAGGTCGCACCGCGGATCGGCAGCCTGTTCCAGCTCGATCGCCGCTTGCCCCTCGTAGCTGACCGAGTCACGCATGCCCGACAAAGCGGCCGCGGCATCGAACAGGCGACCGGCGCTCGAACACAAGGGTGAGTTCACGCCGGCGGCGGCCATCTTGAGGATCGGACTCCAGCTCTGGCGGGTACGTTCGACGAACTCCAGGCCGGCGGGGGGGGCGTCGCCAAAAGCCGCCTGCAGGTAGACGGCAGCCATCCGCCAGGGCTGTTTGACCGCACGGGCACCACCGGGCAGCGGCACGTAGCGCAGGTGGGCGGTGCGCCGGTAGCCGGCCAGATCGCAGATCATAACCTCGCAACCCCACAAAGCTCCGTCCTCGCCGTAGCCCGTGCCATCCAGCGCCAGCCCAACCAGCCGCTCCGAGCGCCGGTTGTCGGCCATGCACGAAGTGATGTGAGCGTGGTGATGCTGCACGCCCACCAAGCTCACCCCCTCCAGCCCGAGCGCCCATTTGGTAACCAGGTACTCGGGATGCAGGTCGTAGGCAACTACCTTCGGGCGCACCTCGAACACCCGCTGGAAGTGCTCCACTCCTTCCAGGAAGGACAGCATCGCCTCGTAGTTCTCCAGGTCGCCGATGTGGTGGGACAGAATCGCTGCATCGCCCACCCCAACGCAGAAAGTGTGCTTTAGTTCCGGCCCGGCAGCCAGGACCGGCCGGGCAAAACCAGGAGTCACGGTGATCGGTTGGGGGGCGTAGCCCCTAGAGCGACGGATCTGCTGCTCCTTAGCCCCCGCGGGTGCCGGGACTACCCGGACCACCGAATCGTCGCAGCGCATGTGGATCGGGCGGTTGTGGGTCAAGAAGGCATCGGCGATGGGGTCCAGGCCGATTAGGGCATCCTCATCCCGGTAGAAGATCGGCTCGTCAGACATGTTCCCGGACGTTAGAACTATGGGCTCGCCTACCCGCTCCAGCAGCAGATGGTGCAGCGGTGTATAAGGCAACATCATCCCGAGGTAACGGTTGCCCGGGGCGACCCCCGGTCCCACCCCCGCTACTGTGGGCCCCTCCCGCCGGCGCAGCAGCACAATAGGACGGCGCCGGGTGCTAAGGATCGCCTCCTCCTCAACCCCGATCTCTACCAGGTGGCGAGCCTGTTCCACCCCGGCGACCATCACCGCGAACGGCTTGTCCTCCCGAGCCTTGCGCTCTCGCAGAGCCTTTACGGCCACCTCGTCCGCAGCCCGGCACGACAGGTGGTAGCCGCCCAGGCCCTTGACCGCCAGGATCGCCCCGCCGAGCAGCATCCGGGCAGCTTCCTCCACCGGATCACCGTCGATCGGGCGGCCAGATCTGGTCAGCAGTGCCAGCCGGGGACCACAGATCGGGCAGGCCACCGGCTGCGCGTGGAAGCGGCGGTTAAGCGGGTTTTCGTACTCCGATTTACACTCGGCACACATCTCGAACCCGGCCATGGTGGTGTTGGGCCGGTCGTAGGGAATGCCGGTGGAGATCGTGAAACGCGGACCGCAGTTCGTGCAGTTGATGAAGGCGTAGCGGTGCCGGCGGTCGGCAGGGTCCCACATCTCGGAAAGACAGTCGTCGCAAGTGGCCATGTCGGCGGAGATCAACGCCGAGGCGGCGCCGGCATGCAGGCTGTGGCGGATCTCGAAACCCGCACCCCCAGAAGGGGGCAACTGCTGCTCGGTCAACCCCGTGATCACCGCGAGCGGCGGAGGATTGTCCCGGAGGTGCCGCCCGAAAGCATCCACCGCAACGGCCGGCCCCTCCACCTCGATGGTTACGCCGTTGGAGTCGTTAAAAACGAACCCGCAAAGCTCCAGCCGAACGGCCAGCCCGTAGACGAACGGCCGAAAACCCACCCCCTGGACAATCCCGTGGACCAAAAAGCGCGTGCGGATCAGCACCTGGCTATTGGCTCGGCAGGCGGTACGCGCCTCTCCCCGTGCGTTGCACTCGGGGCGTGAAGGACGCTCTCGGTTGCACCAAATTGCCTTTCGGACCCTAAAAAGCGAAATCAGCTACTCGGACCAACTTTGAGGCTAGGATTTCCTAAACAATCCGGCGCGTAACATAGGAGCAGCCCATCTACGAGCCCGATCAACCGTCGTTCGGCGGCGACCGCCGTCCCACCAACGTACTTTGGGGCAGGATAGTCGCTCTTGCAGTGGTGCTGTTTCTCGTCTTCATCCTGGGCCGGGCAACCGGCGGCGGGGCCGACTCCGAACAGGTCGACGATCTTCAGGCTCGCCTTGCCTCGGCCCAAGCGGAGATCGAACAGCTTGAACGCCAGGTTCGGGCTGCGCAAGCCGCACCTACCCCTCCGGTCAGCACCGGTGCAAACGGCACGGGAGCCCAGTCGCCCGCCGCAGGATCGGGAACCGAATCCGGGACCGGGACCCCATCCACTGCCACCACAACCACCGTGCCTGCGGCAGCAGCCAGCGGCGAGGACCAGATCCATACCGTGACCAGCGGCGACACCCTCCGGACAATATCGCAGAAATTCTACGGGCAGGCCAACCTGGACGGTTGCATCGCCCAGGCGCAAAGTCCTGTGGTCACCGACCCGACCAAGCTCCAGCTGGGCGATAAGCTTACGATCCCAATGCCCAAGCCGACGGCCCCCTGCACCTAATGGCCCGTCTCGCAAATAGGGCGAACCTACTTGGGAACCGGGGCGTCCGATCGACCGACGCCGCTGAGGCGCCCGGTCCTACCGGGAGTACATAGCCTCCACCTGTTCCTGGTATTTAGCCAGCACGATCTTTCTCCGCACCGATAGCTTCGGAGTGATCTCCTCCGCTTCCTGGGTGAAGTCCAGCGGCAGCACGGTCCACTTCTTGATCTGCTCGACGTTGTTCAGCTCAGCATTGACCTTGCCCACCCAGGACTCCAGCTCACCCAGCACCGCCGGGTCCCTGGACAGCGCTTCGCTGTCGCCCGCTGTTACCCCTTGAGCCGCCGCCCACTTCAGGCCGGCATCCGGGTCCAAGGTCAACAGGGCAGTCAGGAACGGCCGCTGGTCGCCTATGACCACTGCTTGCGATACCAGCGCATGCACTTTAAGCCGGCCCTCTATCTCCTGGGGAGCAACATTCTTGCCGCCCGCGGTGATGATGATGTCCTTCTTCCGATCGGTGATCTTGAGATAACCGTGGGCGTCTAGCTCACCGACGTCGCCGGTGCGCATGAAGCCGTCCTCGGTCATCACGGCCGCGGTCTCTTCCGGTTCCTTGTGGTAGCCCCGGAAAACGTTGGGGCCCTTGACCAGGATCTCTCCATCGGCGTCGAAACGTAGTTCCATGCCCGGGATCACCGGGCCCACGCTACCGAACCGGGCCCTTCCCGGCCGGGTAACTGCAGTGGGACCGTTGACCTCGGTCTGTCCGTAGGCCTCGATCAGATCTATGCCCAGCGCGTGGATGAAACGCATGACATCCGCGGTGATCGGCGCCGCCGCGGTGATCGCGAACTTGACGTGGCCCATGCCAAGCTCCTCCCGAGTCTTGGAGAAGACCAGCTTGTCAAACAGGGTGTGCTTGACCTTGAGCGGAAGCGACACAGAAGTCCCCGCCTGCAAGACGTCAACCCGCTCCAGCGATGCGTCGAGCGCCTTTTTAATCACTTCCTTCTTCTCGTGCACCGCGTACTTGGCGTTGACCCCGCCGTAAAACTTCTCGTAGATTCGGGGAACGCCGATGAAAAACGTCGGCTCGCACTCCTTGAGGTACTCCAGGATCTTGTCGGTAGACTCGCAGAACCAGATCTCGAAGCCGAACTTGATGCCGCCCCAGTCAGAAGCCAGGCGCTCGAAAATGTGCGACAGGGGAAGATAGCACAGCAAGCGGTGCTCGCACTCCCCCAGCGGCAGGACCTCGCCCAGGCATTGAAGGGTCCACGCAAAGTTCTGGTGGCTAAGGATCACGCCTTTCGGGGGGCCGGTGGTACCCGCGGTGTACACCAGGGTGGCGGTATCGTTTGGGTCGATCATGGCAATCCGTTCGTCCACCGAACCGGGATGGGCGCCTGCGTGGTCCACGCCCAACTTTTTGAGGTCATCTAATGAGATCACCGTCTCGTTGCTACCCGCGCCCTCGCCGGTGATGACCACGACCTTCAGCAGGTTCGGCAGCTGATCAGCGTGTGCCAGGATCTTGTCCAGCTGATGCTGGTTCTCGACGATGGCCACCCGGCACTCGGAGTGGCCGAGGATATAGCTGACCTGCGATGCCGAGTTGGTGACGTAAACCGGAACGGCGATCGCTCCGGCAAGCAGGATTGCTACGTCGGTAACGTTCCACTCCGGCCGGTTGGTGGACAGCAGGCCGACGTAGTCCCCTTTGTTGACCCCCAGGCTGATCAGGCCGCCGGCTATGTTGCGGGCATCCGCCGAGAACTCGGCGAAAGTCCAGGCCTTCCATTCGCTGCCCACCTTAGCCTTCAGCGCAACTGCATCGGGGCTCTTGGCAACCCTGTTGATGAAGACCTCGGTCAGCGTCTTGCCTGGTACTGCCATCGCAACCCCCTATCGGACTGGCTACCGGCGGTCACGGCGGCAACCTGCGTGATGTGGACGGGAAATTATCTCACCCTTAACAATAGGGTAGACCGGCTTGAGACCCGCTTAGCCGGTCTCTACCCGGGTTTTCGACCCTCCATCAGCAAGATCTCGTAGGTCACGGCAACGCCGTCGCTGTTTGAGTACTCGGCGTCATAGCGCCTGATCAGTTCCTTGAGCACCGAGTAGCCGGCGGGCGAGGCGGGCCGGCCCTGGCTCAAAGTGGCACCGGTGCCCTTAAGCGCCTTCAAGAACGCCAGTAGCCCGGCGTAATGCCGGCGCACCGTCTGCGAGCTCACCTGGACGTTTTCCAGGCCGCACACCTCAAGGGCCCCCCGCCATTGCCCGGCCGAAAGCAGCGGGAGTCCGTATCCGGCCGGAGGGGTCTCCCGCTCAGCCTCAATCTCACCCAGAACGCCAAACAAGTCTGCGAAGGTACCCGGACCGAAGGTGGAGTGGGCGCTCAGCCCTCCGGGTCGCAGCGCCTCCGAGAGCGTGCAAATGCTCTTGTGCGGATGCTCGAACCACTGCACCGCTGCGTTGGAAACTATGAGATCGAACGAGTCCGGCGGCCAAGCGGTAGCTTCGGCGTCGGCCAGATGCACGGTCAACCGGGGCTCATCGGCGAGCCGGTTGCAAACGTAAGCCACCATCGCCGGTGCGATGTCAAGCGCGCCCACCTGCGCCCCCGGAAAGGTATCCAGCAACCCGGCGGTCAGGCCTCCGGTGCCACAGCCGAGTTCGAGTATCGAACCCACCGGAACATCATGGCGGCGAAGACGCTCCATGATCTGCCCGCCCATAGACGCCTGCAACAGGGCATTGTCGTCGTAGGTGGACGAACTACGATCAAAGCGCTGGGCAACTGCGGACTTGAACGCGCTCAAGTGATCCGGCGAACCCGGCCGGCGAGTCCGCCAACAGCTTCCAGCACCTGGTCAATGTGGCTTTCGTGGTGGGCCGCAGTGACAGAAAAGCGCAGGCGGGACGTGCCCTCGGGGACCACCGGCGGGCGCACCAAGGCCGCCAAGATCCCCCGCTGCTCCAGAGCGGCCGCTGCATGCATCGCAGCCGCGGCATCCCCCACAATCAGCGGGACGATCTGGCTGGCGGAGGCTCCGGTGGTCAGTCCCAGACCGGCCAAACCGGAGCGCAGCCGCTCCGCCATTGCCAGCAGCCGCACACGGGCCTCCCCGGCCTGCTCCACCAGTTCAATTGACGCTGCCAGCGCTCCGACCGCCGGCGGCGGCAAGGCAGTGGTGTATATGAAGGTGCGGCAGGTGTTCACCAGGTAGTCGATCCAACTGCGGCGCCCGGCGACGTAGGCACCGTAACTACCGAACGCCTTTCCAAAGGTTCCCATGTGCAGGTCGACCACATCCTGGACGCCCTCCCGGTACGCCAGGCCCTCTCCCCGCGGCCCGAATACGCCGCCGGCGTGGGCTTCGTCGACCATCAGCGCTGCCCCGTGGCGCTTGCTCAGCCGGACGATCTGCTCGAGCGGGGCCACATCGCCGTCCATCCCGAACAGCGTCTCCGTCACGATCAGCTTGCGCCGGGCCCCTGTGGCGTCACGGAGCAGTTGCTCGAGTTGAGCAACGTCGCCATGACGATATCGGTACAGCGAGGCACCGGACAGGCGTGCCCCGTCCCAAATGCTCGCGTGGTTGAGGCGATCGCAGAACAACGCGTCCCGGCGCCCGGCCAGGGCAGCGATCACCCCGATGTTGGCCATATAGCCGTTGGCAAATATCAGGGCTGCCTCGGTCTGCTTGAACCGGGCCAAACGCTCCTCCAGACGATGCACCTCGGGAGATCCCCCGCCCAGCAGCCGGGAAGCCCCGGATCCGCAGCCCTTCCCCATCGCCCGGTGCGCGGCGTCGGCAAGAGCGGGATGCACCGAGAGCCCGAGGTAGTCGTTTGAAGAGAAGCTGACCAACCGTTGACCGTTGCGCTCTACCATAAGAGCTCCGCTACGGGCCACTGGAACCGGTTCGCGCAGCCGGCTCCGGCTAGCGAATCGTTCCAATTCGGCTCCCAAGAACCGATCCCATCCACCATCTGAATCCCTGCCAGAGACGTCTGCACGTTCGGCCGCGCAGTACTGTCCTTCGTCCATGATCGATAAACCTTATCCGAGCGACACCGGGAGCCCGCCTGGCGGTCGTAGGATAGCGGCGTGCCCACCCCGTTCAGCCGCCCGCACAACATCTTCGCGATGGTCCTTGCGGGTGGCGAAGGGAAGCGGTTGGCTCCGCTGACAGCAGACCGGGCCAAGCCGGCGGTACCGTATGCGGGCAGTTACCGGTTGATCGACTTTGCCCTGTCCAATCTGGTCAACGGAGGCAACCGCCGGATTGCGGTCCTGACGCAGTACAAGAGCCACAGCCTGGACCGCCACATCGCCCAGACCTGGCGGATGTCCCAGTTGCTGGGCGGCTACGTCACCTCGGTCCCCGCCCAGATGCGCCGGGGCCCCCGCTGGTTCTCCGGCTCAGCCGACGCAATCTTCCAAAACCTGAACCTCATCCGAGACGAGGCCCCCGACTACATTTACGTGTTCGGGGCCGATCACATCTACCGCATGGACCCGTTGCAGATGCTCGAGCAGCACATCGAATCCGGTGCCTCGGTAACCGTCGCCGGCATTCACGTGCCGATCAGCCAGGCGGGATCGTTCGGAATCATTGAGGTTGGGGAAGGTATCAAGATAAATCGCTTCGTCGAAAAGCCGGCCAAACCGGTGGGCCTGCCGCACGCCCCCGACCAGGTTTTCGCGTCAATGGGCAACTACATCTTCGACACTGCGGCGCTGGTGCGTGCGGTGGCCGACGACGCCGAGGAACAGAGCAGCAAGCACGACGTGGGAGGCGACATCATCCCCATGCTGGCCAACCAGGGAACCGCCTGCGTCTACGACTTCGATAACAACCTTGTTCCAGGCGCCACCCCACGGGAGCAAGGCTACTGGCGGGACGTGGGAACACTGGATTCTTACTACGACGGGCATATGGATCTGGTTTCCGTCCATCCGATCTTCAACCTCTATAACGAGCAGTGGCCCACCTACACCTGGCACTACCCGCAGCCACCGGCGAAGTTCGTCTTCGATGAGCAGGGCCGGCGGGGCCAGGCGCTCGATTCGCTGGTCAGCGCCGGAGCAATCGTTTCCGGCGGCCGCGTGCGCCGCTCGGTGCTCTCGCCCCAGGTGACTGTGCACACCGGCGCCGAGGTAGAGGGCTCGGTGCTGCTGGACCGGGTGGATGTCGGTCGCGGTGCGGTGGTGCGCAACTCGATCATCGACAAAAACGTGCAGGTGCCGGCAGGGTGCCAGATCGGCGTGGACCCAGAACAGGACCGGCAGCGCTTCACGGTATCGGCCAACGGCATAGTCGTGATCGGCAAGAATCAGCAGATCGCCTGGTGAGGGTTGCTTTTCTGACCAGGGAGTTTCCTCCTGAGGTCTACGGTGGCGCCGGAGTATACGCCGAGCACCTCGCAGCGGAGTTGGCCCGCCTGGAGGACCTGGAGTTAGTGGTCCACTGTTTCGGCGCCGCCCGGCACGCAGGGCAGGCCACCCGCGAGTACCAGCCTTGGGACCGGCTGGCCGGCGCCGAACCGTACTCAGCGGTGCTTGAGAGCATGTCGGTCGACCTGGCGATGGCAGCCGGCGTCCAGGGGGCCGGAATCGTTCACAGCAACACCTGGTACACCAACCTCGCCGGCCACTGGGCCAAGCTCCTCTATAAGATCCCGCACGTGGCAACGAGCCACAGCCTGGAGCCGTTGCGCCGCTGGAAAGCTGAGCAACTGGGGGCCGGATACGCGCTGTCGAGCTTTTGCGAACAGGTCTCGCTGGAGGCGGCGGACGCGGTAATCGCCGTGTCCGGGCAGATGCGCAGGGACATCCTCGTCGCCTACCCAGCGATCGAGCCGGCCCGGGTCCACGTCATACACAACGGCGTCGACGCCTCGGTTTACCGCCCGGTGGAAGGAACGGACGTCCTCCAGCGCTACGGGATCACGCACGATCGGCCATCGGTGATCTTTGTCGGACGGATCACCCAGCAAAAGGGAATAGTTCACCTGCTCCGGGCGGCGGAGTGGATCCACCCGGCGGCCCAGCTGATCCTGTGCGCCGGAGCGCCCGACACCGAGCAGATCCGCCAAGAATTCGAGGCGTTGGTCGGCAAGCTCGAACGAGCTAGGCAAGGCGTCCGCTGGATAGGCGGGATGCTCCCGCGCCCCGAGTTGCTCCAATTGCTCACCCAGGCCCGGGTCTTCGTCTGCCCGTCAATCTACGAGCCGTTTGGGCTGGTCAACCTGGAGGCGATGGCATGCCAGACCGCGGTAGTGGCCAGTAAGGTGGGCGGTATTCCGGAAATCGTGGTCGAGGGGAAAACCGGCTACCTGGTGCCGGTTGCTGCAGGCCCCGACGGCGCCATCGAAGACCCGGAGGGATTCGCCCGAGCCTTGGCGGATCGTATAAACCGGTTGATCGAGGATCCCGGCCTGGCAGCGGAAATGGGAACCGCCGGCCGAGCAAGGGTGATCGACCGGTTCAGCTGGAGGGCAGCCGCCCGGAAAACGGCTGCACTGTACCGAGAGGTGCTGCCCTCCAGGGGGCCGATCTGAAGCTTTGTTTTTGCGCAAGGACAACCATCTGAGGCGGCGCCGTCCGGCGGCGCCCTAATCGAACCGCTACCGCTACCCCGTGACCGTCACCTTTGCCTTGCCGTTGGCGGCCGGGTCGGCAGTTTCGGCACCCGCGGATGCGGTCTCCTCCGGTACAAAGGCGTCCCCGCAACGCTTGGCCTCTTCGGCGGCGATCATCGAGCAGATATCCACCACGCGGGCGGAGTAGCCTGCCTCGTTGTCGTACCAGGCTAGCACCTTCAACTGAGTACCCGGGCCCCGGCGGGTTGAGGCCAGGTCCATAACTGTTGAGTGAGTGTCACCGGCGAAGTCGCTGGAAACCAGCGGCTCAACGGTCACGTCAAGCACGTTCGACATCTCCGGGCTTAGCGCCGCGGCCTTGTAGGCGTCGTTGATCTCCTCGGTCATGGTGTGACGGGAGAGGGTGACACTCAGGTCCACCAGGGACACATCGGCCACCGGCACCCGGACCGCGATGCCCACGATCCGGCCGGCCAACTCGGGCATGACCTTGTCGATTGCCTTGGCGGCGCCGGTCTTGGTGGGGGTCATGTTGAGCGTGGCCGCCCGGGCACGGCGGGGATCGCTGTGGGTTCCGTCCAGAAGCTGCTGATCGCGGGTGTAGGCGTGAATCGTGGTCATAAGAGCACCTTCTACCCCGAAATCGCGGTGCAAGACCTTGAGCATCGGCGCCAAGCAGTTGGTGGTGCATGAGGCGGCGGAGATGATGTGGTGGCGGTCATGGTCGTAGATGTGTTCGTTGACCCCCACCACCAGGGTCACGTCCTCGTACTGCCCGGGAGCAGTGATGACGACTTTGTTGGCGCCCGCCTTCAGGTGCTTGGCAGCAGCCTCCCGGTGGTTGAAATGTCCGGTGGCCTCGACCACGATATCCACACCGAAAGCGTGCCAGGGGCAAAGCAGCGGGTCGCGCTGGTCGGTCACCCGGATCACCCGGCCATCCACGATCAGGTTCTGGCTGTCGAAGTCCACCTTGCCGGTGTAGCGCCCGTGAACCGAGTCGTACATGAACATATGCGCGGCCATCTTGCCCGTGGTGCGGGAGGAATTGATCGCCACAACCTCAAGCTCGGGGTGACCCAGCGAGATCTGACGGAGCACCTGCCGGCCGATTCTCCCGAAGCCGTTGATTGCTATTCGTGTAGTCATCGATCTCCTCCTGAGCTACCTGGCGGCAGCGGTTTGGACGAGCAAGGACCAGCCCGTCGGGGACGAACAAGGGATTCGACCTAACATAACCCACTTGCCCGGGTGTGGTTATACGGACTTCTAATCGGTGGTTCCCACCGGGGGCCGATCAGGGGCGCCGGGAAGGACGCCAGACCTTCGGCAGGCTCGAGTAAGCCGGCCTGTCCGTCTTGGGTTTTCCGATGGTGAATCCACCCGTTCCCTTTCGCTCGGGCGGTCCTGGAGGCAGCGGTTCATTCTCGGAACTCACTGGCGGGGTGCGCCTGCGTGGCGCCGGCGGCTCAGGCTGAGGAAGCGGAGTTCGCTGCGGGGGAGTTGGAGACCTTCGCGGCCTGCTGGGGGCGTCCTCCGGCGCCGCGCCTGCGGCACCGGAGCGGGCGCGGGCGCTGCCGGGGCGGGCGCTGCCGGGGCGGGCGCTGCCGGGGCCGGGGCGGGCCGCGCCGGCGGTAGCGCCGCCGGGGTCCCTGGTGGTTGCGGAGGTTCGGGGGGCGCCTGCATTGATACGCGCCCCGGCGCTGGTAACCCTCACCGGCGCAGAGGCCGGGCGGCCGGCAACAGCCTGTCGGGGCGTGGCAGTGGTAGAACGAGCAGCGGTAGGTTTCACAATCGAGCCGCTGACCCGCGGGCTGGGGGCGGCGTTGGGCGAGGCAGTGCGGTTGCGGGGATCCGCCCGCCAGCCCAACTCCAATGCAATTTCGTTTAGCGGCTCGACCAAGCGGGTGGCCGGATCGAAGGAAAAGCGGGCCATTCGCTTTTGGCCTCGTGATACGTATTCGAAGCTCACATGCCAGCGACCGCTCCTGCGCACCGCCTTCCAGGCCTCGTCCATGGCTTCTGGGCCCATACGAAGGCGCTTGGCTCCCAGGTTCTCCTCTACCGCCTCCCCGATATTAATGCCGGACAGGCCCAGCCTGGGCTTGGACAGAGTCGCCGCTTTAACCGCTTCAATGACGTCTCGCCGCTCGGCGAGGATCGCAAAAGAGAACCGCTGAATCCAATCGACCGGGGTCTGGGCCAACCGGGCCACCTGCTCTTCGGTCTTGCCCTGCCTGAGCAGGCTCTGGATCTCTTTAGGGGTCAACTTCGAGGCTACCCTGGGTTTGGCTACTATCGGTTCGGGCTCCGGCTCTGCCTCTTCCCCCAACCCCTGCTCGTCGTAACCGTCTTCCCGATCGTCGGCATCATCCTCGTAATCGCCCTCCGCCTCGTCCTCCAGACGAATTACCTCGTCCAGGGTATGGCGCAGACGAGCGTCAAGACTGACGACAAAGCCCCCTCCTCGCGCGCCGGGTTCGTCGGCGAAGATCAGGTTCTTGAGATCCGTGGTGAATCCGACAAGATGCAGTCTGACCATTGTCTCCAAGCCAATCGGGAAGCGGGACCACCTCCTGGACCGAAGGATAAAGGATACAGACCTGTAGCTCCCGAATTAGCCCGCCGCTATATCAGGGTCCGACCCGCTAGGACGCCTTAGCCTTGAAGCGCAGGACCGGAGCAAGCCCGGCTTCCTGCAGGGCGGCGATCGCCGGTTCATGGCTGGTACCGATGACCAAGGGCGTACCGGGTTCCCGATTCAAGACCGCCATGACGAAGCAGTCCCGGCAGTGGCTACTCTGGAACATCTGACATTGTTTGCAGTCGATGACCACCGAACTCACTCCTCTCTATTTCGCGAACTGCCCCTAAGTGCAATCGGGCTTAAGACTCAATCGATCCGCGGCTGGGAACCGAAATCCCCAGCTGCTCCAGCAGCGCTCCCCGGCTGACCTCCGTCAGGCCGTCTTCGTACCCGTTCAGATACGCCATGCGCAGGAACCAGGCGATCTCGTCCACGGAAAGGTCCGAGTTCATGCTGAACAGGCAGGACCACACATCGGCCAGCCGTGGGTCCAGTTCAGCCGCCAGCCGCCCACCCCAGTCCAGCAGTTCATTCGTGGCCGGTGACCCCTGCCGGCCCGACAAAACGTTGTCCATGCTCGCCTCCTCCACTTGGCACCTGTGAAACCGGCTTACCCGATCCGGCAACCACGACTCTAGGGAGCGGGTATGACAAAAACCGGCCCACAGGCCGGTTCCGGAAGATTGCAGAGAAAGTTTCAGTTCATCGATATTCAGTTCATCGATATAAGGACACCCAAGCGCTTGAACTCCTTGACGAAGTTGTCCCGGGACTCGCCGGTCATCTTGGCCAGGGCGTCGATGTCGCTCGCCCGCACGAAAACCAGGCTTTCCGCTTCGCCCCGCTTGACCTGGATGTAGCTGAGGTATTCGGTGAGCGGCTGGTACTGGGCTGAGGGCAGCGACTTGAGCTTCTCCAGGTCAAGGCCAGGCCGGTGATTCACCGGCTTGTTGACCGCTTTGAGCGCCACCGGATCGGGGTCGGACCGGCGCTCCTGAGCGGCCAACTTTTCCGAGCCGGTCGGAGTAGCGGCCAGTTCTACCGGCTGAGCGCGCTCATCTTTGTTGGTCTGTAGCCCAAGCAGACGGATCAGCCACTTCATGGCACCAACATACTCTCTTCGCGTCGTTGGAGATCAGGCGTTGGAGATCTCGACCAGCAGCGCCAGCGCCCTGCTCGCCGCGCCACTGTCGATCGACTCCACTGCGATGCCCAAACCCTGGGAGATATCCTTCGCCAGCCCGGCGGCTACCGCGCCGGCGGCCGAGTTGAGCACGATCACGTCACGAACCGGACCCACCTCTCCTTCGAGCACTGCCCGGGTGATCACCGCATTCTCCTCGGCCGATCCGCCCTTGAGCGCCGATGCCGGGGCCGCCGCCAGCCCAAGGACGGCCGGATCGACCTCGTACTCTCTCACCTCGCCACCGTTCAGATCCCATACGTGCGACGGGCCGGACAGGGACAACTCGTCCAAACCGTCCCATCCGTGGAACACCAAAGCCCGCTCGGTGCCCAGCACATCCAGCACCTGCACCATCTTGGGAGCCATAGCCGGGTCTGAGACCCCCAAAGCCTGACGCCGGGCGCCTGCCGGGTTGGTCAGTGGGCCCAAGAAGTTGAACACCGTGGCTACACTGAGCTCCGCCCGCACCGGCCCGGCATGACGCATGGAGGGGTGGAAGGTCCGGGCGAAGCAAAAGCCAATTCCCGCTTCGTCCAGACAGCGCTTCACGCCCGCCGGATCCAGGTCGATCTTCACGCCAAGCGCTTCCAGAACGTCGGCGGAGCCGCACCGGCTGGATGCCGCACGGTTGCCGTGCTTGGCCACCTTCGTTCCTGCCCCCGCCAGCACCAGAGCCGATGTGGTCGACACGTTCACGGTCCCCTGACGGTCGCCGCCCGTTCCGCAGGTGTCGACAACCGGGTAGTCCACGTCGACCTTTAGCGAGAAGGCTCGCATGGTCTCAACCAGGCCGACCATCTCCTCTACCGTCTCACCCTTCGTCCGCAGTGCCGCCAGGAAAGCGCCGAGTTGCGCCGGGGTAGCCGCCCCCTGCATGATGTGCTCCATCGCCCAGGCGGCCTGCTCCCGGCTCAAGTCCTGCGCGCGCGTCAAAGAACCGAGCACCTCAGACCAGGAATAGCTCACACTACTGCCCTTTCCGTCGTCGAGACCAAACCAGTTCAGCTGCGGCCGGTCAGCCGCTCCAGCGCCGGGTGTAGATCCTGCTTGATCCTTAGCGCATCGGCAAATAGGTCGCCCACCTTCTCAATCCGCTCGAACAAGGTGGCGATGCGGAACTGCTCAGGATAGAACTCGCCGTCCAACTCTGACCAAGCCAGCGGAGTGGATACCGGCGCCCCCGGGTAGGGGCGAACGGAGTAAGGAGCCACCAAAGTCTGACCCTTGGCGTTTTGCCCGACGTCGACATACACCTTGCCTGCCCGCTTCGCCTTCGACGCTTCCATGCTCACTCGCTCAGGATAGGCCGTGCGCAGCATTCCCCCCACCGCCGAACAAAATTCCCGGACCTCCCGGTAGCTGTGGCCCGGGGCGATCGGGATGAAGATCTGGATCCCCGACCCGCCGGAGGTTTTCGGGAAGCCCTTCAAACCCAAACCTTCCAGCACCACGCCGACCAGCTTGGCCACCGCCCGAACCTCCTCGAAGCTGATCGGCTCGTGGGGGTCCAAGTCCATGACCGCGAAGTCCGGCTCGTCTAGGTTCGGCCACCTGCTGGTCCAAGCGTGCACCTCCACACTGGCAATCTGGGCGATCCAAACCAGCGTGGATACGTCGTCTATAACCACGAAGTCGATGGTCCGGCTTCCCCCCTCCGCCGATACCGGAACCGAGCGCACCCATTCTGGGGCCCCCTTGGGCTTTTGCTTCTCATAGAACGCCTCGCCGTAGATCCCCTCGGGAACCCGCTGCATGGCAATCGGGCGGTCGGCAAGGAACGAGAGCATCATCGGAGCAACGTTGTAGTAGTAGGAAATCAAGTCACCCTTGGTGAGCTCATCGTCGGGGAAATAGATCTTGCCGATGTTGGTGACCCGTACCTGGCGGGGACCAAGGCGAAAGACATGGGCATCGCGGACCGGCTCCAGAGGCACCGGGTGAGGGACCCAGATCCGCTCCGTGACCGCTCGTTCGGTCCGTTGTTGCGGCCGGGCCAGCGGGGCCCCGGTCGCCTTAAGTTCTTCAAGGATCTGTCGATGGGACCCTGCATCTTTCTCCTCTGAGATCACGGTGAGCGCCAGATCGTACCGGGAAGCTCCCTGCACTACGTTGCCGATACGCAGCGTTCCCGTGCCGTAGGGCACGTGGCGGATCTCCCCAGCCGGCCCGTACTCGTTGTCGCTGAAGTGGGTGTGAAGCGGCCACAGATGCTCGAAGCCGAACTGTTCGGTGATGAACGCGAACAGCGCATCGAACGCCTCTGGGCGGTTGAGCGATCCGTTCGACAAAGCGTGGATGTGCGCGTAGTCGATGGTCACAGTGGTGAACCGGTGGCGCTTGACCAGCATCGCCACATCCCCCAGCGACCCGAACTGGGAGCGTTTCCCACAGGTCTCCAAACCCAGCCTGACCCCCAGGTCGACCACCTTGGGGCCCAACTCGTCTAACGCGGCGGAGACCCGTTCGTGCAACTCCTCCGGGCTGGCACCGTGATGGCTGCCGGGGTGGCACACCACCACCGAGGCCCCCATCGCCCCCGCCAGCTTGCACGAGTGGTGCAGCCCGCCCAAATGAAGCTTGCGCCGATCCGGTTCCTTGGTAGTCAGCTGGGCAAAGTAAGGAGCGTGAACCGAAAGGGCGATGCCGTTGTCCCGGGCCATCTGCCCAAGCTTGCGGGCCTCGGATTCTTTTAGTGTGAACTCCTTGACGAATTGGACCTCGCACGCGGAATATCCCTCGTCGATCAGGAACTGTACCGAGGCTTTGAGGTCCAAGGGGTCCTTGAGGCCTGCCACCCCGTACCTTAGCTGGCGCATCTGAAGAATTTACACGCCTGCCCGGCTTCGGCGGCCCGGCGGGCTTAGGATGGCCCCCGCGCATCGCGCATCTGGAGCGGGAGCGAACATGCGGCAGTCACCGGAAGTCGGATACGACGAGTACGGAAGATCGGGCGTGACATTGGGCGGAGCGTTCACGGGAACCGTCGTCGGCCTGACCTCGGCGGCCGTCCTGACAATCTGGGCAACCGCCATCCTGGACGCCCAGGGCGTGGCTCTGCGCAAGGCTATCCGGGGCGAGTTCACCATCACCAGCGCCGGGCTGGCCGTAGGCTTCGTGACCGTCCTGTTCGTTTCCTTTCTGTGGGCCGGCTATACCGCAGGGCGGATGGGGGCGGGGGCGGGAGTGGCCAATGGGTCGCTGGTTGGGGTCTTCACCTTGCTTTTGATTGCTGCGGCTGCGCTGGTGATGCTGTTCGGGATCTCCGCTGAGACAATCGATCTGCCTTACGGCATCGGCGAACTGCCCTTGGATGCCAACTTCACGGTCGAAGGACTCGGAGCCCTCGCCGCCCTGGTGGTGGCACTGTTCGGCGGAGCGATCTGGGGATCGGTCATCGGCGTCCGCTGGCATTGGACCTCCGAGGATCCCTACGCCCGCCACCAGATCACCGGGACAGACTCGTTCTCCGACCTGCGGGGCCGCCCGTAGCGCTGAGTTAGAAATCGGACTCAAATAGAATGGCGCCCGTGGACAACAGCAGCGGCCTGCCCGACTATGTGGCCGATCACTTCGCCTACTTCGTACGCAGCTCACCGATGACCAGGCTGGGTCAGGCATCTTTTTTCGTCTCGGGGCTGATTCTTCCGGTCCTCATGTTGCTAGCGTTACCCAACCTGCAGGGCGAAAAGGTCATCGACAGTTCAATCCCGCTTATTGCCGTGGCCGCGATGTTCAGCACTTTGCTGGTGTGGCATCTCAGCTGGATCGAGATTCGCCGGTTCCGCTTTCGCAAGGAGAAGCCAAGCAGCTACGCCCGCTGGTTCGGCAGGCAAAGACGGCGGTTGGGTAGCACCCCTTTTGGTCAGATCGGCCTGCTCAGGCTCCAGATGCGCTACGTCTTCCTCGGCAAGGAACCCAGCCCCCGAGAGACCCTGGAGCTCACCATGCGCCTGGTGCGAAGCGCAGCCTAAGCCTCAGGCGAAGGCTGCTCGGACCGGGAAAAGCGACGGGGAGATTATCGAAGAAGCGGTGCGCCGGTACCTTGGGCTGGATCTGCTTGAGCACCTCTGGCTTCGCATCTAGGGCGCCCCCGGGGGGCGCCCTTAGGTCTAAAGTCGAAGCTTTACGGAGTGGCGGTAATTTCTACGTCCACTGCGTCGCGCACCTTGAGGGCACCCATCATCGCCTGGAAAGGCTTGATGCCCCACTTGCTTTGAACCACCGTGATGTTCGCCTTGACCTGGCCGCCGGTCTCCGTCAGCTTGATGTCCACCGGCTGGCTCTTGCCCATGATCGACATCGTTCCTGAGACCGTGTTGGTGGACGGGTTCACACCGGACGACTGAAACGTGATGCTCGGAACGGTGATGATCTTTTGGGTGATGTTCTTCTTGATGTCCGCCTTGTCACCGTCGGACAGCGGCTTGACGCCACCGTCACCCCGCAAGACGCTGACCGAACCCACATCGGCGGAGCCGCTGAAGCTGGACTCAGTGCTCTGCTCGGCGATGGTTGCGGTGGCGCTCCAGCTCTTTACCTCGATGATCAGGTCGTGGCCGACCTTCTTCGCAACGCCTTCCCGAAAGACCTTGACGAGCATTTGGCCGTTGTTCGGGCCGAAGTTGTACGTACCTGGTGCGATAGCCATGTTGAGACCTGTCCTTTGCAGTTAGTCCGATGCCTTAGGGGAGAGTCTAAGCCTTTGAGAGCCCGGGACCCCCATCGGGAACGATAGTAACCCCGAACTTGGGCAGGGCGGTTGCCTTGAGCAACTCGCGAAGACTGACCAAGCCTACCAGGGTACGACCGTCGCGAGAGATCGGAAGGTGGCGGAATCCCCCCTCAATCATCACCCGGATGGCGTCCGCGGTGAGAGTGTCCGGGGTAATGGAGACCGGGTCGGCCGTCATCACATCGACGATCCTGGTGCTCCAGGGAATCCGGCCGTGGGCCACTGCGCGAAGGACGTCCCGTTCGGTGACGATGCCGATGAAGCGGCTCTGTTTGACCACCACTGCCGAACCGGTCTTGCGTTCGAACATGGCCTGGGCACCTTCTTCCAAAGTCTGACCCGCCGTCACTGTCAAGACGTGACGGCTCATCATCTCCTCAACTCTGGACATGGTCACCTCCTCAACTGGCAGGACAATGCTCACCCTGGCTGTCTCCTTTCCTCTAGCGACGGCTGACTGGCGATCAGATTCGATGAGCGTGTCCCATCTGATGAAAAGCCTGACGGCGGGTGCTGACGGTAGGCCGGGAACCCGGCGGCTGAGAGTCACCGGTTGAACCGGAATGATACGGCAAATAAACAAAACGTGGGTCGAAGGATGCGCGAGAGCCTTCGAACTCTTATAACCTGAACACCCGGCTGAGCGCAAGAGCCGAGAACCGGAAAACTAGTCCGAGTCCTCCATCCAGCCATCGCGCATCCGGGAAAACGCGTGGTGGAAAGCCGGCTTGTTGTAAGTCACCAACTCTTCGCCATCCCATTCGGCACCGTTGGCCAAGGCCTGAGCTATGTCGTTCATTCCTTCGGGTTCTTCCCCGGTCCACTGGAATCCAACCCAGCTGGTTGCTTCTTTACGTCCCAGCACCACCCGGCTGTTGATCCCGCTGCCCCAGTCGTCCACTACTTAGCCTTCTTCTTGGCCCTGGCCCCCTTCGATGAAGAACCGTTGGCCACGGTGTCCTGACCGGACTGGTGCAGGTCGTCAAACACCCGGCTGGCCAGAATATCCTCGGCCTGGATGGTGACCAGATCCTTCTTGGTCAGCTTGCGCCCATCTTCAACCGAGTCGTAAAGGCGGATGGCCTGGCGCATGCGGGCCCGGTCCAAGGCGTTGCGCACGGACCGGCCATTGGCAAAGTGAGGACGGGCCAGCCGGAGGGCCAGGTAGTCCTGGAATGCCAACTCTGCGTCGGCGGAGAATTGGTAGCGCTGGGCGTCCAGCATCATCCGCCCGATATCCATCAATTCCTGGGCGTTATAGTCGGGAAAGTCCACGTGGTGGGCGATGCGGGAGGAGATTCCCGGAACGTCGGAGAAGAACCGATCCATCTTGTCCCGATAACCGGCCATTACCACCACCAGGTCCTGCCGGTCGTTCTCCATGACCTCCAGCAGCATCTCAACCGTCTCCTGGCCGTAGTCCCGTTCGTTGTCCAGCCGGTAGATGTTGTAAGCCTCGTCAATGAACAGCACCCCACCCATCGCCCGCTTGATCACTTCCCGGGTCTTGGGAGCGGTATGGCCGACATACTGGCCCACCAGATCGTCCCGGCTGGCGGTGACTACGTGACCCTTGCGGACGTAGCCGAGCCTCCACAGAATCTGACCCATCCGCCGGGCGACGGTGGTCTTGCCGGTCCCCGGGTTGCCGGTAAAGCTCATGTGCAGGGTGGGTGGCTCGGCCTCCAACCCGATTCCCCGGCGCAGCCGGTCAATCAGGAGCAAGTGGGCGATCTCAGAAATGCGCTCCTTGACGTTGTTGAGCGCCACCAGTTCGGTGTTCAGCTGGTGGAGCACTTCTTTGACCTTGGTATCGGAGATCAGCTTGTCCGCATCGACTTCCAGGTCGTCGGGCAACTCGCGGAGCGGGTCGGCCAGTGCGGCGAACTCCTCGGCAGGCTTGTGCACGCCAAAACGATCGTCCACATTGCTCCCGCCGCGGTACATCCCAGTGCCCTGAGACGGCGGACTGATCAGCTTTTCCGGTGTGATGCCTTGCGCCACGTCAATCCTCCTTGCTGCGATTCATTGATCATCTTCTACAGGTCGGAGGAAGCGGGGGCCCGCTTCCTCCGACTTGCGTTCGCTCCTTACGATGCTGCCGTTAGCTTGGGTACCGGTCGCCGTGCGGAGCGGCCACCGCGGCGTAGGGCTCCATCGTGTAACGGATCTGGCGATCAGGGCCGCCGGTACGCACCAAGCGGTAGCCCGGCTCGTGGGCCGGCCGCTGGACCATAAACTGCAGGGCCGTCGTCTGCTTGGTCAGCTTCGGGTTGTACAGGCTCACCTTGATGTAGTGGTTCGGGAAAGCTTCCCTGCAACGGTTTACCTCGAACAGTCCGCCGGCAGAGTCGGTGAGATCGAACATCGGCATGCCCCACATGTCCCAGTAGGAGTTGCGGGGATGCGGGTCATCGGTGTATTCGATGGCTACCGCCCAGCCGTTGTCTATGCCGTATTGAATCTGGGCGCGAATCTCGTCGTCCGTGAAGTCCGGAAGGTACGAGAACGTTCCCTGGGTGATCTTGAGTCCAGTTCCCATTGTCATTTCTCCTGATTATCTTTATCGAGCGCCCTGATCGGTAATTAGCTGACCGGGGTAGGCAGCTCGAGAACGTCCGGCACGTCGGTGGATTCGAAGTCAAAGGTAATGTCGCCCCAGACCTCCAGCGCCGAAGCCAGCGGAGAGCAGCTCTTGGCAGCCTTCTTCAGGATGTCCGGACCTTCTCTGAAGTAGTCCCGGCCCTCGTTGCGAGCCTGAATCATGGCCTCGACAGCCACCCGGTTGGCGGTCGCGCCGGCGGCAACTCCCATCGGATGACCGATGGTGCCTCCCCCGAACTGCAAGACCACGTCCTCGCCCAGGTAGTGCAAGAGCTGGTGCATCTGGCCGGCGTGGATTCCACCTGAGGCAACCGGCATAACGCCCGGCATGTGAGCCCAGTCCTGGTCGAAGTAGATTCCGGTGACAGGGTTGGCCGGGACCTTGTCCTCGCGCAACGTGTCGTAGTAGCCCTTGATTGCGTTGGGATCGCCCTCCAGCTTGCCCACCACGGTGCCCGAGTGGATGTGGTCCACTCCCAGAAGGCGGCACCACTTTGACAGAACCCGGAAGTTGACGCCGTGGTTCTTCTGGCGGGCGTAGGTAGCGTACCCGGCCCTGTGCAAGTGAAGGATCATCCCATTCGCCCGAGCCCAATGGGACATGGAAGTCATGGCGGTGAACCCGATAGTCAGGTCGATCATGATGATGACGCTGCCCAGTTCCTTGGCGAGCGCCGCCCGCTCGTACATGTCCTCCATGTTGCCGGCGGTGACGTTCAGATAGTGACCTTTGGTCTCACCAGTCATCTCCTCGGCACGGTGAACCGCTTCCATGCAGTAGAGATAGCGGTCCCGCCAGCGGTTGAAGTTCTGGGAGTTGATGTTTTCATCGTCCTTTACGAAGTCCAACCCGCCCCGTAACGCCTCATAGACCACCCGGCCGTAGTTGCGGGGGGACAGGCCCAGCTTGGGCTTGGTTGTGGCGCCTAGCAGCGGGCGGCCGTACTTGTTGATCATCTCCCGCTCGGTGACGATGCCGTGCGGGGGTCCTTGGAAGGTCTTGATGTACTCCCGGGGAATGTGCATGTCTTCTAGGCGCAGCGCCTTCAGGGCCTTGAAGCCAAAGACGTTACCGATGATCGAGGAGGTGAGGTTGGCGATGGAGCCCTCTTCGAAAAGGTCGTGCTTATAGGCGATATAGGTGATCCACGAGGGCGGGCTGGAGTTGGGAACCGGGATCACCTTGTAGGCCTTGGCCTGGTAGTTGTCGTGAGCGGTCAGGCGGTCGGTCCACACCACCGTCCAGGTGGCGGTGGAGGACTCGCCGGCCACCGCGGCGGCGGCTTCCTCCGGCTCCACGCCGTCCTGCGGGGTGATACGGAAGACCGCGATGATGTCGCTGTCCTCCGGTACGTACTCCGGCTTCCAGTAACCCATTTCCTTGTAGGGCATGACACCGGCCAGCCAGCGCGGCCTTCCCTCGGTGCTCGTTCCAGCCATAACTCTCCTCCATCTAGAAACTTCGGGTCCCGGCCCACAAGTACCGGGAGCGTCGCGCTCATGATAGACCTGGCTTACATAAATCGCAATTGAATCCTTGATGAATTCACTTAGGTAGTTCTCTAATACACAGTCTTCCAGAGTTGTTCACGTTCCGGCCACGCAGGCTCCGGCGTTAGCCAGAACCATACTTAAGTTTTATTGACCTCAATTAAGTAGCTATCTAAGATAGAGAATCTATGTTCTTACTGAGCCTCGATTCAATCAATAACGGTCGGTCGGCTTTCCGGTACAAGGTGACGAAGGGATGACCTTCGGGCAGCTGAGAACCTTCCTGGAAGTTGTCCGCCAAGGCTCTATCCGGGCAGCGGCGGCCAGCCTGTCGGTAACCGAACCGTCGGTGTCCGCCGGGGTCGCCTCCCTGCAGCGGGAGCTCGAAGTGGACCTGCTGGAGCGCCATGGCCGGGGCATAAGGGTTACCCCGGCAGGCGAGGAGTTCGCCAAGTACGCCGCCCAGATCCTGGGACTGTACGAGAAAGCCGGCCGGCGGGCTCGGGAGAAAGCCGGGCAGGCAGCGCAGCTTCGGCTCTCCGCCGTGACCACCGCCGGCGAGTACCTGATGGCCCCCCTGCTCAAGCTATTCCGCCAGCGCCATCCGGGAGTGGAGTTGTGGATGGAGGTGGGCAACCTGGCTTCGGTGTTCGACAGCCTGCTGTCATACCAGACCGATCTGGGAATCGGGGGGCGCCCGCACGACAACGGCGAGATCACCGGAGAGCCGATCATCGAGAACCGCTTGGTGGTGGTGGCGTCTCCCGACCACAAACTGTCCGACTCTGAGCCGTTCGATCGCTCCCGCCTGGCCGGCGAGACCTGGCTGCTGCGAGAGGCCGGGTCCGGCATTCGCAGCAACACCGAGGAGTTCCTGGCGGAAGCGGGGATCGAGTCTCCCCCGTTCATGACGCTGGGGAGCAACGGTGCGGTCAAGCAGGCAGCGTCCACCGGCCTGGGAGTCACCTTGATTTCAACCCACGCGGTGGCTGCCGAGCTGGCGGCGGGAACGCTCAGCCGATTGAAGGTGGCCGGAACCCCGCTGGAGCGCTCCTGGCACGTCTTGTACCGGACCCAGGCAGACCACTCGCCGAGCGCAGCAGCATTCCTGCAACTACTGCGCACCGCCACCGCCCGCAAAACGGTGCGAGACTGGTTCGGCGCCTCAAAAAAGTTCCTGGACTGAACTATATGCTCGCTGGACAACCGGTCCCTGCTTCTTGGAGCTGAAGTCATGCCTCATCAGGTCTTCATTTCGTACGCCCGCATGGCTTCAACTCCTGCGGCAACTGCCCTCCAAGCTGAGTTGCTCAGCCGGCGCGTCCCCACTTTCCTGGACCAATCGGAACTTCATCAGGGGGAACAGTTCCCCGCTGCGCTGGTGAAGGCGCTGCTGGAGGCGAAGGTTATGGTGGTCTTCGCCGGCGAAACCTACTTCAACCGCTGGTATTGCCTGCGCGAATTCAACGTCGCCCTAGCTGCGTTCGACGCGCTGGCGAGCCAAGGCGCTCCCGAGGCCAGCCGATCGGAAGCGCTGAAACCCTTGGTGATCGCCCTTCCGGACTCAGGTAGCCAACCCGAAAACTTGATACTTCTTCCCCCGGAGGTAAAAAACGGGGACTGGCCCAGAGCCTCACAGGTGGGTGCTCTGGCGGACCTGGTCACCCGCAGCCTCCGAGTGGTTAAGCAGTCTATAGGTGAGCGCCTTCATGGCCAGGGTGAACTGGAAGCGCTGCGCACCACCGTCCTCGGCGAGGCGAGCCTACCACCGGCAACCTCTTCCGCCAGTATTGCTCTGTTGCCCCTTCCCAGCGAGCTTCGGCCCCGCCTCCCACGAGGCTTTCTTCGGTCGCGCTGATTAGATTCAGGAAATCAATCACAACTTTGCACGAGGGGAGACGATCCAACCCACGGCCATTTGCGCCGGCTCTTCGCCGGTGCAGTGCCCCCCTGTGAGGGGATCAGGGCTCATCTTCGGATGGGGTGGCCCCGGTCGGGATGCGCCCATACAGGGGAACCCAAAGGCGCCGAACCCGGACTGCTACGGCTTCTCTTCGCTCACTCCGGCCCTAGCCGACTGGAGCTGCCAGACGATCAGCAATTGCGTGAGTCCCAAGGGGCCTGAAACCCGCTGGGTGTCCCCCTCGGCGAACAGTCCTATTGCGTCCGGGTTCAACTCGCCGTCCTGGTGCATCTTCTCCCAGATTATTGCCTCGGCCGCCCGGGCTACGTGGTCGGGCACCGAGCCATCAATTTCCAGCACATCCACCGGTGTGCCCCGATCCCGGGCCAAGGCGAAACGGATGGGCTCGTACTTGGCAGTCCTGGTTGCCGAGGCGATATCCGCCAGATAGGGGTGCGGCAAGGTGGGCCGCAAGACCAACTTGACGTTGTAGTGACCGGCGTCCACATCCACGTTGGCGCCCGGCGGGTGGAAGCGCACCACGATGTCCGCCTTGTTGCGCTGCGGCCGGATGTAAGCCTCGGACTCGGGCTCGCGCTTGATCAGGTCCGCATCCACCTGCTCCTCGGTGTAATTGCGCTTACCTACGTCCCGCTTGATCTTCCAGGCCCGACGAACGTCCTCCGGGGGGTCCAGATAGACCTTGACGTCAAAGCAGTCCCGCATCTTCTTGGTGTAAAAGCCGAACAGGCCCTCGACCACCACGTACTCCTTCGGGGCAACCAAGACCGGGCGGTCCAAGGTGCCGTGGGAGTGGTTGTAGACCGGCTTGAGAATAGACTCCCCGTCTGCGAACAGCTGCAGATGCTGTTCGATGATGTCCATGTAGTTGCAGTCCGGGTGCAGCGGAGTGAACGGGAGGCTCTTGCGCTCCTGCCGGTCAAACTTGTGGTAGTCGTCGGTACAGATGGTGGTCACCCGTTCTGCGCCGACAATCTTGGCGATACCGGCGGTCAGCGTGGTCTTGCCCGAGGCGGAGTCCCCCACAACGCCGAGCATGATCGGACCGCGCTTGCCATTTGAAGCGCGGTTAACCAAGGCGGGGGAGCGAGTAGCCATGCCGTAGTTTACACACCGGTAAAACTCCTGCCAAACCGGGGAGGTGACCGCATCGGGGGAAGGTGATACTTTTCCCTCTCCGGGAGCGGCTACCTGCTGCGGCTCATGACCGAAGAACAGAAATGGGGTCTGCAAAGTGCACCTTTCGGTAATTCCTATGACGTTACAGCGCCCGGCCAGCCCTGCCCTTGGTGCCCTGACAACTGACGGCGGCGCGTCCGGGGTGCGGTCGTGAGCTACGGCAAAATCGTTCCCTCGGTACTCAACGCCAACCTGGCGCGCCTGGGCGAAGATGTAGCCGCCCTGGCCGCCGGCGGTGCCGACTCGATCCAGTGGGACATCATGGACGGCCATTTCGTGCCGAATCTTACCTTCGGTGCGGAGGTGATCAAAGCCACCCGTGAGTTGATAAACCTGCCCTTCGAAGCGCATCTTATGATCGAAGACGCTCAGCTATGGACCCAGGCATACGTGGACGCCGGGTGCCAGACGGTGATTGTCCACCCGGAGGCCATAGTGCATCTGCACCGCTGCCTGGAAGAGATCCGGCGGATGGGTTCGATGGCCGGCGTGGCCCTCAACCCGGCTACCCCACTGGAGACGGTGCGCCACGTCATCGGCTCGATCGACTTCCTGCTGATCATGACGGTAAACCCGGGCTTCGGCGGCCAGAGCTACATCGCCGAGATGGAGCCGAAAATCGCCGAGGCGCGCAAGCTTATCGACGCGTCCGGCCGGGATATCCCGCTGGAGGTGGACGGAGGGATCTCCGCTGCCACCATCGCCTCGGCCGCTCGGGCCGGAGCCGACCACTTCGTAGTTGGGTCGGCGCTGTTTCGACACCCGGACGGCATAGCGGCAGCCCTGGCGGAAACCAGGGCTGCGCTGGATGCTGCCCTTTAGAACCAGGCCTAGAACGTGGCTGCGCTAATGGCCGCGACGTAGCGCTGCCCGACCTCTTCCCAGTTCACGAGCTCCCAGAACGCGCTCACGTAGTCCGGCCGCCGGTTCTGATATTGGAGGTAATAGGCGTGCTCCCAGACGTCCAGGCCGAGGATTGGGCGGCTGCCCGATACCAGAGGCGAGTCCTGGTTGGGCTCGCTGTAGGGCACCAGTTTGCCGTCGGCCACCACCAGCCAGGACCACCCGCTGCCGAAGTGGTTCAAAGCGTTGTTGGTGAACATCTTCTTGAACGCCTCGAAGCCCCCCAACTCGGAATCGATGGCGGCCGCCAGGTCCCCGCCAGGCTCTCCCCCGCCATCGGGCGAAAGGATCTGCCAGAACATGCTGTGGTTGGCATGACCGCCGCCGTGGTTGCGCACCGGGGTGGTGAGCTCCGCCGGGACACTGGAGAAGTTCTTCAGCAAGTCCTCAACCGGTTGGTCCGCAAGTTCTGGTTTGCTCTCCAGGGCGGCGTTGAGCTTGTCAATGTAGGTCTGGTGGTGCTTGGTGTGGTGGATCTGCATCGTCCGGGCGTCGATATGAGGTTCGAGCGCGTCGTAGGCATACGGCAACTCCGGCAAGGTGTATTTCCCCATGGTTCCTCCTGTGCATTTGTCGTCCGGATGAGGTCCGGGCGCGCCTCGAAGATTGTCTCCGCTCAAGTTCGGCCCAAGTATAAAGAGCCCTACCCGCTACCGGGGCGCCTGAACCTGCTCCAGCGGCCGGAAGAGCTGAACGTTCACTTCGTCGCCAACCTTCACCGGCTGGTCCCCCGGCGGGATGACCGCCAAACCATTGGCCTTCACCACGGTTCCCAGCAGGTTCGATGCAGCAGGCCCGGTGGAGCGAGCCCGCCAGTTGCCGTTGTCGGCATATAGGAACACCCGGGAATAGCGGGTCTTGTCGGGCAGACCGTCCATATCGTCGTCGATCAGGGCCTTGATCACCGGCCGCTGCGTGTCGGTACGCCCCATCATCTTCAGGAGCGCCGGACGGATGAACAGCTCGAACGACACAAACACCGACACCGGGTTGCCCGGCAGACCGAAATAGGTGCACCCCTCCACCGTCCCGAACGCTTGGGGCATTCCCGGCTGCATGGCCACCTTGTATGAATCGATCTGCCCCAGTTCGCTGACCACCTTCTTCACCACGTCCAAATCGCCCACGGACATCCCCCCCGACGATATGAAAACATCCACCGCCGGGGCGTTTTCGCGGAAGACCCTGCGCAGCAGTTCCTCGTCGTCCGGGACGATAGGCGGCCGGACCGGCTGGATCCCCAATTCTTTCAGGCAGCCGGTGATGGTGTAGCCGTTGCCGTCCGGGATCTGGCCGTAGGCTAGCGGGCTGCCCGGTTCCACGAGTTCGTCGCCGGTTGACACCACGCACACGCTGATCTTGCGGTAGACCAGCACCTCGGCGAAGCCGGCGGTGGACAGGTTGCCCAACTCCGGCCCGGCCAAGATCTTGCCTGCGGGAACCACGATGTCGCCTTGCTTAAGATCCTGCCCGGGCGGGCGGACGAACGAGCCGGCAACAAAGGCCTTGTTTACCGTGATCTGCTTGGACAGGACATCCACATCCTCTTTCGGGGCGATGGTGTCAGCCCCCGGCGGAACGGGGGCCCCGGTGGCGATCCACATAGCTTCCCCCGGGCCCACCTCGGAGTCCGGGGTCTTGCCGATGAACGCGCTGCCCACCCGCCTCAGCGCAACCGGAGCGGCAGCCAGATCCTGCGCCCGCACGGCATAACCGTCCATGGCGGAGGAGGCGAACGTCGGGATGTCGTAAGGTGCCCGGGCGTCCTCGGCCAGCACACAGCCCCAAGCTTGCATCAGCGGCAGGCGCACCGGGGGCAGCGGCTGCACCGCCCCCAGGATCTCCAGCTGCACCTCGGCCACGGTGCGCATCGGGTAGCCCATCAGCCGCTCCCGCTCGCCGGCGTGCCTTCGGCGTCGGCGGGCGGCTGCACCGAGTCCAGGCCAACCCAGCGGTGCACCCCCGCCCGGCTCTCCTTCTTCCACACCGGGCAGCGCAGCTTGACCTCGTCTATGCCGTAGCGG
This sequence comes from Actinomycetota bacterium, assembly GCA_052389675.1. Classification (GTDB taxonomy): domain Bacteria; phylum Actinomycetota; class CADDZG01; order JAHWKV01; family JAHWKV01; genus JBBDRH01. The sequence continues at coordinate 71,864 of JBQTHR010000017.1, forward strand.
GCGGCCTCGAATGCCTCCCCCCGGTGAGCTGAGGAACAGGCCACTACCACGGTGTGGTCGCCGATGGTCAGCTCACCCAGCCCGTGCAGGATGGCAATACCGGCCAGGGGCCACTTAGTCGACGCCTCTTCGGCCACCTGGCGCAGCACCGACTCGGCCATTTCCCGGTAGGCGGAGTACTCCAGCCGGTCCACCTCGCCCCATTCGTCGGCGTGGTTGCGCACGGTGCCGATGAATAGCACGGTCCCGCCGGCGTCCGGGGCACTCACTGCGTCGAGCGCCTCCTGAACTGCAGAGCCTCCTTCGCGCAAGCCGGTGAGGATGCGGGTGCTTCCGCCGGCTACCGGCGGGAGCAACGCCACCTCGTCATCCTCGCTCAGCACCTCATCGCCCCGGGCCATCTCCTGGTTGAGCGCACTGCGGATCCTCTCGGCCAAAGGAGCGGCGCCGGGGTGCCGCTCGAACACTATCCCCATCAGTTCCTTCATAGTCGACCCCTCGGCAATGTCCAGCACCTCCTCATGCAACCCGGCATGCTCCGCCAGGCCGCCGAACATTCGGACCTTTACCTTCACGGCTTACCCTCCTCGAAGCGGCTGTCCAACCAGTTTCCCGCCCGCCCGGAGCGTTGGCGGAGCACCCCGGCCAGGATCGACAGGGCGATCTCTGGTGGCGTCTTGGCCCCCAGATTCAGCCCGACCGGCGACTGGATACGCTCGATCAGCGCCTCGTCTACACCGGCGGAGCGCAGCTGGTCTATGTGGTGGCCGGTATGCCGGGCCGACCCGATGATGCCGACGAACCTGGGCTTGCACCCCAGCAGCCCGGCCACCTGCTGGGCAACGGTGGGGGCCTCATGGTCGGTGTGGACGACGAACACCTCGGAGCCCTCCCTCACGCCTTCTGGCGAAGACAGCACCTGCGCCGCCGCGGCACGGTGATCGGTGGTTATCCAGTCCGGCCGGTCCTCCACCAGGATCGGTTCGTAGCCCAGGTCCCGGCCCCATCTGAGCAGCCACAAGCCGATTGGAGTTGCGCCGACCACCACCAAGCGTGGCTTTTTGGCGTAGGGCTCCAGGTAAACCTCCACCGTTCCCAGATCGTGGGTGTAGGTGCGCAGGACGGCCTTGCCGCCCGCCAGAATCTGCGCCGCCTCATTGGCGGCGGAAGTGTCAAAGTCGGAGCAGCCGAGGGTTCCGGCAATAGGCCCTCCGGGCCCAAGGATCATCTTCTGACCAACCGTGCACGGCGGCGCCCCTTCGGTACGGATGGCCGTAGCCAAAATGGTCTCCTCCCCCGCCTCCAGCCTCCCGGCAAGGGTTCCGGCGAAGTCCCAGGACGGTGCAGCGCTGTCCGGGGCCGGCGGGCCGGCGGAGTCCGGGGCCGGCGGGCCGGCGGAGTGCTTGTGCTCTGGGAGCTTGTCCGCCGACGGCGGCAGCGCAGCCGCCTGAGCATCCGCCGCCGGCGGGCCGGCGGCGTGCCGGGTGTGCCCGGAGATCAGGTCAAGGGCATGCCCGAGCAGCGGCATGACGACGTCCAGCCCTTCCTTGACCGCCTTGGGACTGCCGGGAAGGTTGACCACCAGGGCATCGCTCAACACCCCGGTGATCCCCCGGGACAGGATGGCCATCGGAGTCTTGGCCCGGCCGTCCGCTCGGATCGCCTCGGCCAGGCCGGGGGCCTGACGCTCGATAACTGCCAATGTTGCCTCAGGGGTAACGTCGCGGGGGCCCAGCCCGGTACCTCCGGTGCTGATGACAAGATCACACATTTGTGCCAACTCCACCAAAGCAGGTTCAATCACCGACCGCTCATCGGAGACGACCTTGTGAATGGCTACATCGAAACCGGCAGCAGACAGCTCAGCGGACAGCAACCGGCCGGAATCGTCGGACCGGGTACCGTAGAAAACTCCGTCGCTCACTGTGAGCACGGCAGCCCGGCGGCCCTTTTCGCTCATTGGCTCAACCTCCCGAAACTTGCCGCGCCACATGGCCGAACAAAATCCAAAGCCGCACGAATCAGCCGCCGACTGAAGATGAACTAACGACAGGATGAGTCTAAGATTACTTTGCAGTTAATCCATTCGCACTTTGCCGCCCGCACGGCGACCAGGTAGATTCGCCATAGTTCCGGCAACCAGTAGGAGGTCCGATGATCAGATTAGGCAGTCTCGCCGGGTACTCGTTCGAAGGCCCTCACCTGCTGGGCGGCTGGAAGCCCCCTGCCAGGCCCGGCGTGTTCACCATCATGTACAAGGCCGAGCCTGAGACCAAGCCGGAGGCCTACTCGGTTATCTACGTGGACTTCGCTATGGACATGTCCAAGGCAGGCTTGCCCAAGGCGCACTCCATGGCTGCCTGCTGGGCCGACCGGGCCGGTGGGCCGTGGAAGCTGCACGTAGCCCACTTCTTCGTACCCGCCTCCAAGTCGGTTGAGGGTACGCTCTACCAGATCAAGGTGGAACTGGTGGCCAAGTACAACCCGCACTGCAACAACGAGAAGTTCGACAACTCTTGGGACAACCGCTGGGTGGGCGACTACACCTCCAGCCTCACCGCTCCCCTTGCACCCAGGGGCGCCCACGAGGAGCCGATTTAGCCACGTAACAGCACCGTAGTGCTAGCATCTCCGTTCGTCTAAGATGTGCGGCGGGGTTTAGCAGGTTCGAAAGGAGTGGGAATGGCCGACGACGATTTTGTAGCAAGTCCGGGAAGTCCCCGGATTTACGAGTTGATCCAGGATGCGCCGGGCAAAAACAACCGGGACCGTGTTGGTGGCGACAACTCGGTGTGGGCTTGGCCAGAAGTTACCGAGTTCCTCAAGATTGCCGGTCAGCCCGTTCCGGGCCCGTGGCCGCCTCACCAGGAGCCCCGTCCCGACCCCGAGGTTGCCTCGGCAGAGGCAGTGGCGGTCTCCGAGCCGGACCAGCAACTCCGTGACATCGCCCGCAAGCGCGGCGACGCTCCTCCAGAGGACGGCGCAAGCTACGCTCGCTGGCGCCGCGGTGGTGACGCCCCCGACTACGGGTCAGCAGCATCCAGCCCCGGAGGGTACGGCAAGCCGACGCTCAGTGCCACGGAGGTAGCCAAGAAGCACCACGCCGCCACGGGCAGCAAGAGCATCTGGAACGACACTGCGTCGATCTGGAAGGGTGGCTCGCTCAAGGACCTCGACCCGAACGCCGGCGAGTAGGTCTTTTTACTCAATCAAAAGTCCCGACGCTTCCGAGCGTCGGGACTTTTTGATTCAAAGGAGCAGGTTCGATGACCGCAGCCGAGCGATGGCGGGAAGCGATGGCCGCCTGGGCAGTGCCGCAGGACATCATCGCCGCAGCCCCCGAGTCGCCTTGGGGATTCCCGACCGAGCTGTTCAAGAATCGCGCTCACACCGCGCTGGCCCAACCCCGCACCGAATCACACCGCCGGGCGCTGGAGCGCCTGCCGGAGGGAGGGACCGTTTTGGACGTCGGAGTCGGCGGCGGGGCGGCAAGCCTGCCGCTGGCTCCGCAGGCGACGGTGATCACCGGTGTGGACTCCTCGGCCGGGATGCTCAAGTCATTCCGGGAAGCGGCAGCCGCGGCAGGCGTTGGAGTGAGGACCGTTTCCGGAGATTGGCCAGATGCAGCGGCGAGGGTGGAGCAGTCAGACGTGGTGGTTTGCCAGCACGTCTTTTTCAATGTGGGCGAACTCGAGCCATTCGTGGCGGCGCTAGCCAGCCGGGCGAAGTACCGGGTGGTCGTCGAGATGACCCCCGAGCACCCGCTGGCCTGGATGAGCGACCTGTGGGCAACCTTCCATAACCTTAAGCGCCCAGACTGTCCCGGCTACGCGGATGCCGTCGAAGTGGTTAGCGGTCTGGGCTTCGACGTGTCCACCGAGCTCACCGAAGGCCCTCCGGTGATGAGCGGCTTCGCCAGCCGGGCCGATGCAATAGCACTGGTGCGAAAGCGGCTGTGCCTGTGGCCCGCCGATGACGAGCGCCTGGCGGACGCGCTGGGCAACCGGCTGAGCGAACAAGCAGGGTTATGGTCGGCCGCCCCCAGAAACCACACTCTGGCAACCTTGTGGTGGGACGTGGACCAGCGGGGACCATAGCGGACCGGGCGCGCTCGGTGCCAAGCCCTCGAACGTTTCGTGTCCGGCGAGCCTACGTAAGAAGTGAAGTGCGTTTTCGGCGCTTGAAAAGTCCCTGCTGACGCTAAGGGTCCGAGAGGCCCTAAGCGCCAACCTCCGCTGGCCGGGCGTGGATCCGGTCCACCGAGTGCTTGAGCGATCCGCCTGAACGGCCGTAGCGCATGGCGATGATCTGAGCTGCAACCGCAACGGCCACTTCCTCCGGCTGAGCGGCGCCGATGTCCAGACCGAGCGGCGCTTGGATCCGGTCCAACTCGTCGTCGGTAATTCCCACCTCTATCAGGTTGGCCACCCGCTTGGCATGGGTCCTGCGGCTACCCATCGCCCCGATGTAGCCGGCATTGGTCTTGAGCGCCACCTGGAGCAGCGGGATGTCGAACTTGGGGTCGTGGGTCAAGATGCATACTGCGGTGCGCTTGTCCACCCTGGCGGTTTCCAGGAACTCGTTGGGCCACATAACCACGATTTCGTCCGCCTCGGGGAAGCGTTCCTTGTTGGCGAAGACCTTGCGGGCGTCGCAAACGGTTACCCGGTAGCCCAGGAACTTGCCGATACGCACCACCGCCGACGCCAAGTTCACCGCACCGAACACATACATGAGCGGGGGCGGAGCAAACGACTGGACGAACACCTCCACATCGTCCCCCTCCTCACCGCCGGCTCCCCAGTGCCGGGTAGCGATCGCGCCGCCGAGGAGCATCTCCCGGGCTTCCTCAACGGCCACCCGATCCAAACCGGGATCCCCGAGGGTGCCCAGGATTTCATCGTCGGACACCAGCAGCTTTGCCCCGAGGTTGGGGCCTTTGGTCTCGGTCAACACCACCACCGAGTTCTTCTCCCGAATCGCCCGATTGAGGGCTGCATAGATAGCGCCCATCAGTAGTCGAGCCGTTCCACGAACAAGTGGACGGTGCCGCCGCAGGTCAGACCCACCGCGCACGCTTCCTCGTCGGTGATGCCGTGGGTGATCCGGATGGGCACTCCGCTCTCGATAACCGCCATGGCCTTTTCGATCACTGCGGGCTCCACGCAGCCACCGGAAACCGAGCCGGCAACCTCCATGGCCTCCGAGACCGCCAATACCGCGCCGGGATCCCGGGGGGCGGAGCGCTCGGTCTCGATCAGCGTGGCTAACGCCACGCGCTTGCCGTCGGCAAGCCATTGGTCCACTGTGTCCAAAACCTCGTACATTTCGTGCCTCCCAGGAATGCCGGCTACTGAGATCCTGCCACCCGCCCCAACACAGGCGGGCCTAATTGAACCCCAATTAAGGCAATGTTATGTGCAACCGGAAAATAGGTTCCGTAGGGCTTGGGCCGGTCCATCTCGCCTTGACATAAAGGGGGGCCGGAGATAGATTGTGGGGCGGTCCAGTACCTGGATCGTCACACCCCATGGAGGGGGATTCCGGCGTCCGAAGCGAAGTTGCACGCGATCGCCGCCGGTCCCTAGACTACCCTCCGTCCCTCATTTTTCCGAGGAAGGCCTTGGTGCCTTTCGCGAGCTAAGGTTTCCGGTTTTCTGTTGTCAAGTTGTTGGTGAAGTCAGAGCTAGGAGGAATGCATGTATCCCCCACCGTTCGAGTACGTAGCGCCGTACAGCCTCGAGGAAGCCTTGCGGATCAAAGCTTCGCTCGGAGACGAGGGCAAGATCCTTTCGGGCGGGATGAGCCTGATCCCGTTGATGAAGCTCCGCTTCGCCAGCCCCGCAGTGATCATCGACATTAACAACGTTCCCGGTCTGGACAGCATCGGTGAGGACGGGGGTGGTCTCCGGGTAGGCGCTTTGGTGCGATACCGCACAATCGTGCGCACCGAGATACTCAAGTCCCGCTACCCCACCATGGCCGCCGTCGGCCCGCAGGTTGCAGACCCGGTTGTGCGCAACCGGGGCACCCTCGTTGGATCGCTGTGCCACGCCGACCCGCAGGGAGACTGGGGCGCCACCATGATGGCCCTGAACGGATCAGTCATAGCCGCCAGCCTGCAGGGCACCCGGGAAATCCCGATCGACCAGTTCATCGTCGGTCCTTTCCAAAACTCGATGTCCCCCAACGAGATCGGTGTCGAAGCACGGGTACCGGCTCCGCAGGGCCGGGCCTTCGGCCAGTACTACAAGCTCGAGCGTAAAGTGGGAGACTTCGCCACCGCTGGCGTGGCGGTCTACCTGGAGTTCCAGGGCTCCACGGTCAGCAAGGCGGGAATCGCCCTTACCGGCGTTGGCCCCGCCAACATCAAGTGCCATGGCGCCGAGAGCGTTCTCACGGGTAGCTCCCTCAACCAGAGCAACATCGAGGAAGCAGGCCGTCAGGCCGCCGCCGCCAGTGACCCCAAGAGCGACCACCGGGGCAGCTCCGAATACAAGCGGGAAGTCGTCCGTGTCTTCACGGTGCGTGCTCTTGCCCAAGCTGCAGGCCTTCGCGCAGCTTAAGAGCTGAGGGCACTAAGACGTCTGATGAGCCACGCTGAATTTCTAGGGAGGTCAACGTGCAAGTAAAGCAAGTCTCGGTCACAGTTAACGGCGAGCCCTATTCCACTGAGGTCGAGCCTCGCCTGCTCCTCAGCCACTTCATCCGCGAGGTGCTGGGACTCACCGGCACGCACATGGGGTGCGACACCAGCAGCTGCGGATGCTGCACCGTCCTGATTGACGGGCTGCCCACCAAGTCGTGCACCTACTTCGCGGTGATGGCAGATGGCAGGGAGATCATGACGGTGGAAGGTCTGGGTCTTCCGTCGGAGCTTCACCCGGTCCAGGAGGGCTTCACTGAAGAGCACGGCCTGCAGTGCGGCTTTTGCACGCCGGGCATGATGCTGGTGGCAAAGGTGTTGCTGGAGGAGAATGACAACCCCACCGAGGACGAGATCCGCTGGGCGATCTCCGGCAACCTGTGCAGGTGCACGGGGTACCAGAACATCGTCAAGGCGATCCAGTGGGCGGCTTACAAGATCCGCACCCAGCCCAACTCCTTCCGTCACTAGTTTCAACCGATCAACAGGCCCCACCCAACAAGGGTGGGGCCTGTCCCATTCTTAAACTGTTCAAACCGCGTCTACAATCGGTTAACGGACGCGTGCCCCCGAGGAGGCCCTGTGGTAGACATCAAGACCGATGAAGCAACCAAGAAGGCGGTAGTCGAGTACTACGACGGGTCTTGGTTTGACTACCGTGTGATCTGGCTGGATCGGGGAAACCTCGCCAAGCATTTCGGCTACTGGGAAGACGGGATTCGCACCCACTCCCAGTCGCTGCTCAACATGAACAAGCACGTGGCCGCCCGGGTCGACCCGAAACCGGGCGAACGGGTGCTCGACGCCGGGTGTGGCATCGGCGGTTCCTCCATGTGGCTGGCCAAGACGTTCGGTGTGACCACAGTCGGGATCTCTTTGTCCGCCCGGGAACTGGACCGGGCCCGCCGCTACAGCACCGCCCGTGGCCTGCAGGGCCAGTGCTCGTTCGAACAGCAGGACTTCATCGCCACCGACTTCCCCGACCAGAGCTTTGACATCGTCTGGGCTCAGGAGAGCAGCTGCCACACCACTCAAAAGGACGCCTTCGCCCAGGAAACGTTCCGTTTGCTCAAGCCCGGAGGCCGGATGGTCATCGAAGATTGGTTTCGCCCCCGCCGACCCTACCTTCCCGAAGACGAGAAGCTGTTCGCCGACTGGTTGCGAGGCTGGGCTATCGAAGACCTGCCCACTCGCCAGGAAATAGTCGGATCGTGCGAGAAGGCCGGGTTCGTAGATGTAAAGCTGGACGACATCACCCCTCAGATGCTGCGCTCCGCCCGCCACCTCTACTACACCACCATTGCCCTGTACCCGGGGGCCCACATGCTGCGTTGGGCGAAGGTTCGCACGGAGGTCCTCCACGCCAACCTGGTGAGCGCACGCCTTCAATGGCGGGCCTACAAGCGCGATCTATGGTTTGCGGGCATCCTGGTGGCCCACAAGCCGTCCGGAGACTTAGTGCCCGAAACAGACTAAGTTGCGCACCGGCCAGATCAACGGTTTGCACGGGGCATTGTCGATGTGGATTTCATCAGCCGGGCGACGGCCAGCGCAGCCAGGATCGCCGCTGAGGCAAGGGTGAGTGCCGAGACCGGGCTGAGATCCGCCGGCGCACGGCCTTGGAGCATCTGCACCACTGCGGCCGCTACCAGCGCCACGTAGGCGCCGACTGCCGGCCACATCACCAGCAGGCGACGCGACGGAGTGCCCACACACACCGAAAGAAGCACCGCCAATGCCGGCAGCACCTGTATCCCGTGCATGGCCACTGCATGGGAAAGCTTCATCACGCCGGCAGCGCCGAATATCGCCAAGTCGGTTTCTTCAGGTGGCCGACCTATGCGCTGCCCGTTGGCGATGATGGCGGCCCCCAGAGCTTGAGCGGCCAACAACAAAAGCAACCCGGCACGAACGGCAACCGCCATCTGCGATCCACCTGCTACCCTGCCGAAAGCCAGCGCAGTAAGGACCACAATACCCAACCCGATCACCGATACGGCGATACCCATGCCCTGAAAAACTGCTGCGTCGAACCGGGTGGCCTCGTTGAAGTGCGATGGGACTCCCCGCCAGCGCTGGATTCCTACGAGCAACACCTCGAGTACGCAGGCAAACGCCACCGCCAACAACGTCGCCTTTAGCACCAGCCGTTCGGAAAACAGTCCGGCGATCCAGGCCAGCGTAACGGTGGTAATGCCGAACGAAAGACCAAAGGTGACCGGCTTGCGCCATGAAACCGGGCCGCTCCAAGAACCTCCGTCCACCAGGAAGACCAATAGGTGAAACAACCCGCTCAGGATCATCAGCGCACCCAAAGCGTAGGCGACGGCGCGGTAGGGACGGGGGCGCCCTCCGATCCGGCCGATCTCCCGGATGGCGGAGACGATCACCTGAGGACGCTCGCCGGAACAAGAGCCGGAACCTTGAGGCATGCCCTCAGAATAATCCTCCCGGGCAACCAGCTTGCCGCCTACTGACAGCGATAACGCGCCAAATGGGCGGACGCTAGCCGGCGGGAAGTCAGTAGTGCCGGTTGCTGCCTCGCGGGACGTATTTGGTGGGGAGCCACTCACCGGTGTCTGAGCTGCGCACCTTGACCGCCGTGCCGCCCAATCCGGCCTCAACCTGGGCGGGAGCCGAAGCGGGCGATTGCCCGGCCGGCTGAGGCGCCTTGTTCACCTGATCGACAGGGACCCCTGTCAGACCGGATTGGCCTCAGGTCTCGACGTTCAAGAAGATTGCGATCATCTCCTTACCGCACCGGGGGCACGGCTCGTCCTGATCCTCGTCATCGGCTTCAAGAACCACTCTGCACTCTTCGCACTGCCAATTTGCCAAGACCGAGCCTCCGTCAAAAGGTTGCTACCACAACCATAACGCGCAGGAGCCCGCCGCGTATTCCGGGCGGGCTCCGAAATCTTTCTGAGGCTTCAGGCTTGCGAGTTCTCCGGCCTTTTGATGTTGAGCACTTCTTCGAGCGAGTTGTAGTCACGGGTGCTGTCGTACATTCCCACCTGCTCGGCGATGCTGATCGCGTAGCACATCTCGTCGATATTGATCTGCCGGTTGCCGAAGCTCTTGAGGTAGTCGACCGCGGCGGGAGCCCGGTAGGCAAGGTCCATCTCCGCTCCCCACTCCTCGGCCGTGCGGGACTCGGTCATGCTGATGAGCATGTCCGACCTCTCCCGATCGGTGCGAGTGGCGCGTACCTGTTCCTGGGTCTTGCGGAAGGTAGCCGGAAGGCCGACCTTCTCCACAATGGTCAAAGATCCAGCGTCGGACTGAAGATGCTGGGCAAGCGCCTCTCTAATCGTCCGGCGGGCCTCCGGGATGGAAGGCGACTCGGTTCGAAGTCCCGGATGGCCGGCGACCTCGGCAATCCAGGTCACGCCATCACGAACGTAATGTGCGGTATAGGTCTCGCTCAAGTTAACCTCCTCTTACCGAGTGGAACGTACCGGTTGAAATCAGATCTACGCTTGGTATCGCACTGCCTCCGGCAGTTTGCATCCGCCAAGGCTACCATTGCGCAGAAAGTACTAATGGTCCGGGCGGCTTTGCTTCAGCCGCTCGTAGTCTTCCCAGGTATCCACGTCAGCCGGGACCTCGCCCCCCAACTCCACCCGGTAAATCCACTTGGGGTGCCCCTTAAGCACCTCTCGAGCGCCCCTGTCGCCCTCAACAGCTATCAATTCGGCCCACAGCGAGCGATCGAACAGGACGGGGTGCCCGGGCTTGCCACTGTAGGTCGCCTGCACCACGGGCTTTTGAGAGCTGGCATAGCCGTCGACCACTGCGCGTACTTTTGCGGCGTCGATTGCCGGCTGGTCGCCCAAGATCACCAATGCGGAGCCGGCGCCTGGGCGCATCGCCTGCAGTCCGGTCCTCAGTGAAGTGGCCTGGCCCTGGAGATAATCGGGATTGACAACGACTCTGGTGTTCGACCCAAAAATCGCCGAGCGCTGCACCTCTTCAGCCCGGTGGCCGAGTACCACCACGACATCGAAAAGCCCGGCACCCTCAACTGCGTCGACGGCATGCTGAACCAGCGGCCGCCCCTCAAGCTCCAGCAGCTGTTTGGGCTGCCCTAAGCGAGACGACGAGCCCGCCGCCAAAACGATCCCCGCGCATTGCGCAGCGGCGGTGGCGCGACTCGTAAAGGTCATGGCGGGGGAGGTCGGGGGGGCTGCGCCCCCCCAACCTGTTACTTCTTGCCGAAGAGGCGCTTCATGCCCACTGCGGTCGACTGGGCTGCGATGCCAAAGCCGCTAGCCGCCTTGGGAGCGCTGACATCCTTGCCCTGCAGCGCATTGGAAAGGCACTTGGCGAACTGGTTCATCAGAACCGTAGTGACGTCGCCCATCATGCCCCGGCCATATTGGGCCACTGCCCCGGACATGGTGATGTCCTGGGTGATCTTGACGCTTGTCGAGTTGCCCGATCCCACGAGTACCGCGGTTACGTTCGCCTCCGCTTGGCCCTTACCCTTCTCCTCGCCGCCTACGCCCTTCATGACCACGGTATGAGAGGCCTGATTGCGGGAGATCACCTGCAGCGTGCCGGCGAACGAAAGTGAGACAGGCCCCATCTTGATCTTGACGCGGCCCTTAAAGTTGTTTGGGTCGACTACCTGGGTCAGCTCGGCTCCCGGAAGGCAGGGTGCGACCTTCTGCGGATCATTAAAGTAAGCCCACACCGAATCTATCGAAGCCGGAACGGTGAAATCGTTTTGAAGCTGAATTCCCACGTAACCACCTAGCCTTTCGTCTTCTTCCCGTCAGATGTTTCTGACAGGTAGTCTAGCCGCTGCCACCTCGCGAAATCCAAGCCGAAAAGCTGGTTTAAGCTGCGTCGTCAGTCCCCGCACCGACCGCGGCTACCTCGCGCGGATGGGTGGGCCCTTCTCGATTGCGCAAGAATCCGGCGCTGCGGCCGGACCGCACCGCCATTATCTCCGCGATCACTGCCCAGGCAATCTCATCCGGACCCTCTGCCCCCACGTCCAGGCCGGCGGGGCCGTGGATCTTCGCACGGTCCTGCTCCGACGGTTGGATCCCCTCCTTGGCCAGGTCGGGCAGAAGCCGGCGCAGCCGGGCCTTGGGTCCCAGCATCCCGATGTAGAAAACCGTCCGCCCGAGCAACGAGCGCAGGTAGTCTTGGTCCCTCACGTAGTTGTGGCTCATAACGATGCTGGCGGTCAGCCCGTCGACCCCAGCCCGGTCCACCAATTCCAGAGCCTGGGGCAAATGGACGAACGTGGCTGCTCCTGGAAAGCGGTCACGGTTGAGCAGGTTGGCACGGTCATCGGCAACCACCACCTCCCAACCGATGGATGCCGCCAACCGCACCAGCGGGATGACGTCCTCGCCCGCTCCGCAGATCAGCAGCCGTACCGGTGGCTCAAGGCTTTCGACGAATGCTTCCACCACGCCTTGTTCGCCCACCGACAGCGTGCGCCGACCGGCCTTGCGCTCCCCTATCGCTGCCAATGCCGACCTGGCGGCTGCTCGGTCGGCGGCATCGTCGCCCAGACCCCCTTCGGTGGAGCCGTCCGGGTGAACGAGCAGACGGGCTCCCGGCTCCACCGCAGCCACGCTCGATGTGAGCACGGTAACCAGACCGATCGTGCGGCGTTGCTCGAGTGCCAAACGCAGTCCCCCGATCACCCCAAACGCGTGGTCGGGCGGCTCGACGAACACCTCGAGCGCCCCGTTGCACCCCAAGCCCCAGCCCCAGACCGCCTCGTCGTCGGCCGTCAGGTCAAAGTCGACCAGGCGAGCGCCCTTGCCGGCCATAACCTCAATGGCCTCCCGCTTGATGTCGTTGTCCAGGCAACCGCCACTGATGTTTCCAATCAGCTCGCCGCTCTCCCCAACCAGCAGCCGGGCACCCGGCCTTCGATAGGTGGAGCCCCGAGCGGCCACGACGGTTGCCAGGGCCATCCTCTCTCCCCGGGCGCGCAGGGACTCTATCGCGCTAAGGACATCGACAATCTCACTCACCGGACTCCCCCGGGCCGAAAACAACCACTGAAATCACAGCCTGGCGAAAGCGTCTTTACAGCTTGACCTTAAGGTACTCCTGAGGGTTGGCTTGGAACAGCTTGCGGCATGCCGGGCAACAAAAATAGTAGAGATTACCCTCGAAGTCGGCCCTGTAGCGGGCGTTTTTGACCGTCACGGTCATATCGCATACCGGGTCTATCGCCTCCTCCGGCTGGCCGGCGGCCGAATCCGGGCCAACCGGCACCGCAGAGGATGCCGCAGGATTTTCCGCTGGAACCGGGGCCTGATCCGTCACCTCGGAAACTTGGACAGGAACCGTAGCTGAACTACCGTTACCGGACGCCGGGGCATTGTCGCTTCCAGATCCATGCATCGGTCCGGCCGCAAGACCCACGTTCCCCCGCTCCGCCTTCACTTTGACCATCTCAGCGATGACGGCAAGCGCCATCTCCTCATGGGTTATCCGGCCGAGATCCAGCCCGGCGGGCGCGTGGATCCGGCTCAAACTTTGTTCGTCAACGCCATTGCCCCGCAGGTACTCCATGACCGTACCGGCTCGCTTGCGGGAGGCAACCAGACCCACGTAAGCCGCGTCGGTGGCCAGCGCCGCTTCCAGAGCATCCTCGTCGTAGTGGCCCAATGTAGCGACAACAACGTAGGAGTTGGCGTTGACGCCAACATCCTCCTTCAGATTGAGGCTATTGATCACTTGGTCGGCGGCGGCATGCTCACTCAACTGCCCACCCTCGTCGTCCACGACCACCGTGCGCCAGCCCAACGCGTTGGCCACGCAAGCCATTGTGTCGACCACAGGCGAGCGCCCGATCACCACAAGTTGTGGTACCGGCAGATGGGGTTCTACATAAATCTCCAAGGCGCCCTCGCTGGAACAGGAGGTGGGGAACGTCAGCAGGCCGTCCCGTGCGCGCGTCTCCAAGTCTTCCGGTGCCCCAATCAACATCAGGCGGGGATTGCCGTCGGCCATGGCCTTGAGCGACTGCCGGACAACCAGCGGCTCGGTGCATGCGCCGGCCACCCATCCGCTGACCTGACCGTCCGAGGTAACCAGGGCCTTGTAGCCCACCTTGCCGGACGAGGGCGCACGCCTCCACACCACGGTGGCGAGGGCAAACGCCTCGCCACCGTGGCTGAACTCATTCGCAAGTTCAAGGAGGTCTTTAGCCATTAGTAGCTAGTTTCCTACGATCTCAGGATTAGTCCTGCCCCGGAAGGGGTGGGAATCCAGGAACGTCCCTCTTGTAGTGAATCGCTTCCCACACCCGGCCGGACAGGCAGGGCATGTCGATGTTGCGGACACCGAGGTGCTCCACAGCGTCGATGACTGCGTTCACGAAGGCGGCAGGGCCCCCCACGCAGCAGGACTCGCCGATTCCCTTGCAGCCGATCGGGTGGTGCGGCGAAGGAGTGACCACCTCGAACAGCTCGAAGTGAGGTGTCTCCCACGCGGTCGGCAGCATGTAGTCCATGTAGTTCGCTCCGATGCAGTTGCCATCCTTGTCGTAAGTGATGAACTGCATGTTCGCCATGGCGAATGCTTCCGTCATGCCACCGTGGATTTGGCCTTCGACGATCATCGGGTTGATGCGGACTCCGCAGTCGTCCACGGCGATCATCCGAAGCACGTCCCAGACGCCGGTGTCCGGGTCTACCTCAACGGTAACCATGTAGGTTGCCGACGGCCAGGTCATGTTGGGCGGGTCGTAGTACGCGTTGTTCTCGAGGCCCGGCTCCATGCCGTCAGGCATGTTGGTGTAAGCCGCGAATGCGCACTGCTGGATGCTCACGCCGCGATCCGGTGCAGAGCCGACGTAGAAGCGTCCAAGCTCCCACTCGACGTCTTCCTCGGACACCTCAAGCAGGTGTGCGGCGAGCTTCTTTGCCTTGGCCCGCACCTTGCGGGAAACCATGGCGGTAGCGGCACCGGCGGTCGGGGTTGAGCGGGAAGCATAGGTGCCCATTCCAAACGGGGTGTTGTCGGTGTCGCCGTGCTGGACCAAGATGTCTTGGGCCGGGATGCCCAACTCGTGAGCCACGATCTGAGCGAAGGTGGTCTCGTGGCCCTGACCCTGGGTCTTGGAACCGATCTTCAGCACTGCCTTGCCGGTGGGGTGAACCCGCAGCTCGGCGGAGTCGAACATCTTGATGCCGATGATGTCGTACTCACGGGAGTTTCCGGCGCCTACCGGCTCGGTGAAGCAGGAGGTGCCGATCCCCAGCAGGCGACCCTGCTGGCGCGCAGCCGCCTTCTCCTGCTGGAACCGCTGGTAGCCGATCTGCTCCATGGCGATGTCCAGGGCTGCTTCGTAGTCGCCGGAGTCCATGAGGAATCCGAAACACGTCCGGTACGGGAACTCGTCCGGCTGGACGAAGTTCATGCGGCGGAACTCCGTCGGGTCCATGCCCAAGTCGTAAGCGGCGTTTTGAATGAACCGCTCCTGGAAGAACAGCGCCTCGGTGATCCGGAAAGAGCACCGGTAGGCAACGCCTCCGGGAGCCTTGTTGGTGTAGTGACCGCGGGCGGTCAGGTAGCCGACGGGGATCTTGTAAGCGCCGGTCACGGAGTGGTACAGGCCGATCTTGAATTTGGTCGGCTGTGCGTCCGAGAAGAAGCCACCGTTGTCGGTGTCGGCGTGGTAGCGGGCCCCCAGGATCCTGCCGTCCTTGGTGAGCGCAAGCTCACCGCTAAGGTACATGTCCCGGGCGAAACCGGTGGAGATCAGGTTGCCGGTCTTGTCCTCAATCCACTTGACCGGGCGGCCGATGACCACCGAGGCCAACGTCGCGCAAACGTAACCCGGGTAAACGGGCACCTTGTTCCCGAAACCGCCGCCGAGGTCCGGAGCGATGATGCGGATCTTGTGCTCGGGCAGCTCAGCCACGATGGCCACAGCGGTCCGGATGATGTGCGGCGCCTGAGTGGTCAGGTAGATGGTGAGCTTCTCCGTCTCCGGCTTGTAGTCGGCGATGCAGCCACAGCACTCGATCGGGCAGGGGTTGGAGCGCGGGTAAAACAGGCTCAGCTTGGAGACCTTGTCCGCCTGGGCGAACGCACGCTCCGTACCTTCCTTGTCCCCTACGGACCAGGTGTAGCAGATGTTGTCAGTCTGACCTTCCTTGTCGTCCCGGATGAGCGGGGCGCCCGGGGCAACTGCCTGCATCGGGTTGACGATGGCCGGGAGCGGCGAGTAGTCAACGCTGATCAACTCGCACGCGTCCTTGGCGATGTACGGGTCGTCAGCCACCACGAAGGCGACTTCTTGGCCTTGGAAACGAACCTTGTCGGTAGCCAAGACTGCCTGGGTGTCGTAAGACAGGGTCGGCATCCAAGCCAGGTTGTGCTGAGCGGCGAACTCACCGGTGATGACCAGGTGAACGCCGGGCACCGACCATGCCCTGCTGTAGTCGATCGAGTTGATCCGTGCGTGAGCCAGAGGGCTCCGCAGCAGTTCGCCGTGCAACATGCCGGTGAGCTTGAAGTCGTCAACGAAGTTACCGCGTCCTACCAGGAGGCGACCGTCTTCGACTCGCTTGCGACTGGCGCCTAAGCCACCAATCTCAATCTCGTCTACTGCCATCTGTAGTCCTTCCTTTCCGGCCCCGTCGGGGCCCAGAGCAACAGCATTTCTGCCTGATACCTCCGGCGACGGATCCCGTGGGGGAAGCTCGTGCCAGCGGATCGGGCGTGTAAGCCGAAAGGTATGGGACCGCGCCTTAGGGTGATTCTCGAGGTTTAATCTCGATACGGCGCTGGTGCCGGAGGTCCGGGAGGCTGACATCTCCTCCGCAGTAGTTGAAGCTCCTCCAGCTGAAGTCATCGATCAACCGGTTCTCTCTCCCGAAAGACAATCCGGCGACGTGACGTTTTTGGGCGATGACAAAATAAATTGATGCTTACCGGAACAGTTGCTCCGCCGGGACTCGGAACAACCAAAAGCGCTACTCGGTGGACTCCTTTCAAGCCGCTGCTTCGAAGCTCGAAATCAGGAGCGGACAGCTGGCCCACACCCAACGACAGAGCTTAACAGATCAGCGAAATTGAACACAGGTCAGTTATCGATTCGTTCAGGCGGCGGCGGAAGTAAGTGAGCGTTCCGGCTTAGACTCGTAGCGGATGCCCGCACTCGCGCGGCCGCTCGCCAATCTCGTTCGAATTATTGCATCGCCCAACGTGTTCGGAGGAACCAATGTCAGAGGCAGAATCAGCACCCGCAGCAGGCGACCCCGCCGGCGAGCTGTCCGCAGTAGGGGCCCGAATGGCCGAGATCAAGGCCTTCGTAACCGAGGAGTTGATCCGCGATTGGCCCTCCCCTTGGCGCAACGAAGCCATGACCAATGCCAAGGTCGGCGGCCGGCTGGGCGGCAACAAGGAGTTTCAAGGACTGCTTGCCCGCAAGCGGGAGCTGGAAAAAGAACTCGGTGTGGTGTACGAGGCCCGGAAGATGGAGCAGTCCGAGGATCCTATGGGAGCGTACGTAACCAAAGCAGCCGAGGCGGAGAAGGCTGCCGAAGAGGCTGCCAAGCGCTGACGCCGGGGGCGTTAAACCGCTTACCCGGGGCGGGCCGGGCTTCAATACA
Source organism: Actinomycetota bacterium (assembly GCA_052389675.1). GTDB lineage: Bacteria > Actinomycetota > CADDZG01 > JAHWKV01 > JAHWKV01 > JBBDRH01. The sequence continues at coordinate 89,111 of JBQTHR010000017.1, forward strand.
TGTCCGGTTGGCCGTCCTCTTCCTCGCTCAGCGTCTCCACACTGGTGATCGGCCATACCGGTAGAGCCGCCTGTTGGACCGCTTCGGCGAACAGCTTTTTGCCGATTTGCTCGGCCAAAGTCCGGTTGTCGGCCTCCACAATGATCTGAGCACCGTAGCGCTGCTGGTTGATGCCGGTGGCAACGCCACTGTGAATGGCAACTGCGTCAGCAAGCTCCAGGATCTGCTCCTGGCTCATGACCTCATCGCCCTCAGCCGATATCCCGACGCTCCACCTCATCGCATTCCTTCCTCTTGTTGCCTTCCGGCATCAACACAAAGGGCCGGCGCGACGCCGGCACTTTGTCATTTCTTCAGTTCAAAGTGGGCAGGATCTCCGCCAGTTCTTTCAGGCTGTCCAGATCGTGGCCCGACAACAGCACGTCAACGAAAGGCATCGCGCAGGACATTCCCACCGAACGGGGCTCGTAGTTCTTGTCGTTACCCTTAAGCGGGTTCATCCACACTATCGCGTGGCACAGACGGTCCAGCCGGGTCATTGCATCGTCCAGCACCTGCGGGTCCCCCCGCTCCAAACCGTCCGAGCAGATGACCATGATCGAACCACGGCACATGCCCCTTCGGCCCCACTGCTTGAGGAAGTGGTCCAACGAAGCACCAATCTTCGTCCCACCCTCCCAGTCGAACACTGCTTTGGTGGCCTCGGTCAGCGCCTCGTCCGGGTTGCGTTTTTGGAGAGTGTCGGTGATTCGGGTAAGGCGGGTGCCGAAGCAGAACACCTCGATCTTGCCCGGCACACGGGTGGAGGCATAAGCGAACTGCAGCAACGCTCGGGAGTACGTGGCCATCGACCCTGAGATGTCCAGGATCAAGATCAACCGGCGCTGGCGGAACTTGCGTACCCGCCAGGACAACTCGGTGATCTCACCTCCACGCCTCATCGCAGCGCGCACCGTGCCCCGCAGGTCCGGCCGCCGGCCCTTGTGGGCCTTCTGCTGGCGACGGGTGAGCCGCTTAGGCGGGATCAAGCGGAACCGGGCCATCAGCGCCCGCAGCGCAGCCAACTCATCGGGAGTGCACTCGCCGAACTTCTTCTGACGCAGCACCTCCAATGTAGAGGCCATGATGCCGGAGGGCGGCTCGCCTTCTCGTTCCTCGCCCTGCTTGTCCTCCTCCTGGAGCATCTCCATGACCGCCTCTGCCTCCGGAGACGGCTTTTGCTTGGTCTGGAGCATCTTTTTCCCCTCGCCCCCCGGGTCCAAGAAGTAGGCCTTAAAGACCCGGTTGTACATGGGGATGTCGGTCGGCTTGTGGATCAGGCACGACCGGCCGGCATAGTAGAGGTCGGCTAACTCAGTGGGATCCAGCTGCTCCACGCACCTGCAATAGATGATGATGTGGCCAGACCCCACGACCAGGCTCTCCTTCCGAAGGGCACGCCCGAAGCCGACGAGCGCGGATTCCATTCCCGTGGCCATGGCTACTTAACAACCTCTCCGAGCTGCTCCCGCACCATGTCCAGGTCATCGCGGTCCTTGACCACGCTGCCCAGCGTCTCGTCGGCAATCTTGGGCTCCAAAGTGGTGGCCCCAAGGAAGTCCAGGGCCCGGGCCCAGTCGATGGTCTCGGCGACACCGGGCTTCTTAGCCATGTCAAGCCTTCTCATCCGGGCGACGGCGGCCGCCACCTTGCGGACGAGCCCCTCTTCGATCTCGGGGGCGCGGGCCTTGACGATCTGCACCTCCCGCTCGAGCACCGGATAGTCGATCCAGTGATACAGGCAGCGCCGCTTGAGCGCGTCATGAAGATCTCGGGTTCGGTTGGAAGTCACGATAACAAGCGGGCGGTTCTGGGCTTTGATCGTGCCCAACTCCGGAATGGTTACCTGGAAGTCAGAGAGCACTTCGAGCAGGAACGCCTCGAACTCGTCATCAGAGCGGTCGACTTCGTCGATCAGCAACACGCAGCGGTCTCCCGCCTGGACTGCCTTGAGCAGCGGCCGCTCGATCAGGAAGCGGGGGCCGAAAAGGTCGTCAAGTGCGTCGGTCTTCTTCGCTTCGTCACCGGTCAGCGTACGCACGTAGAGCAGCTGGCGGGTGTAGTCCCATTCGTAGAGTGCCTGGTTGGCGTCGATCCCTTCGTAGCACTGGAGCCGGATGAGCTCTACGTTGAAAGCGGCAGACAGCGCCTTGGAGATCTCGGTCTTGCCTACACCGGGCTCTCCTTCCAGCAGAAGCGGGCGACCGAGCGACAGAGCCAGGAAAACCGAGGTCGAAAGTCCCCGGTCGGCGATATAGGCCTGATCCGCCAAGATAGCGGTGACATCGTTGACTGATTGCAGTTGTCTCACCCAGGGCCCTCCTTAAGGTTTAGGCATTTTTCTAGCCGTGGCTAGCGGTTGGTTTGACCAGGTGTTGCGGACGGGTGTGATCCGGTGACGACAACTCTTCCCCACACCAAGCCGGGTTTTCGAGAATGTTTTCTCTAAGCCCAAAAAGCTAATGTAAATCTAAACCGAATCTAGTGGTTCTAACCGTGCGATGCCGCCGGGTATTCCTCACGTAGGCGCGCGGCGCATAGCCGCCAGCGCTCCGCCGGCCTACTTCGGCACTTTTCGCAGAGGCTTAATCCGGAAGTTCTCCCAAAAGCCCGCCCGGCGTGGAAGTTGAGCGCGCAAAAATGGTAGAACAACACGGCTTCAGTTTTTTAAACGACAAGTTGCGCCCCAAGTCAACCCGAAGGGGCTCCACGGGGCTCCACGGGGCCCTACGGGGCCTGGATTAGGAGGCTGGTAGATGGTCCTGTGGGTTATTGCCGTTCTGGTCGCCGTAGCAATCCCGGCGGAGATCTTTTTGCTCAACCGTGTTCTCACGCCGATTGTTGAGATCGACGGTCACATTGATC
>JBQTHR010000018.1:0-3058 GCA_052389675.1 Actinomycetota bacterium
GAGGCCCGTAGGATCGGAATGAAGCGAGCGCAACAGCACCGGCTTGAGGTAAACCGAGGGTGCAGAGGGACCTCAGATGCTGACTAATTCTGCGGAGCTTTGGGACAAAGGTCCTGGCGCAAGCGGATCTCCAGGGAATGATGAAGAACATCGAGGAATTTAGCCCGTCCTTTGGGAGACTCAAGTAGTCGCAAGAGCCGCGTTCGCTGAGGCTGAAGGACGAACTTTCTCACGAAACCTTCTTCATGCAAATTGCGCTTTTCCACGGTGTCAAAACGCCTCATAACTGATTGCGTCAGCTCTCTCTTACTAGAAAAACGTACGGCAACTCTAATTCTTACTGTCAATGGCCAAGTTAATGTCCCCAGTTTTGGCCAACTAAAAGTCCCCACCCCTCGGAGCTTTAGCTTCCAGGTTTAGGGGTGTCTATCACCTCCTTCAACGCCGTGCGGCGGGCTTTCGACTGCTTCATCCGAAATGACTCGCCCTCGGTCACCACGATGATGCTGTGGTGCAGCAGCCGGTCCAGAAGGCTGACTGCGGTGGTGTGCTCGGGCAGGAACCGGCCCCACTCCTCGAACGGCCAGTGGCTGGCAATTCCCAGGGCCCGGCCCTCGTAAGCGGCTGCCACGAATCGAAACAACAGCTGAGCTCCGGTGTGGTCCAAAGGAGCGAACCCGATCTCGTCCACCAGGACGGCGTCGGCCTTGAGGATGGTCTCGATCACCCTGCCCACCGAGTTGTCCGCCAGGCCCCGGTACAAGGTCTCCACCAGCTCCGCGGCGGTGAAGTAGCGGACCCGAAATCCGGACTGGACCGCAGCATGGCCAACCGCAATCAGGGCGTGGGATTTGCCGGTACCGGCTGGCCCGATCAGAACCGGGTTCTCCTTGGCCCGGATCCACTCCAGCGATGCCAGGTACTCGAAGGTAGGCCGAGGGATCGAGGAGGCTGCAACATCGAACTCATCGATCGTCTTGACGACCGGGAAGGCGGCAGCCTTCAAACGGTTGCGGGCGTTTGACTCGTCCCGGGAGGCGATCTCTGCTTCCAACAGGGTCCGCAGCAGCTCCTCGGGAGACCAGCGCTGAGTTTTGGCGGTCACCAGCAGCTCTGGGGAGATCCGGCGCATGGCTGACAGCTTCAACCTGCGCAGGCCGGCCTCTAGATCAGCCGGCAGATGGGCGTTGATGGCAACCATCAGCCACCTCCCACCGCGTAGTCGGCGAGCGATCTTGTCGCAACTGCAGGCAGCCCCGCGGCCAGAGGCAGTCCGGGTTCAGTTGGGGTGGGAACTCCGGCACCGGCCGCCAGGATCGAGCGGACGTCTGCCGCCTTCCACCGTCCGAAGGCAACCGCCCGGTCGAGCGCCCCCGTCAGCTCATTCTCCCCGTGTGCCGCCTGCAGACCGGCCAGCTCCTTTAGCTCGGCTGCCAGGTTGGCGACGCCGGCGCAGGCGGCACCCTTGATGAAAGCCTCGGCTACCGGACCGAGCGAGCAGAACTGCTTTTCAACTGTGGTCTTGGGTCTGACCGCCCGGGCCGGAGCGGTGCGGGGCTTGCCGTAGTGGTCGTCGAGGATCGAGGTCTCGCCCGGGGCCATCACCGGATGATCGGCGACCAGCGCGTCACGGTCAATGATCCGAACCCGGTTGCCGGCGACCTGCACCTCGACGCTGGTACCCACCAGGCGAACCGGAACCGAGTAGCGCGCAGAGCCGATCCGGATGCACGACAGCCGGTCGACCCTGCGGGTGGTCACCCGGCCGATCCTTAGTCTCAGTGAGGGCAGCGGGTTCATCAATTCCCGCTCCTCGGCGAGCTTGTCCGCAGGTACCGCCATGATCGCCGAGTGCTGGCGGGAGTTGGCTTCCTGGCACCAGATCCGTGACGGTCAGGTCCTCGGGGACCATTAGATCCCGCTTGGCGTAACCCATCAGGTTCTCGACGTTTCCCTTTGACTGTGGATCGGCGGCCTCACAGAAGTCTGGGCGAAATCCGTAGTGGGTGGCGAAGCGGATGTAGGCCGGCGTTGGGACCACCACCCCGGCAACCACAGCACCTTTGAGGCACCCCATCCGATCGGCCAGCACCACCTTGGGAACCGCCCCCAACTCCTCGAAGCACTCCGCCAGCAACTTGAATGTCGTTTCCGCCCGCTCGTCGGCGGCGTAGCGGACGAACCGAAAGTGGCTCCAGGCTGCGACCGCACAAAACTGGTGGAGCGAACCCTCGGATCCCCAGTCGATGACCAGATACTCACCTGGTGTCCAAACCGCCGGACGGCGTCCGTGGTGCTGGCGCCTGCGGTAGTCGGCACGAGCCTTGGCCACCAGGCGCCGGAAGTTGCGGTCCGACCCCGAGAAGCCCTCTTTTCGAGCGGCGGGGAGGAGACATTTGGCGCTGATCCTGCCCCTGGTGGAGCTCGTCCGGGCCACCACCAGCTCCTCGACCCCGTCGTAGTTGCGTTTGCGCTCGACCCTGGCCTGCGGCTGATTGCCGTTTTGCTGTTGGCGTACCGCCCTTCCGACCGTCTTGTGGGTGGTGCCGCACATCTCGGCGGCTCCCCTGAACGTCCCTACCTGATGGTAGGCGGCGATGTAGTCCATGCGTTCCCTCTCAGACTTCAAAATGAGGTCCCCCCTCTGGTTGGTGTGGTGATGGTTGGCACCGACACCATTGCCGACCAGAGGGGCCTCTTCGCGGATATCTAAAGAGGGGTGGGGACTTCTATCTGGCCATCAGTGGGGACATCAAATTGGCCACCAGTGGGGACTTTTACATGGCCACGGACACTTTTGGAACGCATAGTTGCGATTTCAGCGAATCTGGAAATAGACCTCTACGTTGTTGCGGACGACAGTTCCTGATCCCGGAGGTGGCCGATCTTGATTCGAGGTTGAGGCCGAACTGTTCGCCTTGGGCTCGTTCCCCGCTTGCGCCAGGACCTTTGTCCCAAAGCTCCGCAGAATTAGTCAGCATCTGAGGTCCCTCTGCACCCTCGGTTTACCTCAAGCCGGTGTTGTTGCGCTCGCTTCATTCCGATCCTACGGGCCTCA
>JBQTHR010000019.1:0-67186 GCA_052389675.1 Actinomycetota bacterium
CATCGTTCAAGGGTTGTTCGTTCTTGCTCAGACAGCACCAACTCAACTTTGGGACGTCCGCGATTTGACATGATCGGAGACTATCGTAATGCTCATACAAACGCGAGCTTCTTCTGACGCAGGACACTAGTGGCCCATCTCGTAAATACCCTGGCATTCGAGCGCCCAGCCATTTCCGATTACAACGTTCCTCCTGCGGCGCCTACGAAGCCCGGTAGGCGTCCTTGTCGCGCCTCGTACTCGGGGCGTCTGGACGCTCTCGGCGCACGCCCTATTTACGAGAAGGACCTCTAGAAGAACGGGCGGTAGTAAGTGCCCGGGCGGAACCCTTCCTTCTCCACGTCTTCGCGCGCTGCACCCAGCAAGCCGTCTTCAGCTACTCCGGCGGCCTTGCGCCGGACAACGGCGTTCTCCTTGGCAACAGCCCCCAGGCTCTTGCGGCGTGGAGGCTCCGGCTCCTCGCCCTCCTTGGGCGTGTTGAATGCGGCGAACAGGTCGATAGGGCCACCGGTGTTTGAGCTCATTTATCCCTCCAGAAAAGCTCGACGACTATCCAATAATCCTAGCTATTGTTGCGATTTAACCGGGCGCGTCACAATCTAGTGGCCCATTTCGTAAATACCGTGGCATTTGAGCGCCCAGCCATTCCCCGATCAACGTTCCTCCTGCGGCGCCTACGGTGAGCAGTAGGCGCCCTCGTCGCGCCGCGGCCTACGCTCCTTCTTCGCAACGCAGCGGACAAGGCAGGGCTTGGATTCGCTTCGCTCAACTGCGTCTGGACGTTCTCGGTGCACGCCTTATTTACGAAACGGACCACTAGCGGAGGCGGACGGGAATCGAACCCGCCCACCAGTTCTTCACCGGTGCACTGGTTTTGAAGACCAGGAGAGCCACCAGACCCCATTCGCCTCCACGGCTCAATCTACAGGAGCCCGGAATTTAGAACCGGCGGCATCCGGCACGAACAAGTCTCGTCTCCCGATAAAATCTTTCTATGACACGGCGCGGCACAGCGGGGCACAGGTGCCGATAATCGCCACCGCCGGGCATGTGGACCACGGCAAGAGCACCCTCGTTTTGGCTCTGTCCGGCATCGACCCCGACCGTTTGGAGGAGGAAAAGCGCAGGGGTCTGACCGTCGACCTCGGCTTTGCCCACTTCACCACTCCCGCCGGCCGATTGGTGGGCATCGTCGACGTCCCGGGCCACGAGCGCTTCATCAAGAACATGCTCGCCGGTGTGGGGGCCATAGACCTGAACCTGTTCCTGGTGGCTGCCAACGAGGGGTGGAAGCCACAATCCCAAGAGCATCTGGACATTATGAACCTGCTGGGGGTCTGCCGGGCGATCGTAGTGCTGTCCAAGGTCGATGCCGCCACCCCGGACCAGATCGCAAAGGTTCGCCGGACCGTAGCCGAGCGCCTGGAGGGCACCAGCCTGGAGGCGTCGCCGGTGGTCGAGCTTTCGGCGACAACGGGGCAGGGGATGCCGGAGTTGCTGGGTCTGATCGACGAGGCGCTTGCCGGTGCTACCCGGCCGGAGCCCCGCCGGCCGCGCATGTGGGTTGACCGGGCGTTCACCATCAAGGGTTCCGGAACGGTGGTCACCGGCACCCTCTCCGGCGGCGCGTTGCGGGTGGGCCAGGAGGTGGAGATCCTTCCTGCCAAACACCGAGCCCGGATCCGCACCATCCAGTCGCACAACCAGGAACTGGCAAAAGTCGATCCGGGTAGCCGCGCTGCGCTCAACTTGAGCGGAGTCGAGAAGGGCGGGATCAAGCGGGGCGACGTTTTGGCCGCTCCCGGCATCTGGCGCGCCACCCAGCGGATGCTCGCTCGGGTGCGCTTCCTTCCCGGCGAGTTCGAGCCGCGGGCCGGGACCGGGTACAAGCTGCACGTGGGTTCGATAGAGATCGAGACCGCATTGCGTTTCGTAGGCGAGGTGCCGGCTGCCGGAGAGGAGGGGATAGTGCTGGCGTTGCTCGACAAACCCACCGTCCTTGATTTCCATGACCGGTTCATCCTGCGGGACTCCGGCCGGCACCAGACCGTCGCCGGCGGGCAGGTTCTGGAGGCGCACGCAGAGCGGTTGGGACGTTCCACCGTGGGGCTGGCCGCTGCAGCCGTCGCCCGCGAGACAGCTGGCAACGGAGCGGCCTACCTGGAAGTTCTGCTTTTGGAGCAGGGGGCGATTCCCCTGGACGAGGTCCTGGTCCAAAGCGGTCTGGCGAACACCGAATACCCGCCGGAGGCGCTGCGGCTGGGCGACTACCTTGCCAGCCGAACCTGGTTCAATCGAACTGCTGAAGGTGTTGCCGGCAGGCTGCGCCTGTACCAGCAGGCTCATCCGGTGGAAAGCGGCATGCCGGTAACTGTGCTGCGCAAGGACGTTGCGCTGGCGGCCCCGGTCCTGGGCGTGCTGCTGGATGAATTGGTACGTACCGGGGTGGTGGTGGCCGACGCCACCGCAGTTCGAACCGCCGACTTCACTCCGCAGACCTCCCGGCCGGAACAACTGGAGCTGCTGGAGATGCTCCGGGAAGCCGGCGCCGCGCCCCCTTCGCTGGCTGAGCTCAACCAAAAGTACGACTCTGCGCTGGTGCGCTCGCTGATTCGCACCGGGCAGGTGATCCAGGTAACCCCGTTCGTTTTCAGCGCCGAGTTCATGGCGGGACTGAAGGAATCGGTTTTACGCCGGGTGGCCGGAACAGGCCCATTTACGGTAGCCGAATTCCGGGATCTGATCGGCACCACCCGAAAGTACGCGGTGCCGCTGCTGGAGCATCTGGACCACACGGGTTTTACTGCCCGGCGGGGCGCCCTGAGGGTCCTGGGCCCGAAAGCCGGCTGAGCCGGCACAACCCCGGCCCGCCGGCCTATGCGTAGCCGAGTTGCTGCATGAGGCTCATCTGGTCCAGATACACCCGGCCAAAAGTTACTCTGGCCTCGTCGTTGAAATGCAGGATGTGAACAACCGGCAGTTCGAACGGCTGCCCAGATCCGGGGAGCGGGCCGAAGAACCCGTCGTTGGTACCCTTATGGACGGCTTCGGCGACAATCGATTCGCCGGCGTCGTGATAGCCGTCCAGCGTCAGGCTTATGTCGGAGGACATCTCCACCCAGGGTTTGGCCCAACGCTGCACGACCTGGCCGGCACTCATGAGCTCTTTGCCCCGCCCGTCGTTGAACATGCATGCTTGGGCGAAGCACGTCTCAAGGCCCGCCCAGTCCCGCTCGTTGAACGCCTTGTAGAGCGCCTTGACTGTTTCCAGGTTGGTGGACATTGGGTTCCTCTCGCAGACAAAGGACTGGCCACCGTCGCCGGTGGCCAGTCCTGGTTGACTAAGCAGAAATGGCCCTTCGACCGAAGGACCGCCGACCCTGCTTACTCGTACTTGATGTGCTGTGCGATGTAAGCCATGACCGTCTGAGTCGGGGTCATGACCTTGTGGACATCACGAAGGTGAGTTGCGACCTGTCGCAGAATCTCTTCCCTCGATCCGGCCTTCACACGCCACTTGCAGGTGTCGGCACCAACGTCAGCTCAGCCTACTGAGCAAGCTGCCATTTCTAGCTCCTTTCGGTTAGGGCTATGTAGCATCTTCGCGCGAAGCGAAAAGTAATTCGAGTCGTCTGCTTGGTCAGGTATAAGAAAATCTTATGGATCAGCCTCGCTCGCCTGTGGCTACCAGCTCCCCGCCCGGCCAGTACCTCCAGGGACACCCCGGTGGCGTCCACGCCGCCCCGGCTCCAAAAGATCAGCCCCGCCACGGTTCCGATCAGCATTCGGGATGATTCCGATACTAGATATAAACAAAATTTATAGATAATTCTTTCACGGCATGGAGCCAACATCGAAGTACCTTATGCTAAATATCAACGTTACCTATACTTAGCGCTCTGACTGTCAACAAGACCCACGAAGGAGTGATGCCATGCCGTCCGCAGTGGAAGTTCTCTCGGCTATCCAGGGGGCCGCCGGGGCGATAGCAGGAAACGCCGCCGCGGTGGATTCCGATCGCAAGTTCCCTGAACAAAGCCTCGGGGCGCTGGCTGAAGCCGGCGCGTTCGGCTTTTCGGTCGCACCCGATCAGGGCGGGTGTGGGGCAAGCCTCAGCCAGCTGGCGCAGGCCTGCGAGGCGGTAGGGCAGGCGTGCTCGTCAACCGGCATGGTCTTTTTGATGCACTGCGTGACTGCGGCCACCATGGGCGCAGGCGGCGGAGAACGGTGCGCCGCGGCGCTCGAGGAGATGGCGGACCGTGACGCTCTGGGCACTTTAGCGTTCAGCGAGCGAGCCTCCGGTGCCCATTTCTACGCACCGGAGTTGAAAGCCACTCGCAATGGAGACGGGTCCGTCCACGTGACCGGTACCAAGAGCTTTTGCACCTCGGCCGGGTATGCCGACTATCTGCTGGTCCTGGTGCAGTCGGCAATCGAGGGCGCCGACGCCTACCTGATGCCCCGAGATGCTCCAGGAGTTTCCTACAGCGGCCAGTGGCATGGCCTGGGCATGTCCGGAAACTCGAGCGTTTCGGTTAACTTCGACAATGTGGCGTTCACCCCGGACGATCTGGTCGGCGCACCGGGTAAGGCGGGCGACTTGATTTTCGGTGTTGTAGCGCCCTTTTTCCTGGTGGGCCTCTCGGCGGTTAACGTGGGTATTGCCCAAGCGGCGGCAAGCGCGGCCGTCGAGCACGTCAAAAGCCGTAGCTATTCGGACGGCAGCACTCTGGCCGAGATCCAGTACATCCAGCATCTGGTGGCCGATATGGATCTGGCTACCCGCCAGGCCCGGCTGCTGGTGCACAACGCCGCCGCTTTGGGCGATTCCGGCGACCCCGGAGCGCTGGTGCCGATCATGGAGGCCAAGGTCGCCTCAACCGAGGCTGCTCAGGTGGTAACTGAGAAGGCGTTGAGCGCGTGTGGCGGGCAGGGCTACACGCCGAGCCTTCCGGTTGAGCGCCATCTCCGGGACGCTCGGGCGGGGGCGGTCATGGCGCCGACCAACGCGGTGCTGCGCAACTGGATCGGCAAGGCGCTCACGGGGCTTCCGGTGCCGTGAGCCGGGAGCCGATACTGGTAGGGGCAGTCGCCTATCACGAGCGGGTGGTGCCCATCTGGGAGGTCTTCAAGGAGTACTTCAGGCTGCGGGAGGTGCCGGTCGACTACCTGCTGTTCTCCAACTACGAACGGCAGGTGGCGGCGCTGCTGTCCGGGGCAATCGACATAGGCTGGAACACCAACACCGCCTACGTGCGCGCTCGCTACGAGTCCCCCGCCCCGGTGCGGATCTTGGGGATGCGCGACGTCGATTCGGACTGGGCAACCTTGGTGGTAACCCGGCAGGACGCCGGATTTGCCGAGCCGGCGGAGCTGTTGGGAAAGACCCTGGCGCTGGGCAGCCGGGACTCTGGACACGCCGCCATGCTCCCGCTGTACTACTTGAAGCGCCGGGGCCTGGACGCGGCGGCACAGTGCTCGCTCCTTCGCTTCGACACCGACCTGGGCAAGCACGGCGACACCGGCGATTCCGAGCTTAGAGTACTCAAGGCAGTGAGCGAAGGCCAGGCGGACGCCGGGGCAGTTGGAGCGCCTATCTGGGCCAGCCTGCGCGCGCAGGCCAGCCCGCTGGTCCAAGACCTTGAGATCCAGTGGCGCAGCCCGGACTATTACCATTGCAATTTCACTGCGCTGGATTCGATGGACCGGGAGCTGGGGGAGGTATGGCTGGAGGCTCTGCTGGCAATGGACTACAACGACCCGGCGGTGCGGACCGCCATGGACCTGGAGGGGGTCAAGAAGTGGCTCCCGGGCGACGAGACCGGCTACCAGACTCTGACCGAGGCGATGCAGGAGCAGGGCTACCTGGGGTGAGCCCGTCCGGCGTGCAGTCGCCCGGCCGGACATTGGACACCGAGGGCATCGAGTTCGGCGACGGACTCGAGGTGCTGCTCTCGGCAACCTTCCAAGCGGCCGCGCCGGGCGAGCATGTGGATGTTGCCACACCCAGCCGGGCAACAGCTCTGGAGCTTCCCGGATGGGCTCGGGCAACCGGACACGACGCTTTGACCGAATGGCGCATCGACACGCCGGCGGGCGCCCGATTCGTGGTGCGGGTGCGCAAGGGCAAAGTTCAGCCGATCCTGGCGGGCCAACTGCCGGAGCGGGGGAAATCGCCCCCATTGCGCCTGGACACCGATTTTCACACCAGCGACCTGGTCTCGTTCGCCCCCGCCATCTCCTCCACCGCCGACCCGCATCATGGTCTGATCCCGCTGGGAGCGGTGCCCGAGGAGGGCGGTCCCGAGTTCGATTGGCACCTGAACGACCACGATGAGTTGTGGGCGGCTGAAATAACCGACCTGACCGAGCGGGCCTCCGCCCAGCAGTGGGATGCCACCTCCGACATCCCGTGGAAGGAGGCAATCGGGCTGCCCGACGAAGTGGAGCTGGCGGTGGCCCAGGTGATGACCTACATCGCCTCCAATGAGTATGCCGCGCTTTACGTTCCCGCCAAGTTCCTTTCCAGGGTCAACGCTGCCTTCGTCGACGTGCTGCTATGGCTGGCCAGCCACATTCACGACGAGGCCCGCCATGTGGAGGTGTTCACCAAACGGGCGCTGATCGGCGGCCAGCGAGGTTACGCGCTCGCCTCAACCCAACTCTCGCTCCACTCTCTGCTTGACGAGGACGACTTCAGTTCTGCCTCGTTGCTGCTGAACGTGCTGGGGGAGGGCACCTTCATTGACCTGCTGGGCTTCGTTTCCCGCAACGCACCCGACCGGGCTACGGCCACCGCAGCGCATTTGGCCCATCGGGACGAACAACGCCACGTGCACTTTGGGATCTCGCACGTGCGCCGGGTTATGAAGCTGGACCCGGATGCCCGGCGGCAGTTGGTGGCTGCGGTAGAGGCCCGGGCGGCCAAGCTCACCACCCTTACCGGTTTCAGCCCATTGCTGTTCGAGTCGCTGACCATTTTGGCCGCTGGTTCGGTGGCCCCGGCTTCGCTGCGAGCAGGGGCCGGCCAGGTGAGGGAGTTGACCAGGCTGATGGAGGACAACCGGGTGCGCCGCCTGCGGGCTGCCGGGTTCGACGATGCTACGGCTCGCCACTTGTCCGACCTGCATACCCCGAACCTGATGTAGCGGTAGACGGGTCCCGGCCGCCGGGCGATTAGACTCCGGGGTAGGCGCACGCCCCTTTGCGAGAATTTCCGAAACCCAGGAGGAACCCCAAACGGCTGATCCGGCGATACACGTTCGTGGTTTGGCGAAAAGCTACGGGACGCTGCGGGCGGTGGACGGCGTGGACTTAGAGATTGCCGAGGGCGAGGTGTTCGCCCTGCTGGGGCCTAACGGCGCCGGCAAGACCACCACCGTAGAGATTCTGGAAGGCTACCGGAAGCGGGATGCCGGCGAGGTGCGGGTCCTGGGCTATGACCCGGCGTTGGGCGCTGCGGAGCTGAAGGCGCAGGTGGGCATCGTCTTGCAGTCGACCGGAATGGACCCCTACCTGACCGTCGCGGAGACTATCGATCTTTTTGGCGGCTACTACCCGCATCCCCGGCCGACCGATGAGGTTATTGCCCTGGTGGGCCTGCAGGACAAGCGCGACACCCGGGTTACCAAACTCTCCGGCGGCCAGCAGCGCCGGCTGGATGTGGGTATCGCTTTGGCCGGCGATCCGAAACTGCTCTTCCTGGACGAGCCCACCACCGGCTTCGACCCCACCGCCCGCCGGGGGGCCTGGGAGGTCATCAAGGGGCTGGCGGCGCTCGGAAAGACCATCCTTCTGACCACCCACTACATGGACGAGGCGCAGTTCCTGGCCGACCGGGTGGCAATCATCGCGGCCGGCAAGATCGTTGCCGAGGGCCCGCCGTCTACCATCGGGGGCCGTGACCTGGGCTCCACTCTGGTGCGTTTTCGCCGGCCGGCCGGAACGGATCTGCCCCCCGAGGTGCTTGCGGCGGGGAATCCGGTGGAAGACTACCTGGAGTACCGGGTGCCCAACCCGACCCACTTCCTGCATGACCTGACCAGTTGGGCGCTGCAGCACCAGATTGTCATCGATGCGCTGGAAGTCAGCCGCCCGACGCTGGAGGAGGTCTACCTTTCCATGACCGGCTCCATGACCGACGCCGCCGGGCAAGGCGCCGAAGCCGGGTGAGTAACGCGTCGTTGATTGCCCGGCAGGTTCGCTTCGCCAACAAGGCGTTTTGGCGCAACCCGCCTGCGGCGTTTTTCACCTTTGCCTTCCCACTGCTGTTCCTGGTGATCTTCACCACGCTGTTCGGTGGCAGCGGCCGCTTGGTTATCAACGGAAACCGGGTGTCGGTGGCGACGTTTTATATCTCGTCGATCATCGTGTTTTCGGTCATAACCGCCTGCTACACCAACGTTGCCATGACGTTGACCTTCGCCCGGGAGTTGGGCATCTTGAAGCGGGTGCGGGGCACGCCGTTGCCCGGATGGGCCTATCTGCTAGGCCGGATGCTGCACTCGGTACTCATGGCGGTGCTGCTGGTGGTGATCTGCGTCGCCTTCGGCATGGCTTTTTACGGAGCCCGGGTGTCCCTCGATTCTTTGGGGCCGCTGTTATTGACACTGTCGATCGGGGCGGCGTCTTTTTGCTTGATGGGTATGGCCGTGACCACCGTGGTGCCCAACGCCGACGCCGCCCCCGCAGTGGTGAACGCGACCATGCTGCCGTTGCTGTTCGTCTCCGACGTATTCATTCCGTTACAAAACCCGCCAGCGTGGATAGACCTGTTGGGCAAGATCTTCCCGGTGCGCCACTTCAGCGATGCAATGCAGTACGCCTTCTTCCCGCCGGCCGGGACCATTGGCCTGCGCCCGGTGGACCTTGCAGTGGTGGGGGCTTGGGGCCTGCTTGGGCTATTCGTGGCGGTTAAGCGCTTCTCCTGGGAGCCCAAGAAGTAGCTTGACTACTCCGGCCGGAGTTCCCCACCACACTTGGGGCACTGGCTGGAGAACTTCATAGCGGCGAAGTTGCACTCGACGCATACCTTGCCGGGCAGGTCCGTGTAGGCGCTGAAGCCGGGGATCTTGAACCCGTCCGTGAAGACCTTGCTCCCCCGCCCGGACCGGGGCTTGAACGACTCCTTTTCCACGTCGATCCTGTGCGGGGCGGGGTGCTGGTTGCCTACTTTTGCGGATGCTTTAGTTGCCGATTCCTCTGCCATCGCTCCTCCAAATAGCTGCGTGACCGTTCACCATCCTAGACGATGGTGGACACCTCAGATATTGAGCCTGTAAGAATCCGTTTGCCGGATCAAGCGTGAAGAGGCTAGGCTTCTTAACCTATGAGCCAGCCCTCGCCGATCGGGTTGATCGTGGAACTCGAGCCCACCTCAGACTCGGACTCTGCCGAGCAAGATCAGTTCTTGGGGCAGCTCTATGCCACCCTGGCAGAGCGGATATTGAAGTTAGCCCATTGCGTTGCGAATCGGATGTTCCGGCCGCCAAGGCCATCGACGTGGTCGATGGAATCATTGTTGCTGTATCGAGTGCGTCGGTCGAGATCCTGCTCCGATTGTGCTTTGAGTTTTGCCAGGCGAGGATTAGGCTCACTAAGATCCGGGTTGTCGGGCCCGGCGGCATCGAGGTCCAATTTCCTCGGAACACCCTCGAGGAAGGCTGTAACGCCGCCCACCACTGGAAGAGCCTCCCATTCGGTCGGCATTGGACTCAGGTTCGCACTGTTCGAGAGTAGAGCAAGGTTTCCATGACTCCCCAACGCAGAGCACTGCTCGTCGCCTGCGAGCAGTACGTACATCCCGCTCTAACTCCCTTGAGCAGCCCGTCGCATGATGTCGCCGGGCTGGCAGAAGTACTGAGCGATCCGGAAATAGGCAACTTCGAAGTAGAGATCTCGATGAACCAATCGGCTCAGAAGGTGCGAGAGGCGGTTGAGGACCTTCTCGCCGACCGGCACTTAGGCGACGTTGTGCTGCTGTACTTCTCCTGTCACGGCATCTCCGATCTGAACGGGCGTCTGTATTTCGCAATGAACGACACAAAGCCAGAGCGGCTGCTGTCGACCGCAGTTGCAGACAAGTTCGTACGGGATGCGCTTGAGGGGACGAGGAGCAGGCAGAACATACTGTTGCTGGACTGTTGTTTCAGTGGAGCGTTCGATTCGAAGTTCGGACTCAAGGGCGACGCTTCCATGCATCCGGCAAAGCCATTCGCCTCCGCCAAGGGCCTAGTGATCATGACGGCCTCGGATTCAACTCAGTTCGCCTTTGAAGGCAAAAGCGGCTCATGGCCCCGCGAGATGTCTGTGTTCAGCCACCACATCGCGCATGGTCTGAGGACAGGCGAGGCGGACCTGGACAGCGACGGCGAGATCGGAATCGATGAGCTTTACGATTACGTGTTGCGGAAGGTAGTCGATGAGGTTGTTCACCAACGACCGGGATTGTCGGCGCAGCAACTCCATGGCAAGCTCGTAATCGCTCACAGCAAGCGGTCGGTCGGGAAGTTGCCCACCGAAATCGTCGAAGCGGTAAGAAGCACCAGAGCTGGTCTTCGACTTGGGGCTGTTAGGGAGTTGAGCGTCCTTGCTCGCAGCCCCAGGGCCGGGGTAGCCGGGGCAGCAAGGGCGCAGTTGAGTGCAATGCGTCACGACGACAGTAAATCGGTTGCTCAGGCTGCAGCTCTAGCTCTGAGCGGAAAATCGTCTTGGCTGAGGTCTTCGCTTACGCGCGAGCGAACCGAGACGAGGGCTCCGGATCACTCTACGGTAGATGGTGGACAGGCCCTGCGGCAAGAGCAGAGTTCGCGCCTTCCGCACGATTTCGGCCCCAAGCGAAAAGTACCCCCAGAACGATTCATCTTGGCAGCTCTGTTTTTCTTCGGTCTGGCAATCTTCGCAATCCTGGCTATTCCACTTCGCAACGAATCCGCTCCCGATGTTCCAAAACCAACCCAGTCTGTGGCCGGTCCCGTCGCCTCTGCGTTTCCAAGCCCCCCGATCGATCCGTTTGCCCAAATTCGCGCTTTCTCGGCTGCGCTGAGCGATCCCTCCTGTGCTCAGCCCTCCAAACGCTTTTGGCGAGACGCAACCCTGGAGCTGTCGTGCACCCTCGATGATGGGACGATCCACGCAGACCTTTGGACGGAGAAGGAGGCAATGGACCGAGCAATGAGGTTCCTGTCTGAAAAGTACGATGGGTCGGAGGAGCCCTGGGTACAAGACGGCCAGCGTAAGGGCAGCAAGCTGGATTACTACATGCCCGACGAGGATCGCTGGGCCTTCTTTTGGGTCTCTGACGATCAGCTGGTTTCAGCGAAAGCGATCTACGTTGACGGCAATCCCATCGCAGCTAGAGAATGGTGGACCTCGAAGCTGCAGATGCCGGGACACTAGACTTCGACGAGTACGTGGTACGAGTCTTGGGCTTGGGTCGATTGTTCGCATGGCCCCGCTGCGCACGGTAAGACGTATCCATTTTCAACTTCAACCGTGGCTCCCACGCCGAAGGCGTCCTTCTCCAGATGCTCGATGCCGCAGGCGACCTTCAGCGCACAGGTGCCGCAGGCGCCCATCCAGCACAGGTTGGGGATCTTGAAGGTGCACTCCCGCTGGAGTTGGTCCAGCAGCGGCTCGTCGGCGCACGCCTCAAACTGGGCCCGGGCGCCGCTGGCTTGGTCGACGACCGTTACTTTGAGCATCAGACCTCCATTTGACCGCAAGATGTCGTTCCCAGTGGGGTCCAGACACCATATGTTGGGGTGAAGAGGCCTAATTACACACGCGTAGTTACATCCGTGTCAAGTGATTCGAGGCTACCATTCAGTGGGAATCTTGGCCAGAATAAAGATGGCTTTGTTCAGGCTTGGACCAGCTCTATGGGGCATCTCGGCCCGGCAGCTTTGCTGAGGCGGGCATCAGCGGTCAGCAAGGTGGCGTCCAAGGCCTCAGCCAGGGCCACGTAAGCGGCGTCCCAGCCCCTGACGCAGTATCGGAGCTCCCAGATCCGCCCGAGCAGTGCCTGGTGACCGTACCTGTCGGCGGGCCAGTTCCGCAGTCCGTCAATTGCCTGCGCTGCCGTAGTGGCGTCCAGGAGGCCGAGCAGGTAATCACGTCGCACCACGCTGGCAACTTCAATGTCGATCAGATGGGGAGCTGCTTGATCGCTGTCCATGGCCAGATGACGGCGCACCTGGTCAGAGCCCTCAGTGTCGGCAACCACTTGGTATAGGCACGACGCATCAACTACCAGCACTGGGCCACGGCCCCCTGACTTCGTCCAAGGCCTCCAGGACTTGCGACCTGGTTATCGTCGACGGACGTCTTTCGGTTCGTGCCAGCCATTCCTCCATGGAGGGCCGGCCGGCCAGCCTGATCGCCTGCCGCCGCAATAGCTCAGGAACCGAAACCCCTGCGTCAGTTGCGTGTTTGCGCAGGGCCCGGTAGACGTCTTCGTCAAGCTCTCGGATCTGCACGGTCTTGCCCATATTCCGAAAAGGGTAACATGCACGATTACATATCGTCATGCATGTCTGCATGGAGAGGGGGAGGCTACTGGCAGCTCTCGCAGTCAGGGCTGTCGATAGAGCAGGCCTGTTCTTCCAGGGTCGGCTGCGGCTTCGCCAGCAGCGCAGTAGTGGCGCCACCGCCCGAGGGTCCCAGGGAAGCGGGCACTCGCTCCAGATGCGCTTTGGGCCGGCTTTCGTCGTAGGCGAAAGTGGCCTCTGCCCGGGAGCCGGGCTGGCTGAAGGCGTAGTAGGTGGACTTGAGGCCAACCCTCCAAGCCTCCAAGTACACCTTGGACAGTGCCTCAGCGTTTTTGGTGGTCAGGTAGATGTTGCGGCTGGCCCCCTGATCCACCCACTTCTGCACCACTGACGCCTGACGCACCAGGGTCAGTGGTGAGATCTCATAAGCCGTCCGGAACAAAGCTTTGATCTGTTGCGGGATCTCGGCAATGGTAGCAAGTTCGCCCTGGCGGTGAAGGATTTCCTCGCAGACCTCCTCCCACAGGTCCGCGTCCTTCAGGCGGGCAACAAGGTTCTCATTTACCTCTAAGAACTTGCCGGAGATGTTGTTTCGGGCGTAGACGTTGTTAAACGGCGGCTCCATGGACTGGCTGGTGCCGGCAATCAACGAGATGGTCGCGGTGGGTGCTACCGCCATCACGGTGCCGTTGCGCATGCCGCCGGCGACTTTGGCCCGCAACTGCTCCCAGTCCATCCGGAACTCCCGGTTGACCTCCACCGGTGCGGGGCGCTGCTTGTCCAGCAGTGCGAGTGTGTCGATGGGGACGATGCCTTTGGACCAATCCGAGCCGTCGAACAACGGGAAGCTGCCCCGCTCGCGCGCCAGATCGGCCGAGGTGTCGATTGCGTGCCAGGAGATGAACTCGACAATCCGGTCCAGCAGTTTCAGGGCCTGAGGACTCTCGAACTCTATGCCCAGGCGCTCCAGCAGGTCACTCCATCCCATGAAGCCCAGGCCTACCGGCCGGGTGGAGTTGTTCGCCCGCTTCGCCTCCGGGATGGCGTAGAAGTTGGCGTCGATCACGTCATCCAGATGCCGGGTGGCCAAGCGGACGGCTGAGGAGAGGCTGTCCCAATCGATCTCACCCAGCGAGTCCAGGTGCCGGGGCAGCACGATTGAAGCAAGGTTGCACACCGCCACATTGTCCTTATCGGTTGGCAGGAAGATTTCGGTACATAGATTGGAGGAGTGGACCATTCCGGCGTTGGAGATCGGGCAGCGGATGTTGCCCGAATCCTTGAAGGTCAGCCACGGGTGGGAGGTCTCCACCAGGCTTTTGAGCATCCGGTGGAACAGCGCCCGGGCTCGCACCGTCCGGTAGGTGCGGATCCGCCCGGCGCGGGCTTCTTCGACGTAGAAGCGGTAGCGGTCGCTGAACTGTTGACCGAACAGCTCGGGCAGGTCGCGCACCTCGTTGGGGTCGAACAGGGTCCACGGCTCATCGTTGTCCACCCGGTTCATGAACTCGTCGTTTAAGAACAGCACGGTGTTGAGGGTGTGTACCCGCTGACTCTCGTCGCCCGCCCGCTGCTTGAGGTCCAAGAAGCGCTCAATGTCGTAGTGCCACGGCTCGCAGTACACCGCCAGCGTGCCCCGGCGCCGTCCGCCCTGGTCTATGCCCGAGATCACCGCGTCCATCATTTTTATGAAGGGGATGGGACCGGAGGAGCGGCCGTTGATCGACTTGATAACCGATCCAGTGGCCCGCAGCTTGGTAATAGAGGCGCCGATACCGCCGGCGTACTTGGCCAGTTGCATGATGTCGGTAAGCGCCTTGCCGATGTCCTCCATGGAGTCCTGCGTCTCCATCAAAAAGCAGCTGGACAACTGGCTGGAGGGGGTGCCCGAGTTGAACAGCGTGGGCGTGGACGGGATGTACTTCATGGTACTCATCGCTTGGTAGAAGTCGATGGCTCGGGCGGTGGGATTGTCTTCGTTGACCGAAACCCCCATCGCCACTCGCATCCAAAAGAACTGCGGAGTGTCGAACAGCTCGCCGGTCTCCAGATCCTGCACCAGGTAACGCTCTTTCAGGGCGAACAAGCCGTTAAACCGGAACTCCAGGTCTCTGCTCGGTTCCAACGCCTCGGCCAGCTTTTCCAGGTCGAACCGCTCGGCAAGGCCGGAGGCTATGAGGCCTCGCTCCGCTCCTTGCTTCACGTAGGCCGGGAAACGGTTCCGGTGGGCCACCTTCAGGTCATCGAACGAGTTCTTGCCCAAAGCGCGCTTGTACAGGTCGAAGAGCAGGACTCGGGCGGCCAGAAGGCTGTAGCCAGGATCGTCCTGCACGTGCTGCAGGCATGAGCTGAGCACCAGTTCCCCGAGTTCCTTGGACGGAACGCCGTCGTAGATGCCCACCTCCACGTCCACCATCACCGAATAGGTGTCGATGTCCTCCAGGCCGGCGGCCGCAGCGTCCAGGATCTTTTGGAGCTTGGAAACCTGGAACGGCTCGGTGACGCCATTGCTCTTCTTGATCAGCATGCAAGAGTCTCCTTTTCAAGCGAGCGACGCTTTATGCGCCCTCACAACGCTTACCGGGAAGTGCAAGTGTTTGGGATTAGCCAAGTCCCGGCTGGCGGGCCTAATGCCTTCCAAAACGACGCCGGGTAGATATAAATTTCGAAGCAGAGCTCACCAGATGTCGTACTGAACTGGGGGAAGACCTCAACATGTTGTAGGTCAGATAGGCATACTACACGCCTGTGATTTCCCGATGCAAGATTGAGGCCAGAAATTCCTTTCCGCTTTTCTTGACGCTGTAATGGGCCTGTTTGGGAGAAATGGGGGCTTGATGTCTACCTGACGATTGCCAGCGGGGTGGGATCAAAAAGCCGATCGACTATCGCTGCGCTGGGGGCTTGTTCCTGGATCAACTCGATCGCCTCGAGGCATTCGCTTTCCGATTCGTAACCTTCGGGCGAAACTGCGACGATCCGTTTGGTGTTGGCGGCCAGCTTCCAGTGATACTGGCCATTGGCTTGATAAACGAGGAACTGCTCGCGAAATCGCATCCTGGAATTGAAGGATACAACCGACCAGCTAAAAAGTCGCGAAAAGTTCGTAATGGGAGGTGCAAATTTGGATCTGTCCATGGTGATCCTGGTCCTCGCCGGAATCGCCGGCCTGGCGGTGGGTGCCCTGGTGGCAACCTCGCAGGGTAAGAAGCGCAAGGCGATCGAGGAGAAGGAAGGCCGGTAGCCGGCGCCGGCCTGTCGGGCTGGCTGAGTGGATCCGGAGCGCGCGAACTAAGATGCAGCGTCGATCACTTCCGCTCGGTATTCGGCGAATGTTCATTCTCATCCGTCTAAGCAATCTGCTTGGCCAAGCTTGGTCAAGCAGACCGAAATCTACCCGTTGACTGTGGCCTCGTAGTCGATGGGCTTGGACTCGAAGAAATTGATCAACTCCGGCATATCGGTTTGGGCCACCAGCCACTTCGCCGGGTTCTTGTCCCCGTAGGCCTTCTCCAGACCAATCTTTTGCAGGCGACGGTCGGCAATGTAGCGGCAGTACTGCCCGTAGACGTTCTTGTTCAGGCCCAAGATGCCATCGGGCATCGCCGATTCGGCGTAGGCCGTTTCCAGCTCCACCGCCTCTTTGATCATCCCGGCAATCTCCCCTTTGAACTGCTGCGTCATGATCTGCGGGTTCTCTGCGACGATTGCGGTGATCAGGTCCACGCCGAACGCCAGATGGATGGACTCGTCCTTCAAGACGTAGCGGATGAGCGTTCCCAGGCCCTTGAGCAAGCGCCGGCGCTCGAACGACAGCCCCACCATGAATCCGGTGTAGAAAAAGATGCCTTCCATGATCACGTAGTAGCCCACCAGGTTACGGATCAGGTGGCGCAGCCGGTCGTCCTCGTCGGTGAAATTGCCCTCGATGAGTGCCCGGGTCAGCTCAGTCTCGAACTTCTCCTTGGCCTGCATCTCCGGGTGGGTGGCGTGCATCTTGAAGATGGCCTCCCGGTCCAGGTTGAGCGTCTTGATCACGTAGTCGAAGGTGACCGTGTGGTTCATCTCCTCGTACGCCTGCCGGCCCAGGTACAGCCGCGCCTCCGGGATGGGCAGTTGCGGGTAGAGCGCCATCACCAGGTTGTTGGCCACCAGGCTCTCGGAAGTGCAGAAGAAGCCGAGCATCCAGGTGACGTAGTGGCGCTCGACGTCGGTGAGCACCGAGTTCCACTGCTCCACGTCCTCCGCCAGCGGGATCTCTTTAGGAAACCAGGTGTTGGCGCAACCCTGGTCGAAGTAGTCGAGTGCGAACGGGTAGCGGATTTCGCCCAACTCCACTGCATCGTAGGTGTGCCAGCTCCCGGCCCGCGAGGCATTGAGGGGGGTTACGGGCCGTAGATCTTCCAGGTCGGCTGCGTTAGAGGCCAAGATTTTCTCCCTTCATACCAGCGTAGCCGGGGAGTGTGCTACGACAATTTTACCCCAAGATGTTGTGCGCCGGAGTTTTCCCACACTGCATCTTGGGGCGATGGTGTTAATTACATACGGGTACTTACAGTACTGTCAAGCCCCGGCGAAAGATAGTGTACCGAACAAACGTTCGATTGAAAAGCCGGGGACTCCTGCCATGAGGAGAACGATAGCTAACCCTGGGGGACCGGGGGAGTTCGCGGGAAGATGGCGCTTACTTTCGCCGGCTGAGGCGATAATCCGGCAATGGGACACTCCCATTCCCACTCGCATTCCCGGCACGGGTCATCAAGTTCGTTGCCGGTAGCCACGCGCCGCTTTTTGGCCGCCTCCATTGGGGTGCTTTTCCTGGCTACCGTCGTGGGGATGGCCGTGCTTTGGCCGAGCGGTGATTCACCGGTCAACGCCACCGCGGATTTTCCCGGAGGCCTGATACGGGCGAAGGTCCAGGAGCTCTCGCCGGTTTGCACCCGGGCCGGGCAGGAGGCGGACATTGGATGCCAGGTAGTAAGTGCCCAACTGGTCAGCGGGAGCCGGGAGGGAGAAGTGGTCGAGTTTGAGCTGGGCGACGGATCCACTCCCAGCCCACTGGAGCCGGGCGACCGGATAGTGGTGGCTCAGGCCCCCGAAGCGCCTGAGGGCCAGCAGTTCTACTTTACGGACCGGGATCGCCGGCTTCCGCTGACCGTGCTGGCAGTCGTTTTCGCGCTGTGCGTGGTGGCATTGGGCCGGCTGAGGGGACTGGCGGCGCTGGCCGGATTCGCGCTCAGCCTGTCGATCCTCGCCTACTTCATCCTTCCTGCCCTGTTGGAGGGTTCCAACCCGCTTGCGGTATGTATCGTCGGTGCAGCCGCGGTTACGCTGGTGGGCCTTTACGTGGCGCACGGGGTGACGGTACAAACCACCACCGCCTTGCTCGGGACCCTGGCGAGCCTGCTGATAACCGCCCTGCTGGCGTTTTTGTTCGTCAAACTGGGACGGTTCAGCGGCCTTTCCTCTGAGGAGGCCACGTTCCTCAACATCTCGGCCAGCCAGGTCAATCTCGAAGGCCTGCTGCTGGGGGGGATCATCATCGGGGCGTTGGGTGTCCTTGACGATGTGACGATCACCCAGACCTCTGCGGTTTGGGAACTCAAGGCTGCCAACCCCGGACTGGACGCCCGGGGGCTTTACCGGTCGGCGCTGCGGATCGGGCGGGACCACATCGCCTCCACCGTAAACACCTTGGTGCTGGCCTACGCTGGCGCCTCGCTGCCGCTGCTGATCTTGTTCTCCGTGGGCGGTCTGGGTCTGGGCGACGTGCTCAACGGCGAGGTGGTGGCGGAGGAAGTGGTCCGGACTTTGGTGGGCAGTGTGGGCCTGGTGGCGTCGGTTCCGATAACTACCGCACTGGCGGCGGCGATAGTAACCCGCAGCCGGCCGCCTTCATCGGAGGCGGATCGGCGAAATCCTTCCACGTAGATTTGCCTGCAGGAGCACCTGGCTGCTGCGAAGAAAGTTCGGTATCACTACTTCATGTGCCGAACCTCAATATGAATTCACGGAGGAGCAACACTATGAACTACGTTAGCAATTGCACATAGATCACTTGTAATGATACAAAGACCAGCATTCAGTACCTTCGCGAAAGGACAACGGGATGTTCGTCACCATGAGCAAGTCGATGCGGTTGCTGGCAACTGCGGTTCTGCTCGCAACATTTGTCGCGGCAGTTGCTGTTCTGGTGACGGGAGGCGTCCCGGCGGGCGCCCAGTTATTCTCCATCGGCCGACCGGCCGGAGGGCTGGATCAGAGCTTCGGGCTCGCCGGCACCGGTAACGCCACCCTTTCGCCCACTCTCGCCGACCGGTTCCAGGCAGTGGCGGCACGCAACGGCAAGACCTACGCAGCCGGGTTCGTCACCTTGGCCGGCGGGGACCAAGCCGCTGCGGTGGCCAGGATCACGCCCGGCGGAGATTTGGACCCCACTTTCGGCACTGGCGGCTCGGCCATTGTGAACGTCGCCCCGGGCCGAGGCGCGGCTGAATTCGCTCGGTCGATAGTGGTGCAGTCCGATGGCAAGATTGTCATCGCCGGCCAGCATGAGAGCACCCTCACCGGCGCCAAGGCGGCCGACTTGGACATGTTCGCTGCGCGCTTTTTGCCCTCCGGCGCGCTCGACACAACCTTCGGGACCGGAGGCGTCTTCGAGATCAACCTGAGCCCGGGCGAGACCCGTATTTCTTCTTCGGCATTTCGAACCGACCAGGCATACGGCCTGGCAGTCCGGCCTAACGACAAGCTGTTCTGGGTAACCACCCGGGGCCCCGACTATGCCGCCCGCCCCGGACGTGAAGACCGCGACTTCTCCTTCATCCAGTTGACCAAGGACGGGCAACTTGACACGAGCTTCGCGGCAGACAGCACCACCCCAGGCATCCGCTTCCTGGACATCGACATCTTGGGCCACCTCAACCAGAGCCCCCGGCAGGGGATGATCCAGCCGGACGGCAAGGCGGTGGTGGCCAGCTACACCGAGAGCGACGTGGCGCATCCCGGCGGGGCTATACCGCACCTGATCCGCCTCCTGGAGAACGGCAACCTGGACCCGAGCTTCGGGACCGGCGGCGTCGCCAGCTTCCCCAACCTGCTGGGCCCCCAGTTCCCCACTCAAACCGAGTTCTACGACGTGGGCCTGCAGTTCAACAACAAGTACGTGATCACCGGTTACGCGGGCGATAGCCCGACCTCCACCGTGGACATGATCTCCGCACGGTTCAACATGAACGGCACCCTGGACACCTCTTACGGAACCAACGGCTTGGTGCGAGTGGACCTGGCCGGCTTCGACGACCGCGGGCGGGACATGACCATCCTCAGGGACGGGCGGGTGCTCATGGTGGGCAGCGGCAAGCCGGCCAATGACAACCTCAACGCCCTCGCGGTGATGCTCAAGTCCAATGGAGCGTTCGACAGCTCGTTCGGAAAGGGCGGCATCCTGCAGGTGGACCTGGGTGGCCGTTCCGACTCCTACTTCGGGGTGGCACTTCTTAACGACGGGTTCCACGCCTTCGTGGGTGGCTGGCGGGGAGAGGCGGCAGCGCCTGCTTCTTCCGGGGGCGCGGTCAGCACGGGCGCCGCAGCAGGTGACAATGCCAGGACCGGCCAGATCCGGCCCGGGTTCTAAGCGCCCGTGACCACTGACTTGGGGCCGCCCCGAAAAGGGGGCCGGTGGGGCAGGCAGTGCCGGCTGTGGAAACCATACGGCTGCGCCCCGGAAACTGGGTTTGGTAGTTTGAGCAACGGGGCAAGGCGAGCGTGAGCGGTTCGACGTCGGGTCCGGTCGTTCGGGCGATGCTGCTGGTAGCGAGCGCTGCCACTGCCTTGGTGCTTTGGCAGGTAGCCCGCATGGTTCCGGCTTGGCTGGGGTGAGAACCTCATGAGTACCTCAGCAGAGCCGGAAGTCCGGCCCACGCCGGAGCCGGAACCTCCGGAGCAGCCGGGACGGTCCCGCAAAAGACCGTCGCTGGTGGTGGACACCCATAACCTTCTGGGGATAATCGCCGCCGTCGGCACGATTGTGGTCAGCGTCACCGGCATTTTGCTCAACCATATCGAGCTGTTCAATCTCGCCGGTCCGGCACCGCAGGAATCATCCCGGCAGATGGCCGGGGACGCCCCGCCGGCTGGCTTTGAGTACCTGCCGGTGGACGATGTAATCGATGCCGGCCGCGAGCATCTGGGTGATTCGGATCCGGACTTGAAGTTCAGCCGGGCGGTTTGGAGGGTCAACGACGGCGCAGTGGAGGTGCGCTTCGAAGGGTCGGGGCCGCCTTCCAGTGTGACGGTGGATGCTGCCGATGGGCGGGTTCTGGGCACCGCCAGCCGCCACGACCTGGACCTCACGCAAGCCCACTCCGGGGAGCTGATCGGGGGCCCGTGGGTGATCCTGTCCGATCTGGTAGGTCTGGCGTTGATCACCCTGGTGGTGCTGGGGGTGGTGATCTGGCTGAGGCGCTCACGCTCACGCGGGGGGCTTGCGGGTGGGCGGCCGGGAACGCTGTTCACCCGGGCCAACTGGTGGTTCCACCTGGTCGGGGGCCTGGCTGCCGCGGTCTTCCTGGTGGTGCTCAGCGTGACCGGGATCCTGCTCAATCACAAGCGGGAACTGGGAATTATGGCGGACCCGCCCACCCTTCCGGACCATCGTGAGGAGCAGTCCTACACTCCGCTCGGAATCGACCGGATGATCGAATCGGCGCTTGCCGTGCGGGGAGCCGGCTTCGAAGTAGCGGATGTCAGGAGCATCGACTACCGGCCCAAGGGCTACGCGAAGGTGCGCTTCACCGACAATGATCATGAGGTGATCGTCGACGGTGGAGATGGTTCTTTGATCAAGCAGTCCCGGCGCTGGGACGTATGGATCGAGGATCTGCATTCCGGGTTGCTGTTCGGTGCCAAAGGCTGGATGCTGAGTGACTTCGGTGCGGTGATGGCAATCTTGTTGACACTAAACGGCGTGTATCTATGGCTCTATCCCACCTGGCGGGCCAGAAGCCGGAGGGAAGCGGGGCAATGAAGAAGGGTGCCCGCCGGCGGATTGTTCTGGCCCGGATTAGCGAAACTGTCGCCCTTTTGCTGGCCTCCGGAACGCTTTTGAGCGCGGCGTTGCAGCTCCGGGTGATCGACGGTTGGGCGGTTTGGGCTCTGCCCCTCTACCCGGCTGCTGCGCTGGCGCTTTTGGGGGCGGTTGCCTGCTGGTCCTCCCCCAGCCCAGGTGCGTGGCGCAGCCGCTTGATTGCCTGGGGTGCGCTAGCTGTGGCAACCCCCAGTGCGATTGCTGCGATGACCACCATCGACTTCTCGGCGCTGCTCGCCTGCCAGCTGTTGCTGATTGCCGCATGCATGCCCGAAGTTGCCCAGAAGCGGCGAGTGGTGGCGTTCGTGTGGCTGCTGCCCATCCTTGTCCCGTTGACGGTGATCGCCTACCAGTTGAGCTTCATCGACTACCGCCCCTCGTAGGCGGTCCTCAGCCCGGGGCACCAACGGATGCGCTTTCGTGCTGGAGCATCCAGTGCTTGCGATCCATGCCCCCGGCGTAGCCGGTCAGGGCCCCGCTCGACCCGATCACCCGGTGGCAGGGGATGACGATGGCCAGCGGGTTACGGCCTATCGCCGCGCCGCATGCCCGGGCGGCTGTGGGCCGGCCGATAGCCCGGGCGATCGCCCCGTAGGTGACCGTCTTCCCGTAGGGAACAGTTTTAAGGGCCTCCCAGACCTGGCGCTGAAAAGGACTGCCAGTCAGTTCGAGGGCAAAGTCGAAGCTCCGCCGCGTGCCGCGGAACCACTCCTGGAGTTGATCCTTCGCCGACTGATATGCCCCCTGGTCCTGCACATGCACAAGGAGCGGGGCCGCCTTCTGATCCACAAAGTACAGGCCGGTCACCACGCCTCTTTGGCCAATGATGATCATCTTTCCCAGAGGCGTGTCCAGGAAGCGAGTTTCATTCATGTTGAGATCCTTTCGCCGGCAAGGCTTGCCCACAGGTGGTGCAGGGCGTACGAGCGCCACGGGCGAAAACGCGCTCCCGATGCCTCCTGAGATCCGGTGCCCAGCAGTTCCAGCGCTTTTCTGATCCCAAGGTCCGAGGGCATGAATACGTCCGGATCTCCCAGAGCCCGCAGGCGGATGTAGGCGGCGGTCCACGGCCCGATGCCGGGCAGCGACTCAAGTTGCGACTTGACTTCCTCCCGGTCGGCTCCGAGACCCAAGACGATCCGTCCGGAGGCCAGAGCTTCCGCCAGTGCGACGACAGTACGTGCCCTCGAACGGGTGACCGGGAGCGTGGCAGGGTCCACCTCGGCCAGGATATCCGCCCCCGGGAACAGGCGAGCGAGCGGCGTTTGGCCGGGTGTAGGTTGAACCCGACCCGGTCCTGCTTCGCTCGGGGGGCCGGGCGCTTCAGGAACCGGCGATCTTTCCGACCCAGGCAACATCTTCCCGTAGCGCATCGCTATCCGGGCGGCCGCCGCTCTAGCGCTGGCCACGCTCACCTGCTGCCCCAACACCGCGCGGATCGCCGCCTCCGCCGGATCCACGTGGCCGGGTGAGCGCAGGCCGGGCCGCCGGGTCACCAGTGCTCCCACGAATGGGTCGCTCCCCAGCTGCTCATCCACCGCACACGGGTCGGCGTCGAGGTCGAGCATCCGGCGACACCGGTGGATCGCCGTGGTCAGGTCTTTTAGATCGGGCAGCACAAGGCTGCACCCGATATGTCCCTGCTCGTTTCGAAGTTCCACAGATCCGGATCCGTGGGGCAGGGTCAGTGTCCGGCGGTAACTGCATTCGTTTCCGGACTCGATGCCCGGTACTGCCCTGAGCGCCAAAAACCTGAACAAGGATTCAGCATGCAGCGGTTTTCGATAGGGCAAGCGAAGGTTGAGCGGCCCCTCCTTGTTGCCGGGCGCGGTGAGCGGTCTGGAGCCGCGCAGCGCAGAGGGAGTGCATGAGAAGACGCTTTTCACCGTGTCGTTAAACTGCCGGACGCTGGCGAACCCGGCGGCGAACGCCACGGTGGTTACCGGCAGGTCGGTGTTTTCCAGCAAGATGCGAGCGGTCCGAGCCCGCTGAGCCCGGGCGAGGGCGATCGGCCCGGCTCCGACCTCGGCGGTCAGCAGGCGGTTGAGATGGCGTTCACTGTAGTGCAGGCGATCGGCCAGTTGGGATACGCCGCCTCGGTCGACCACCCCGTCGGCGATCAAGCGCATCGCCCGGCCTACCAGATCGTCCCGGCAGTTCCACTCCGGAGATCCGGGCGTTGCGTCCGGCCGACACCGCCGGCATGCCCGGAAGCCTGCGTTGTGAGCAGCTGCAGAGGTAGGAAAGAAGCGGACGTTCTGCTTTTTCGGAGTAGGTGCCGGGCAGCTGGGGCGGCAGTAGATCCCCGTGGTGGCCACCGCAGTAAAGAACCACCCATCGAAGCGGGGATCCCGGCTAAGGATGGCCCGGTAGCAACATTCGAAGTCGAGCATTCCGACACCATATCCGTGCGCGCTCCCCCTAACTGGCGGGATTCGGACACAGCTGGGGGCCCTGCCTCCACGGGCCCCGAAAATCGAAAGCGCTGCGGCCCCCGCCAGCGGCCCCGGCGCCGGCTGCTCGACGTCCGTCAGGCGGAGCACTTCGGCCGTCCCGTAGGCGTGCTGGAGCCAGCCTGCATCGGTCAGGCCGCCGCTGGAGCCAGCCTGCATCGGTCAGGCCGCCGCTGGAGCCAGCTGGTCGGCCCGGGGTGCGCGCACGCCCTTGGTGACCAGGTAGGCGACCATCCAGAACTCCGCGACGGTGGGCGCGGTGAGGACCGTGTGGACGGCTTCTGGCAGGTCAGGCCAGGCGAACGCGGCGAGCGTATCGGCGATCCAAGCGCCGCCGGCGACGACGAGCAGGATGCCCAGCAGCGGGGGGAACAGGCCGGATCGGTGGGCGAGGTAGCCGAGGGGCACAAGCCACAGGCCGAAGAATACCCCGGCGAGGGTGTAGCCGTAGTGGTGCAGGTCCAGCAGGAGCAGCACGAGCCCGTCGGCGCCCTGGGCGCCGAGGGCGCCGTACGAGGAGTCGGTCGCGACGAGTAGCGCGGCGTGGTGGAACAGCAGGTTGGCCAGCATCATTCCGGCACCAACGGCCACAAACACCACGAGCGCCCCCGCGGCGCTCCGGTCGACGTGCCGCAGCAGCCTGTGCAGCGCGATGGCGAGGAACACGAAGATGGTGGCCATCGCGATGTCGGCGACCAGGGCGAACCGGAACCATGTGGGGTTGGCGGCGATGTTGGCTGCGGTGGCGGCCGCGTCGCCTGGCACGCGAAACCCTGAGCGGACTCCCAGGTGGGCGATGGCACCCAGGACGCACACGGCCAGGTAGAGGCTCCCGGCGATCCGGGCGAGGCGCTTTGGCGTGGTCATGTTCCCTCCTTTGTCGATTGACATTGGTGTCACTATGATGACGACAGGCAGCGGGCACATCCCCCTGCGGGCCCGATTTCCCCTGGCCGCAAGGACGGCGCTCATCTCGTCCTTTCGGCCGATCCGCAGAGGACGCTGCTGCTCTACGCTGGGGCGATGGTAGGTAACGTGCTTCGGGCGCTGTGGACCGAACCCTCCCCTGCGCAGCCACCCGACCGCGTGTGGCGGGACTGGGTGCTCCTCGGTGCGCTCGTGGCGTGGTCTGTGCTGGAGACGATGCTCCGCCAAGACCAGTCTTGGGGCCCGCTCGTGCTCGCCGTCAGCATCGTGGTCGCGCTCACGTTGCTATGGCGACGGGCCCATCCCCTGGCCGCGGTCGCGGTCGCCTTCGGAACGCTCATCGCGTTCGACGTCGCGAGGATCCTCGCCATCGACGCGACCGGGCTGCTGAGCATTGCGGCGTTGCTCGTGCTGCCCTATGCGCTGTTCCGCTGGGGCTCAGGCCGCGAGGCCGCGATCGGCCTGGCGGTCATCCTCGTCTGGCTCGCCGTGACCCACATCGCCGAACCGACCGCGACCGCCGCTGAGGTGGTCGCCGGCTACGGGTTCTTCCTGTTCTCCGCCGCGCTCGGCGCATCGATCCGCTTCCACGCCCACGCCCGGATCCGCGACATCGAGCAGGCCAAGCTCCGCCAGCGCAACGAGCTGGCCCGCGAGCTCCACGACAGCGTCGGCCACCACGTCTGCGCCATCGCCATCCAGGCGCAGGCCGGGCGCAGCGTGGCCGCCACACACCCCGACCGTGCAGTAGCGGCGCTGGGCGCGATCGAGGAGGCGGCGTCGCGCGCGCTTGCCGAGATGCGCGCCATGGTCGGTGTCCTGCGCGACGGCACCGAGCCCAACTTTGCTCCACAACCGGGGTTGGGCGACATCCGACGGCTTGCTCGCGGCGTCGGCGGCTGGCCGCGCGTGGACGTACAGATGTCCGGCGACTTCGACGAACTCGACCCCGCTGTCGGGGTCGCCCTGTACCGGATCGCGCGAGAGTCGATCACCAACGCGATGCGCCACGCCCCCGGCGCGACCCGGATCACCGTCCAGATCGCCGGCGAGAGCGAGCAAGTACGTGTGACCGTCCGCGACGACGGGGACATCACGACCGCTCGTGGCGCCGCGGGCTACGGCATCGTCGGCATGACCGAACGGGCGAGCCTGCTCGGCGGCACCCTCCGAGCCGGGCCCGGCGCCGGCCGAGGGTGGACGGTCGAAGCGGTGCTGCCGAAGCGGGGCGCGTTGTGACGTCAGGCCGCGAACCCCTGAGGGTCAGGACATGACCATCCGCGTGCTCGTCGCCGATGACCAGGAAATCGTCCGTACGGGGCTCACCATGATCCTCGACGGCCAACCGGGCATCGAAGTGATCGCACAGGCGGCCAACGGGCGGGAAGCCGTGACGCTCGCCCGCGAGCTGCGGCCCGACGTTTGCCTGCTGGACATCCGCATGCCCGAGATGGACGGCATCGAGGCCACCCGCCAGCTCGCCGGACCCGAGGTCGCCGACCCCCTGGCGGTCATCGTGATCACCACCTTCGACCTCGACGAGTACGTGCATGGAGCACTGAAGGCGGGCGCGCGGGGCTTCTTGCTGAAAGACGCCGGTCCCGACCTGCTGAGCCAGGCCATCCACGCCGCCGCGAACGGCGACGCCCTCATCGCGCCGAGCATCACCGCACGGCTCCTCGCAGCCTTCGCCGGAACCCCCACCCGGCAACCGCCGGCCCAGCCGATCGAACCGCTCACCAGCCGTGAAGAGGAGATCCTCATCACCGTCGCCCAGGGCTGGACCAACCACGAGATCGCCGACGACCTGCACATCAGCGTCAGCACCGTCAAGACCCACCTCGCCAGCCTCATGCGCAAGCTCGGCGCCCGAAACCGCGTCGAGATCGCGATGTGGGCCTACGAGACCCGGCGCATCGACACCTGACGACACAGCCTGCCTCCATTCCGGAAGGCGTGCTCACCCATTGGGGCGCACTTTTCGCATTGAGGCTTTCGAGGTCGAGCATGCCAACGCCATAAGCGTGCGCACTTCCCCTGACTAGCAGCTAGCGGGCCCCCGAAATCGAATGCACTGCGGGCCCCGCCAGCGGTCGCCACCGAACTCCACCGGCCCCCGAAAATCGAAAGCGGCGGCGTCCCGCGAGCCCCTGAAAACTGTAGGCGGGGGCGGAGTGCCTACTCCACGCCTGCGGCTGGGCGCCCCGGACCCAAGCCTTCCAGCTTGACCAGGAAGCGGCGGTCACATGACTCGCAGTAGAAGTGTCCCGCCTCCTCCCCGATGGGGACAAAATCCTGCTCGCCGCAAAACGGACAGTAGAACGGCTGAGCCCGAAATTCCATGGCGTTACGCTCCCGGCGCGTTGACCACCGTCACGGGCAGCGGGGTGTGCAAGCCGCACTCGACTTTGGCGTCTCCAGCCCAGCGACCGGCCCGGCCGGATCCGGGGATTGTGCACGGAGCGCACCCGATTGACCCGTAGCCCTGTTCTTTGAGCGGGTTAACTACCAGCTGGTGTTGCTCGATATAGCCGGCAAGCTGCTGGTCGCTCCACTCTACCAGCGGGTTTATTTTGACCAGGCCCCGGACCGCGTCCCATTCCACAGCGTTGGCGCCGGCCCGGGTGGGAGCATCCACCCGGCGGATGCCGGTGACCCACGCCCTTTTTCCTTCGAGGTAGTTGTTCATCGGCAGCACCTTACGGTCCTCGCAACAGGCGGAGTAGCCGTCCTCGGACCATACGCGGGGATTCTCCACAGGTTCCAGCTTCACCAATTGCACCCCGTATCGAGCTTCCACCGCAGCAAGCGTTTCCAGGGTCTGCTCAAAGTGAAACCGGGTGAGCAGGAAGAAGATCGGCACCGCCGGGTCGATCTTGTGTGCCAAGTCCACCAGCACCGTGTCCTCCAAAGAGGTGGCTACCACAATGCCCCCGGCGTACTCCCGGAACGCCCAAGCCAGGATCGCCTCGGCGGATGCGCCGGCGAAATCGGGAAGCGCCGGCGCTACTTCAGCCACAGCTCGGGGGCCCTGGCCGACCACTGGTGGAACAGCTCTGCCTCCTGGCGGGTGGACAGGTACTTGCGCAGCAGGCGTTCGCAGTAGTCGGCCAGCTGGTAAGCGGGGACCTTCAGGCCCCTGACCTTGCGGCCGAAGCGGTTGTCTTCGCCCAGATGGCCGCCCAGATGTACCTGGTAGGCGTCTGCCTTGGTGCCGTCGGGCTTGGCCATGAGCGAACCCATGAAGCCGATGTCGGCGATTTGAAAGCGGGCGCACGAGTTCGGGCAGCCGTTCAAGTTGATGCGGATCGGCTCGGTGAACTCGGGCAGGCGCTCTTCCAGTTCACGGTAGAGCCAGTCGGCGCGATGCTTGGTCTCCACGATTGCCAGCTTGCAAAACTCGATGCCGGTGCAAGCCATGGTGCCCCGTCGGAACTCGCTCGGGTTAACCCGAAGGTCCATGCTCTCCAAAGCGGCTACCAGCGAACTCACTCGCTCCGGAGCAACGTCCAGGATCACCATCTTCTGCTGGGTGGTGTTGCGGATGCGCCCGGCTCCGTACTCGTCGGCAAGGTCGGCCACCCGGCGCAGGTGGCTGGCGCTGGTACGCCCCGCCCGGGGTGCGAAGCCCACATAGAAGTTCCCGTCCTTCTGTTCGAAAGCTCCGACGTGATCCCGCTGACTTGTGGTGGAGGGGACGGGGGCTACGCCGTCGGGCAGGGCAAAGCCCAAATACTCCTTTTCCATGACCTCCCGGTAGCGCTCCGGGCCCCACTCGGCCATCAAGAACTTCACCCGCGCCCGGTTGCGGGCTCGGCGAAAGCCGTAATCTCGAAACACTCCGGCGGCAGCCCCCCACACCTCTACCGCCTGCTCGGGCTCCACAAACACGTTCAAGCGCTTACCGAAGTGCGGGTTGGGTCCCAGGCCCCCCCCGATCCACAGGTCGAATCCGGGCGTTTCCCCCTTCTTCACGCCCACCCAGGCAATGTCGTTGATCTCGTGCTGGCAGCAGTGTTGGGAGCAGGCAGTCATCGAGGTCTTGAATTTTCGAGGGAAGTTGGAGAACAAGGGGTCGTTCACGTAACGATCCTTGAGTGCAATGAGGTAGGGAGAGGCGTCGAACAACTCGTCCTTGTCGACGCCGGCCAGCGGGCAGCCGATCATCGTGCGGGGCGTGTCGCCGCAGGCTTGAGCGGTGGTGAGCCCGCACCCTTCGATAATCTCCCAGATCGCCGGCATGTCCTCTATACGGATCCAGTGCAGCTGGACGTTTTGCCGGTCGGTGATGTCGGCGACACTGCGCCCATAGCGCTCGCAGACTTGCGCGATCGCTCTGAGCTGGTTGCCGGTCATCTGGCCGCCGTCAATGCGGATGCGCAGCATGAAGAACTCGTCTTCAAGTTCGTGGGGCTCCGCTCCACCGGTGCGCCCACCCGGCACCCCCTGGCGGCGCTGGGTGTACAGGCCCCACCAGCGCATCCTGCTGCGCAAGTCATCCGGCCAGATGGAGGAGAATCCTTCCTTTGAGTACGTCGTCAGGATGCGTTCGCGTACGGTCAGCCCGTCGGCGTCTCGTTTGATTCGCTCAGCCTTGTTGAGCGGCTCCCGGTACCCGAGTGCCCACTGCCCCTCGCCGAATCGCGGCATTGCCTCACCCTTGAGTCGTAAGAACGTTTTCCCCTGTGCTAAGCATACAATTTCGCAATTTCAATGACCGAGGCGTCGGGGGCTTCAGTACACTTCGCGAATTCTTCAATTTGCGTATTTAGATTTTTTCCCACTCCGTGTATTCTCCGGTAGCTCGGCGGGGGTTGGGCCTCGCCGGATTACCCGAAGGGCGCTTGCAATGAACCCGGTGGTCCGCAGATTCGTGGCCTCGATATTCGCCGTGGCAATCCTGCTGCCGGCGAGCCCGGCCCACGCCCAGGTCGATTTCGATTTCGACTCTTTTTTCCGCGATCTGGGCGTCGGCAACGTGGGCGAGATCAGCTCGGGAAGTGACGGAGCTGGCGCCACGGGCGCACCCGGGGCCTCTAACTTCGCCGGAGGAGCGCCGGCGCCCGCCCAACCGGCAGTCCAAGCGGCGCCCGGAGTTGCAGGCTCCTCGCTTCCCGCGGGGGCCGCATCGGTTCCGGCCGCAGCAAGGAGCACCCGCGCCACCAACGTGGCTTCGCCCTCCTCCGGCGTTGGCGGAGGGGGCATCGGGGGCGGATCAGAGCAGGCCGGCGGCGCCGCGGCTGTGAATCCGGGTAACGCGGTGCAAGACGTGGCACCGGCAGCAGCTGTTCCGGCAACCGCCTCGTCCGGCGGCAGTGGCACGCTTGCTAGAACCGGCGGTCAGGCGCTCCCGCTGGCCGCAAGTTTCATGGCGCTGCTGGTTCTCGGCTCGCTGCTGAGGAAGCGGCTCCCGCAGATCTGATTCGTGTCCCGGCCGGGGGCCGTGGCAAGGCCAGCTTGAAGCTTTAAAAGCCTGTGGAACGACAAATCCAACCCCCGCTTGGGGCCGAAACCGCACAGTCCCGGCCTTGCGGCCTCTCCTAAGGACCTGCCGCCCAGACGACCTTTCCCAGCTCGGCGAAGCTCGTCAGGTGCGGATGGCGGGGCACCAGCCGCAGGTTGAATCCGTAACGTCCCGCCACCTCACAGGTGAAGGACCCGCGGTAGCGGTACTGCCCGGACCCACCCTCCGGCTTCACAAGTTCCATGTCTACGGTATGCACCCCATAGAGCTCGTCGCCCGCCCCCACCTGACCGTGGACAAGTTGAACCGAGACGTCGTCGGGCGTGAGCACGCCGAGTGAGATGTGGGCGTCGACCTCCCGTTCGTCTCCCCGGTTGGCCAGGGTGGAGTCGCCGTTTTCCACCGACAGGACGGCCAATTGACTCCACCCCTGCACAACCCGTGCTTTCCAGGCGGCCAGTTCCTTGGCGCCGGCGAACTTGGTGGCGTGCAACGCGTCTGCCCGGGAGGCTATGGGCTCGTAGATCTCGGACAGATAGTCCCGCAGCATCCGGGAGGCAGCAACCTGCGGCGACAAGGTCTTCAGGCAGTTCTTGATCATCTTGACCCACTCGGTGGGGACGGAGCCGTCCCGCCGGTCATAGAAGCGGGGAACCACCAGGCGCTCCAGGATGTCGAAGAGGCTGGCCGCCTCCACCTCGTCCCGCTTGTGCAGGTCCTGGTAGCTCTCGGCGGAGGCGATGGCCCAACCGTTCTCCCCATTGAACATTTCGTCCCACCACCCGTCCCGGATGGACACGTTGAGCGCCCCGTTGAGCGCAGCCTTCTCGCCGCTGGTCCCGCATGCTTCCAGCGGCCGGCGCGGGTTGTTCAGCCAAACGTCCGATCCTCGCAGCAGCAGCCGGGCGACGGCCATGTCGTAGTCGGGCAGGAAAACCACCCGGTGGCGAACCTTGGGGTCGCGGGCGAACTGGACTATCTGCCTGATAATCCCTTTGCCCAGCTCGTCGGCCGGGTGTGCTTTGCCCGCCAGGACAATCTGCACCGGGGTCTGCTCGGAGAGCAGCAGCGCCTTCAGCCGGTCAGGGTACTGAAACAGCAAGGTCGCCCGCTTGTATTCGGCGAAGCGGCGGGCGAAGCCGATGGTCAGCACTCGAGGGTCAAGAACCCGATCCGCCCAGTCCACGTCCATCCCGCCCGCCCCGCCGGCTATCAGCGAAGCCTTTAGGATCTTTCGGGCCCGGGACACCAGGTGCTCCCGCTGGCTCTCCTTGATCCGCCAGACCTCGTCGTCCCGGGCGGAGTCGATGTGGGACCAGCGCTCCAGGCTGGCTTCGTCCCACTCGGGCATGACATAGCGGTCGAACAGCTTGGCCATGTCGGGGGAAACCCAGGTGCGGGCGTGGACGCCGTTGGTCACGTGAGTTATCGGTACCTGATCCACCGGGACATCCGGCCATAGGCCGCGAAACATCGAGCGGCTCACCTCCCCGTGCAGCTTGGATACCGAGTTGGCTCGGGCAGACAGCTTGAGCGACATGACCGCCATGTTGAACGGCCCGGACGGGTCGGTTCCTGGTTCTTGACCCAACTCCATCAAGCGATCGAACTCGACGCCGCACTCCTGCGCCCAGGACTTGAAGTAACGCTCCATCAGGTTGCGGGGGAAACGGTCTATCCCGGCGGGAACC
Organism: Actinomycetota bacterium; assembly: GCA_052389675.1. Lineage (GTDB taxonomy): Bacteria > Actinomycetota > CADDZG01 > JAHWKV01 > JAHWKV01 > JBBDRH01. The sequence goes on from JBQTHR010000019.1 coordinate 32,112, forward strand.
GGTGTGTGGGTGGTGAACGCCGTGCTCGCCCGGGAGGCCTCCACCGCCTCTTGGAAGTTGAGCCCGTCATTGACCAGGAACGAGCGGATGCGCTCGAGGCTCAAGAAGCCGGCGTGGCCTTCGTTCATGTGGAACACTTGGGGTAGTTCGCCGAGTGCTTCCAGGGCCTTCACGCCCCCCATCCCGAGCAGGATCTCTTGGCGTATGCGGTGCTCCTCGTTGCCTCCATAGAGCCGGTCCGTGACGGTGCGCACCGACGGGCCGTTGGCGTCGACATCGGAGCACAGCAGGTAGAGTTTCACCCGGCCCACCTCCACCTTCCATACCTGGGCTACCAGCAGCTCGCCGGCCAGGTCGACCTCTACCGAAGCGTCGGTGAGCGACATGGCCATCGCATAGGGGTCCAGGCGGAGGTAGATCTGCTGCTGCTGGCCGTCGGCGTTGAGCGCCTGCCGGAAGTAGCCCTCCCGGTAGAACAGTCCGACACCGGTCAGCGGGATGCCCAGGCTGCTTGCCGCCTTGAGATGGTCGCCCGCCAGCACGCCTAAACCCCCGGAGTATTGCGGAAGAGTTTCGGTCAGGCCGAATTCGGGCGAGAAGTAGGCAACGGATTGGAGTGGGCTTTTGCGACGCTGGAACCAGCGGGGGGAGTTCAGGTAGTGGTGAAAATCAACGTGGATCTCGGACATGAAGTCCATGAATCCCCGATCCTCGGAGAGTTCTTCGAAGCGGGTTCTACTTACCTGGGCCAGGACCTGGAGTGGGTCCCCGCCGGTGGTGGCCCAGGCTTCCGGGTCCACCCAGCGGAAAAGATCACGCGAGCGAAAATCCCACGACCAGCGCAAGTTCATAGCGATTTCACCCAAAGGGGCTAGCGCCTCGGGCAGGCGCACCCTTACGGTAAAGCTGTGTAACGCTTTAGGTGTCACCAAATGAATCCTATCTATCCCAGCCGCCCGAAGCAAAAGCATTGTCCTAACGAACCAGGCAGAAACGCGGCAGCAAGCGGCAATACTTATTCGGGATTGCTACGTATATCTAGTGCACGCCGAGCAGAAAGGACCTTTACCGATGGCGTCCACCGGAAGGAAGTTTCCCCTCATCGTTTTGCCGGCGCTGTTCGTGATTCTGGTTTCATGCGGGTCACCTTCAGCCGAGGAACCTTCCCCAGACGCTCCGGAGGCCGAGGTCCCGACTGTGACCATGAGGCTCATCCAGTTTCGCCCGGCGACCGTTGAGGTGCTTATGGGCACCGAGGTCACCTGGATACAGGAAGATGCCGGGGACCACACCGTTACTTCAGGTACGGTTGTTCAAGAGGCGGCCGGTGTAGCAGCGCAGCCCGATGGCGAGTTCGATTCAGGCAGGATCGCCACCGGAGACAAGTTCACCCAATCCTTCGATCAGCCGGGGACGTACTCTTATTACTGCGAGATACATCCGGCTACCATGCGCGGGGAGGTGAGGGTTCAGGGCTAAGTGATTCACGGCAGGGTTCTTAATGTCTTCACAAGGAGAAATTCATGGCAAACAAGAAGATTCTGCGAATGCTGGCACTGCTGTTGACCCTGGCCATCTTCGGAGCGGCATGTGCCTCCTCTGACGAGCCGGTAGATGAGGAAACCCAGGAACCCGGCGACGGCGGCGACGAAGCAGCCCCCACGTCGGACACGCCCGCCGCAGCGTTGAGGGCGGGACTCACGGAACTGTTGCAAGAGCACGTTTACCTGGCCGCTTTGGCCACCGGCGCCGCCCTGCGTGGTGATAACGACGGCTTTACCGCCTTCGCCACCGCGCTCAACGGCCCGAGCAACTCCAACACCGCAGACCTGGTAGCAGCTGTGGGCTCGGCCTACGGCGATGAAGTCGGCACCGCGTTCGAAGGCCTGTGGAGGAGCGACGGCCATATTCCCGCAGTCGTCGCCTACACCCAGGCGGTAGCCAAGGATGACAAGGCAGCTGCTGACAAGGCAGTGGCCGACCTGCTTGCCTACGCCGACACCTTCGGCGAGACCATGAACCAGGTCAACGAGAACCTGCCGGCAGACGTGGTGGCCGAGTCGGTAAAGGGCCACATCACCAGCCTCAAGGCAGTTATCGACGCCCAGAAGGCGGGCAACCAGCCTGCTGTTTACACCTCGCTTCGTGAGGCCTTCGGGCACATGAGCGGCACAGCTAAGGCGCTGGCCGCAGCCACAGTTCAAAAGTTCCCGGACGACTTCGCAGGTGACTCCGACTCCCCGGCCTCTGAGCTGAGGGCCGCGTTCACCCGCTTGTTGCCCGAGCACGTGTTCCTGGCAGCAAGCGCCACCGGCGGCGCCCTGGGCGGACGTCAGGCGCAGTTCGAGGCGGCCGCTGCTTCACTGAACGGCCCGTCGAACAGCAACACTTCGGACATCGTCGCTGGCGTTGGTAGCGCCTACGGCTCCGAAGTGGGCACCGCCTTCGACGGCTTGTGGAGGAGCGACGGCCACATTCCCGCCGTCGTCGCCTACACCCAGGCAGTCGCCGGCAACGACAAGCCAGCTGCCGACAAGGCAGTAGCCGACTTGCTCGCCTACGCCGACACCTTCGGCGAGACGATGAACTCGGTAAATGAGAACCTGCCGGCCGACGCGGTGGCCGACGGTGTCAAGATGCACATCACCACGCTGAAGGACGTCATTGACGCCCAGAAGGCGGGCGACCCGGCCAAGACGGCCACGACCCTGCGGGCGGCGGCGCACCACATGGCCGAGTTCGCCGCGGTCCTCAGTGGCGCAACGGTGGCGAAGTTCCCGGAGAAGTTCTAACCGGTTAGCACCGAGGACCCGGGAGCCGTAACCGGCTCCCGGGTCCTTGGTGCTTTTGCCTGACGACAGCGAGGCGGATACGCAGAAGCTGAATTGAGTCAGCCGGCTTGCGTGGTGCGCGCGGGCGACTTGTAATCGAGGCCGACCAGACTGGGCGGGGCAGGCGCAGCGAAGGCGGTCGCTGGTGACAACGAAGGTAGCTGAAGGCGGGCCACGTGATTGCTGACCCGGGGCTATATATGTAACTATATAGCTATGAGCTTACCGCACATTCTTCTCGGCCTCCTGCGCATCCCGGCCAGCGGCTATGACCTTAAGAATCAACTGGACGAGTACACCACCCACTTCTGGCCGGCCGAGCTCTCTCAAATCTATCCGACGCTCAAGCGCCTGGAGAAGCAGGGCTGGCTCAGCGTGACCTCCGAGCCCCCTACAAAGGGTCCGGCGCGTTTGGTATACCTGACCACAGCGACGGGCAAGGAGGAACTGAAACGCTGGCTGCGCAGCGGCCCCCAGTTCGGCAATGAGCGTTACGGCTATCTGGCGCAGATCGCGTTCATCGACGAGTTGGGCAACCCCAAGGAGTCCCGCATGTTCCTGGCAAGCCTGCGGGCGCGGCTGGCTGCCCGGCTGGCAGCGCTCAGCGCGATCGAGGCGCAGTGGGCCCAGGAAGCCCCGAACTTCCCCGACGAACTGTCCGACTACGAGTTCTATGCCCACCTGAATCTGCGTAACGGCCTGATCGCGCTGGGAGCGAAGGTCCGGTGGTGCGACGAGTCGATCGGGCGATTGGAGAGGCGATTTCAACTGCCGGCAGGCACGCCGGCACCGGCCACGGAGGAATAGCTCATGCTGAGTACCTATCGCACACTGCTGGCTGTGCACGTTGCCTTCGGGTTCTTAGGATTGGTGGCCTTTTGGTTCCCGATCTTCTCCAAGAAGGGTAGGACAATGCACAAGCGGGCGGGCAGCGTATTTTTGTGGAGCGGTTACGTCGTTGCCACAACGGCTATCGCTGTGGCGTCGCTTACCATTGTGGATCCGTTCGGGACCCACCCGCAGGAACGGCCTGCCGACCCCGCCGATGTGCCGGCCGCGCAGGCAGCAGCCCGCTCGTTCTCGCTTTTCCTCGCCTATCTCGGGGTCATCACCTTGGCCAGCATCCACCACGGAGTGCGGGCGATGCAGACCAAAAAGGAGCCTGGGGCAATGCGCACGCCATTCCACACCATAGTGAACGGGAGCGCGGTGGCGGCCTCGGCCGTGGTGCTGGCAGCCGGCATAGCCACCGGCGAGGTGCCGTTGATTGCCCTGTCGCCGCTAGGCATCGCAGTGGGCCTGCCGGCGCTCAGGTACGCCCGCCGCCCTCGGTCATCGCGCATGGCTCACTGGTACGAGCATATGGGGGCGATGATTGGCGGCGGCATTGCTTTCCACACCGCTTTCGCCGTGTTCGGAGTCCAACGGTTCATCCAGTACGAGTCGGACGGATTCGTCGGGATCCTGCCCTGGATCCTGCCCGGGATCGCCGGAACTGTTGCCTCGTTTCTATGGCAAAAGCACTACCGGCGCAAATTCGGAGAACTTGAACCTGCTCCAAAAGTGGCGACGCCCACCGTTTAGCGGTAGCGGCGGAGCAGGCCCGGCCGGTCCACGAATTGGCAACTCCTTAAAAGCCGCGGCAAATCCGTAAGGTCTGCCCTCTTTCAAGCTCCCTCCTGACGACAGTGACCTATCTGGAGGAGGGATGAAGGGTGAAGGACGGAACCGGCAGGGCAAGCAGGGCAATGAGGACCGGCCTGGGGACAGCTCTGGCCGCAGTGGTTGCGTTGGGTGCGCTGGAGGTACCTGCGCGGGCGGCCAGCCCGCTCATGCCTCACGGCGTTTTCGATGCTCAACAGACCGGTTGGCACTACCGGACCGGCATGACGCTGGGGCAGTACCAGGACTATTTCGCCGAGCAGACCAAGACCCGGCTGCAGATTGATATCGAAGCGGACGAAATCGATGGGGAGGTCCGCTACATGGCGGTGTTCCAGGACAAGGTGGACGGGCGCGGGCAGTACGTTTTGCGCGATATGACCAAGGCGTCGTTCGCTGCAGAAAATTCTAATCAACTAAAGAATGGGATGCGCTTGGTGGATCTGGAGATCTACCAGAGCGCCGGTGCCGAGCGGTACGCGGCGATTTGGTTGGGTAATCCGGAAAAGCTCGACCATCACCTCACGCAGGACCACACCGTCGCTCAGCTCACCGACTACACCAAGCGGATGGTCCGGGATGGCTTCATCCCTGCCGACGTTGAGTTGTACCCGACGTCGCAAGGCTGGCGCTACGCGGTGATATGGCTGGAGAATATCGAGAACCTGCCCTTCAAGCTGCTGGTGGGCCTCAGCAGCACTTCGTACGCCAGCTATTTCGACCAGCTCAAGCGCGAGTACCGGCCCATCGACATCGAATCCAACGACGTGGGCAAGCAGGTCTACGCAGTTATTTGGGTGGGCAACCCGAGCGAGCGGCTGTGGTACGCCCGCCGGGACATGAACCAGATCCAGTTCGACAACTACAAGCGCTACTACGAGGATCTGGGTTACCGGGCCACCGACCTGGAGGTCTACCAGTCGGGGGCCGGACTACGCTACGCCAGCATCTGGCGTCAGAACTCCGACCGTCCCAATTGGGAACTGCGCCAGTCCTTCGACTCAAGCATCGAGCAAGCGGTGCAGGACTGGAACCTTCCGGGTATGGGAGTTGTGGTGATGCAAAACGGCAAGACCCTGTACCGCAGGGGGTTCGGGCACGCCGACATTGCCGGCGGCCGCTGGTGGGACAGCGAAACCACGGGACGGCTGGCCTCCATCTCCAAGGCGATCACCGGCACGCTGGCGGTGGACTTGGACGCGGCGGGCATTTTGGACCTGGAAGACCCGATCAGCCAGTGGCTGCCCGAGATTCCCGCCAGCCATAACTACACAGTGGGGGACCTGGGGAGCATGGCAGCGTGCATTGCCCACTCCGGCGACCTTTCCGACGGTTCGTTCATGGGGAGTCAGTACGACACTGCTCTGGAGGCGGCGGAACAGTTCTGGGCCGACCCCTCGGTTCATGTGTGCACGCTGCCCGCGGCGTCCGACTACTACTCCACCCCCAGCTACACCATCCAGGGGGCGGCGCTGGAGGCGGCCACCACGGTAAGCCTGTCCGATTTGATCCGTGAGGTGTACTCGGTGCCGCTGGGTCTAAGCACGTTGCGGGCCGAGGATCCCGACACCGCTCACAGCCGGCGCACCGTGTTGTACCAGTTGAACGGCGACGAGGAGCTTGAGGAGGTCAGCCGGGACAACATGAGCTGGAAGCTCGGGGGCGGCGGCATGGAGGCCTCCCCGGCAGATGTGGCCAGGTGGGGCGCCGCTTTGATGGGCGGCCAGATCCTGGACTCGGACGGGCTGACAAAGCTGTGGGATTCACCGTTCGGGGCGGCCGACTACGCCAACGGATGGAGCCTGGATCCATCCGAACTCGGCCGCCAGGTGGTTGCCAAGACCGGCGGGCAGCGGGGAGCCAAGACCTATATCCGGATGTATCCGGAAGAGGAGGTTGTGGTTGTGGTCATGACCAACCGGGATGCGCTGGACGGCGAGGATCATTTCGCCAAAGAGATGGGCAAGCAGCTGGGAACCGAGGTCCTCAACTGGATTGACGGTTAGGTCGGGGCGTTTGGCCCCGGTTCCGCAGCGCCACGAAGCTACGCCGGCTGATTTAGCCGGCGTAGCTTCGCGCTGACAGGAGCTAAACGTTCCGGCTTGCCCCGCAAGATGGTAGGAATACAGGGTGCCTCGACCACCGCTGCTGGGTCCCGTTGCCATCGAAGACGTCCGTCCCCGCACGCCCGGCGCGCTGTACCCGGCCAAGGCCGTGGTCGGGGAGGTGGTAACCGTGTCGGCCGACATCTTCAAGGACGGCCACGACGTCCTGGCGGCACAGGTGCGCTATCGCCCGGTGGGCGGCCGCCACTGGACCGCTTCGTTCATGCGGTTGGTCGACAACCATCGTTGGAGCGGTACCATCTCGCCGCAGTCGCTCGGCCTCCACGAGTTCGAGGTGGAGGCGTGGACCGATCCCTACCTCACCTGGCGCCGGGACGTGCTGGTCAAGCACGGCGCCGGGCAGGACGTCTCCTTGGAGCTGGAGGAGGGGGCGCTGTTGATCGAATCCACCGTCAAGCGCCTGGAGGTCGAACTGTCTTTCCAGCTAGATGATGCCGTGGCGGCGCTGCGCAACTCCCTGCTGCCCTTCACCAGCCGGCTGGCGGTGATCGAGACGGCTGCGGTTCAGGAGCTGTTCAGGTTGTCGCCGAACCGCTTCGACCTCAGCAAGTCTGGGCCCATGCCGCTGTGGGTGGACCGCCAGCGAGCGCTGACCGGTGCCTGGTATGAGCTGTTCCCCCGCTCAACCGGGGGCTTCAAAGGGACCATTGAACAGTTGCCCCGCCTGGTGGAGATGGGTTTCGACGTGCTCTACCTCCCGCCGGTCCACCCGATAGGCAGGAGTCACCGCAAGGGGCGCAACAACTCGGTCACTGCTGTGCCCGGCGACGTGGGCAGCCCGTGGGCCATCGGCGCGGACGTTGGGGGCCACACCTCCATCGACGCAAATTTAGGCACTCTGTCCGACTTCGACGCCTTGGTCAAGGCGGCGGAGGAGGCGGGGATCGAGATTGCCCTGGACTACGCCTTGCAGTGCTCGCCCGACCATCCCTGGGTCAAGCACCACCCTGAGTGGTTTTATCGCCGGCCGGACGGGACCATCGGGTACGCCGAGAACCCGCCGAAGAAGTACCAGGACATCTACCCGATCAACTTCTGGCCGCCGGGTACAGCCCGCCAGGAGCTGTGGAATGCCTGCAAACAGATTCTCGACTTTTGGATCCGCCACGGCGTGCGGATCTTCCGGGTGGACAATCCGCACACCAAGCCGCTCGCCTTCTGGGCGTGGCTGATCCAGGCGGTGCAATCGGTCAATCCGGACGTGATCTTTCTGGCCGAGGCGTTCACCCATCCCAAGATGATGGCCAAGCTTGCCGAGGTGGGCTTCTCTCAGAGCTACACCTACTTCACCTGGCGAGTTTCCCGGCAGGAGTTGACCGAGTACGCCACCGAGGTGGCCCACGGTCCCGCCTCCGACTACATGCGCCCGAACTTTTGGCCCAACACCCCGGACATCCTGAGCGGGCCGCTGCGCCTGGGGGGGCCGCCCGAGTTCCGGCTGCGCCTGGTTCTGGCGGCCACGCTCAGCCCGAGTTACGGCATCTACAGCGGATACGAGCTGTGCGAAAACGAGCCGGCTCGGGAAACCGATGAGGAGTACCTCAACTCTGAGAAGTACGAGGTCAAGAAGCGCAACTTCGCCGCCCCCGGCAATCTGTCCGGCTTCATCGCCCGGATTAACCGGATCCGCAGGGAGCACCCCGGCCTTCAGCAATTGCGCAACCTCCACTTCCACAGCGCCCAGAACAACGATTTGCTGGTCTACTCCAAGGCCACCAGAGAGTTGAACGACGTGGTGCTGGTCATAGTCAACCTGGACGCCACCCAGTCTCAGTCGGGCACGCTCGGGCTGGATCTGGCGCGACTGGGGATGGACTCCGCCCGCCCCTACCTGGCCGAGGATCTGCTCACGGGAACCCGCTACGAATGGAACGGGTCCAATCCCTGGGTACGTTTGGACCCGCAGCACCAACCGGCGCACATCCTTGCCCTCACCCAGCTCCCCGCCGGTTGAGCGAGGACCGCTGGTACCAGGAGGCGGTGTTCTACGAGGTCTTGGTGCGCGGCTTCTTCGATGCCAACCAGGACGGTACCGGTGACCTCCGAGGCCTGATCAGCAAGCTCGACTACCTTAAGTGGCTGGGGATCGACTGCATCTGGCTGCTGCCGTTCTACCAATCGCCGCTGCGCGACGGCGGCTACGACATCAGTGACTTTTTCACCGTCCTGCCGGAGTACGGCAACCTGGCCGATGTGGTGGAACTCATAGATGAAGTACACCGGCGGGGGATGCACATCATCGCCGACATGGTCATGAACCACACCAGCGACGCCCACCCGTGGTTCCAGGAGTCCCGGATCTCCAGGACCAATCCGAAGGCAGACTGGTACGTCTGGAACGACGACGATCAGCGCTACCCCGAGGCCCGGATCATCTTCTTGGACACCGAGCGATCCAACTGGACCTGGGATCCGGTCCGGGAGCAGTTCTACTGGCACCGCTTCTTCAGCCACCAGCCCGATCTCAACTACGACAGTCCCCAGGTGCAGGAGGCCATGCTGGCCGTGGTCCGATTTTGGCTGGATTTGGGGCTGGACGGCTTCCGGCTGGATGCCGTGCCCTACTTGTTCGAACGGGACGGTACCAACGGCGAAAACCTGCCGGAGACCCACGAGTACCTCAAGACTTTGAGGAAGACCATCGACGCGAATTACCCCGGCAGGGTGCTGCTCGCCGAGGCGAACCAGTGGCCCTCGGACGTGGTCGACTACTTCGGCGACGGCGACGAGTGCCACATGTGCTTTAACTTCCCGCTCATGCCGCGGATGTTCATGGCCTTGCGCCGGGAGCAGCGCTATCCGATCACTGAGATCCTGTCGGAGACTCCGGAGATCCCAGACGGCGCCCAATGGGCGCTGTTCCTGCGCAATCACGATGAGCTGACCCTGGAGATGGTCACCGGCGAGGAGCGCGACTACATGTACTCGGAGTACGCCAAGGATCCGCTGATGAAGCTGAACCTGGGCATTCGCCGCCGGCTGGCGCCGCTGCTGGACAATGACATGACCTCCGTCGAACTTTTTCACGCTCTGCTGTTCAGCCTGCCCGGCAGCCCGATCCTGTACTACGGCGACGAGATCGCTATGGGCGACAATGTCTTCCTCGGCGATCGGGACGGCGTGCGCACCCCGATGCAGTGGACGCCTGATCGCAACGGGGGCTTCAGCACGTCGGACTTCGCCCGGCTGTACCTGCCACCTCTCATGGACCCGGTTTATGGCTTCCAGTCGGTCAATGTCGAGTCTCAGATGCGCAACTCCAGCTCGTTTTTGCACTGGGTCAAACGGATGCTCGAGGTGCGCAAGCAAAATCCGGTGTTTGGCGCGGGCAGGATGGAGGTCCTGACTGCGGGTAACCCATCGGTGCTGGCGTATATCCGGGAATCGGGCGACGACGTGGTCCTGTGCGTCAACAACCTCAGCCGGTTCGCTCAGCCGGTGGAGCTGTCACTCGGCCGTTTCGTCGGCAGCTCGCCGGTTGAGCTGATCGGCCGGGTTCCCTTCCCCAGGATCGGTGACCTGCCCTACCTGCTCACGCTCGGGGGCCACGGTTTCTACTGGTTCAAGCTGGTCCAGGGATGATGGTCGATCAATATCTGCTGGAGAGCTTGCTGAAGGAGTTCCTGCCCCGCCAGCGCTGGTTCGGCGCCAAAGGCCGGGTGATCGAGCGAGTTGTGGCGGATCGGGTGGAGGCCATGCACGGGCAATGGCCGCTGCTGCTGAGCGTCGAAAGCGATGTGAGCTTGGAGGGTGGCGGCCAGGAGCGCTATCAGGTCCTGCTGGGGATCAGGCCGGCCGGCGAGCCGCCGAACTTCCTTGAGGAGGGATCGGAGGCGCTGGCGGGCGAGGTGGAGACGCTGCTCGGTCCGGGACTGGCCTACGAGGCGCTCAGTGACCCGGAGCTTGCCTTGATGCTGTTCCGGCTGGCGTTTCCGGATCTGGAACCGCCCGCCCGGGTGCGCCCGATGTCCGGGGAGATGTCGAACACGCTGCTGGTGTACGACGAGTCGCTGGTGTTCAAGATCTTCCGGACACTGTCGGAGAAGGTGAACCTGGATCTGGAGGTGCTGGAAGCCCTGGGTAAGGTGGGCTTCGAGCACGTGGCCACGCCGCTTGGGGTGTGGCGCCGGGAGGATACGGACCTGGGTATGGTTCAGCCATTCCTGGCTGGGGGGGCCGAGGGGTGGGCGCTGGCGCAAACCTCGCTGAGAGACATGTTCGGCAGCCGGGGGGATCCCGGCTTGACCGGCGGGGACTTCGCCGCCGAGGCGTTGCGCTTGGGCGCCACCACCGCCCGGATGCACGCCGCCCTGGCGGAGGCGTTCGGGACCGAGCCGGCAGACCCGCACGGGTGGGCGGAGGCGATGCGTGCTCAGCTTGCCCGCGTCCAGCACCCGTCGGTGGACCGGGGGGCCGCCGGCCGGATCTTTGATCGTCTGGCCGAAACTGGCGACGCCGGTCCGTCAATCCGGGTCCACGGAGACCTGCATCTGGGCCAGGTTATGCGCACCGACGGAGGCTGGTACGTTCTGGACTTCGGCGGCGAACCTTCCCGCCCGGTGGTGGAACGCCGGCGGTTCACCTCGCCGATGAAAGACGTGGCCGGCATGCTGCGCTCGCTCCACTATGCCTGCTGGACCGCCCTGGAGAACCAAGCGGGGGAGTTGCTTGGCCTGGTCGATGACTGGGAAGGCCGAAACCGGGGCGCATACTTCGACGGCTACCTTCAGACCGCCCGAGATCTGGGCGGGTCCCTCCTGCCGTCCGAGGAATCTCTGGGCCTGGTGCTCAAGGCGTTCGAGTTGGACCGGGGGATCTACGAAGTGGGCTACGAAACGGACCACCGTCCCGACTGGGTCCACGTCCCCCTGGCGGCAATCTCTCGCCTGTACTGAATGCCGCTATCCACCGTGACATCCTCCAAATCTCAGGCCTTTAGGTTCCTTTCCACCACAATCTCGTAGATAGTAGCGTTCTGCCGGGCCAGCTCGAGGACCAGTCCGCAGCCGATACGCCTGCCGCATCTTGGTCCAAGGCGACCCCGCTTTCAGCTAACCTGCCGCCACCCGGGCCGCCAAAAAGAGATCAGCCGGCAGCTCGTGCCCAAGTTTCCACAGGATGCGCATCGGGCGTTGGCCGGTGTGGCTGACGTAGCTTGCCGGTCCTGCATACAGGTAAGCAGGTGTGCCCAGGCCCCCGTCGGCCTCCTTGGACTCCCTGAACAAGTGGACGCTGGTCCCCAACCGCCGGTGGTTGATGTAGCGCTGCCCGGTAGGCGAGGACTCAGAGGTGGTGCTTTGAGATTCCCACTGAAAAAGAGAAGCCGTTATGGCCCGGTCGTTATACATGGTGGTGGGGGAGTAGTGCTGCTCGGTCTTGCGCAGTGTGACGAAGAACAAATCCGCCTGCTCCTGCTGAACAAACTTCACGCCCTGGCGGACTGAACCGGGGTTGAGAACACCGAAAGCCGCCAGCGCCTCGTCCCGGCTGTACTGGGCGTGGACATGCAGCGGCACCAAACCCGTGGGGTCCACCGGGTGGGAGACCCGGCGAATCCTATCCCTTAGAACCTGTCCCAGCTGGGCCAACTCCTCCAGCCGGGCCGGGTTGTCCCCAAGGCGCTCAAACCCGTGTGCGATGTGGTCGGCCGGCTGCTGGGAACCCCAGAGGCTAAAGCTCAGCATGGCCAACAATCGCCCCGCCCGGCTTTTGGCAAGTTGTGGGGGCGCGCCGGGCGTCTGCGTCAACTGTTCGAGAAAAGCCAGCCGTTCAAGGTCGTCAATATGAAGCATCCGTCCGATTGCCCGGGACAGTAGCTGGTCGTGGGGGCCAGCGGGCCGCTCATCGTAGCCGGCGAGGCGCCGAAGCTCGGTCCAGCCCCCATTTTTAGGCCGGTAGATATCGTTGATTTCCAGGCCGGTCTGCTGCAAGAACTCGCTCAGGGTGACGTCGCCCAGCTCCCGCAACTCGGCCAGCAAACCCTTCCAACCCAGGCGCAGGGCGGAGCGGACGTTGTCCAGCACCAGGGATTCGGCCACCCGGTCCAGCGAGATGTGGCATCCGGCGGGTAGCGTCGGGAAGCCATGCTCTATCTGTTGCACCAGGCCCCGGCGGCTGGAGCCGGTCAGCGCCCGGTAGCGCAGATCGAAGCGGAAGCCGGCGTGCTGGTTGCCGATGAAATCCAGCACCGTCAGGCATGGCTTGTCGTCGGCCAACCGCAATCCCCGGCCGAGCTGCTGTAAGAAGATCGTCGCGCTCTCGGTTGGTCGTAGGAACAGCACGGCGTCGATCTCGGGGATGTCGACGCCCTCGTTAAACAGGTCAACGGTGAACAGCACATTGACCTCTCGGGCCCGCAGCTGCTCTATTGCTCGCCGGCGGGCCGCCGGGTCGTCATCGCCGGTGAGCGCCAGGGCCGGGATGCCGAAGTCGTTGAACCGCCGGGCCATGAAACGGGCGTGCCCAACTCCGACGCAAAACCCCAGCGCCCGCATGGCAGCAACCGCGGTGAGCTTGTCCCGCACCGCCTGGGCGATGATCCGGGCACGGGCATCGTCGCCGGTGTAGAGGTTGTCCAGCTCCCCGGGGTCGTAGCCCCGGCCCCGGCGGAACCGCAGGTGGGCCAGGTTTACATCGTCGTGGATGCCGAAGTACTGAAAGGGCGCCAGCAGCCCCTGCTCCATAGCCTCCCAGAGCCTGAGCTCCACCGCGGTCCGCCCGCCAAACCACTCGGTGACGCTGCGCCCGTCGGCCCGCTCCGGGGTGGCGGTCAGGCCCAGCAGAATCTCAGGTTGCAGGTGGCGGAGCAGGCGCTCGTAGGTGGGTGCCATCGCGTGGTGGAACTCATCGACCACCTCCATGTCGAAGCGACGCGGATCCAGCTCATCCAGGTCCAAGCGCGCAAGCGACTGCACTGAGGCAAAGACATGACGCCACTCGGTGGGCCGCTCGCCCCCCACCATGGGTTCGCCGAACGACCCATTGCGCATCACGTGGCGGTACGCCACTCTCGTTCCCAGGTCCAGTCGATGCCTTGATTCATGTCAAGCTTCACGTGGCGCCAGCGTAGTTCCGCCGGAAGCCGTTCATAGTCGGTATCGGGCTGGTAGATCACGGGGCGGCCACCTTGAGAAAAAAGCCAACACTTCTTGACGAGAATGCCGAGTGGTTGGTAGCGATGACCGTGAATCCCTCGGTGATGGGCGTATCCGAGGTTCCAAACCGGTGCTTCCGAGAAGCAGACGCAGTGAAACCCACGTTTGATGTAACCCGTTCCTCCCCGCAGTTGCTTCTCGGACAGGATCGCTTGAAGAACCGATACCGCATCGCTAAGGGAATCGCTACGGATGAAATGTACGAGATCATCCGTCATATCGGATCGAGTCATTTCGGCAATTGTCGATTCTTCGACCCGGGAACGCCACACCTTGGCTTTCAAAGTCGTGGGAAACGCTGTCGCTTCATTCCACTGCCGGTCCGTGTTGCCCGACCTTCGGGATCGGAGGATGGCTATGCGGTCCGCCAGCGCTACAGCGATCTTGCAACGGGGTCCGTTTCGGCACAGCACAACCGTTAGAGTTGGCAACGTGAACATCGTCTCCCAACAAGCCGAACCGACGCTGCATCCGATGACTGCCATCCAACTCGTTTTGGGAGTCGCCCGCCTGGGAGAGCGGGACCTCAGGGCGTGGTGGTCAAGTCAGGGACTGAACCCTGCCGTCCGATTTGCCCTGGCAGGATTTCGCCGGACCGCAATGGTGGTCGGAGCCGAGCTGGCACATCTGTCAGCTGTCCGGCGCCACCACCAACTTCTTCCCCGCCTCACCGCAGTCCACCTGTTCTCCCCCTACCTGCCCTTCGCCGGTTGGACCTTCGCGTACCTCGGCGAGCTTAAAGGTACCGGTCCTGACGATCTGCTGGAACAGCTTGCCAGATGGACCGCCGTGGAAGCGGGCCAGGACGCGATCAAAAAGTGGCATGCCAAACTGCCTGCTGCTGACATCAAGATCGAGACGGTCACTCCAGCAGATCTGGATGATCCGGTTGTACAGACGGGTTTGCTAAAAACCTTCGTTTCAGGCTACCTCGCCGCCCCGGATGATGACCTGACAGTGCCATACGTGGACCTCATCAAATGAATGCAGCCCGCTATACCTCCAACCTGCAAAAGGGTGGAGCACTATTAGGGCCCTCGGCGCTGTTTGTCGTCTCTTGGGATCAGGACCGATCAATCGCCGAGAACCTGGCGGAAATGGTCGAAGCGAACAAATTGGGGCTGGCATCTTCAACTCGTCGTCGCGACCTGGTCGGCCGCATAATGAAACCCCGGTTTGTCGACCCCGGCCCACACATCATTCCGGCACTCAAAGAACTCCTCAAGCAAAACCACCACGCGTTCAGCGACGCGTGCTACTTCGAAACCTGCCGTACCGAGTTGCTCCTTTCCAATTTCGCCGGGGGCCCGGTTTTCGATTGGTACGCCGCGGGACGCTCCATGATCACCGTCGACGACGTCATCGGATGGCTGGACTCGGCAACCCAGGAAGCGCCGGCTCAATGGTCGGAGGCAGTCCGCCTGCGCTTGAGTCAGGCACTGCTCGCTGCGCTCCGCGACTTCGGCGTTCTAAAGGGCGCTACCAAAGGGTCCAAGAAACAAATCGCTAGCCCATATCCCTCGATTGCCGGTTTTGCCTATGCCTGCTGGCGCCTCCACGAAATGGGAGTCACCGCCGCCAGCTTGGAGGCATCTCCCGCTTGGCGCCAGTGGTTGCTGACGCCCGGGGACGTCTCGACACTGATGATTGACCTTGCCCGACAGGGAGTCATACTGCTCAACCGGGCCGGTTCAGTAACCCGGATAGAGTGGCAGGCAACTTCCCTGGTTGAGGCAGTTCATGGCGCCGCCTAAGGATGGCATCGATCCGGCCCTGCTGGACATTGCCACCCGGATCGTCGACTACCACGACCAAGTCAACGGCACCACCGTCCCTTGCTGGGTTTACGTCTACCCTCCGGCGCAAGAGTATGCGGTGAGGGCAGACGTAGTTCGGATGGCCACCTGGCTGGCGGGCCCCGGACGAAAAGTCCAGTGCACCTCAGTATCACTGACCGATACGTTCTGGGAAGCGATAGATGACTCCGGGATGTTTGAGGAGCTTGTCTCACAAGAGCGCGAAGCGGACGGCAACCTTGCCGCGCAAGCTAAGGTGCACCGGTCGGTGGGGCAGTTGTTGCGCCTCCCTCCCTCTCTCACTGAGCGGGTCGCACGGCGCCTGCCCCAGCCCCCGGGCCGTTGGGCCAGTGTGCTCTACCGGGCCGGCGGCCTCTATCCCGGCTATCGCACCTCAGCCCTGCTGGAGGATCTCAAACTCCGCACCGGCGTACGCATACCGCTGGTATTGCTCTACCCGGGCACCATCGAAGGCAACTACGGGCTCAGTTTCATGGGCAAGACCGAGCCAGCCTACGGATACCGAGCCATGATCGTGGCCCGGGGAGAGCTCAAGGGTGCCAAGTGACCCTGGTAGGTGATCTGTTCCGCCGCGACATCGCCCGCACCATCGAGGAAGTGGTGAAGGTGGATGTCGACGATGATGCAGTGGTTGCGGCTGAAATTGACGAGTACGTGGTCACGGACCGGATCCGCACCGAGTTCGAAGAAGTGGTCCATGAGTACGTGGACTGCTTTGACGACCGCTCGGACCGCACCAACGTTTGGGTCTCCGGGTTCTTCGGTTCCGGCAAATCCAGCTTTGCGAAGATCCTCGGGTACTTGCTGGAGAACCGCGTGATCGCCGGAAAGCCGGTTCTCGACCGTTTCTTCGAACGGGTTGACTCTCCCACCCTGCGTGCCCTTCTAGCGCGCGCCCTGGACCCCAAGAACCAGGGAACGGCAATCACCACCTTGCTGGACCTCTCCAGTGCACATGATGTGGAGGCCGAAGAGCACGTGATCCTTCCCATCTACCGGGCGGTCCTCCAGCGCTTGGGCTACGCCCGGGAGCCCAGTCTGGCAGCGCTGGAGTTCGACCTGGAGACCGACGGCCGGCTGGATCAGTTCGTAGCTGCCTTTCAGCAGGTGCACGGCAAACCCTGGAGCCTGGTGCGCCACACCACGCTGGCTCCCAATATGGCGTCGCGAGTCCTGAATCAACTGGACCCGGACAATTTCCCCTCAGCCGACTCCTGGGCGCGCTCCTACGTAGCCCCCACGGTGGATGCCAACTGGTTCACTCGCCGGGCAGTCCAACTGGTCGAGCGTCGCGGCCAGGGAGCCCGTCGCCTGGTGATAGTGGTGGACGAAACCGGTCAGTACGTAGCCCGTTCTCGGAAGCGGATGCTGGACCTGCAGGGCCTGGCCGAGGCGGTTCAAAAACAGCAGGGACGGATCTTTCTGATTACCACCAGCCAGGAGCGATTGGAAGAGGTGGTTGATTCCCTGGAAGGCAAGGTGGTGGAGATAGCCCGGGTCAAGGATCGGTTTCCCATCCGCGTGGACCTCACCGCGTCCGATATCCGCGAGGTGGTGGGCTTGAGGGTCCTGGACAAAAACGATCAGGGGCGGCGCACGCTGGAGGAAATCCTGGCTCCCACAAGGCAGCGGCTGGCTGCCAACCTGCGCCTGGCATCGGAACGGCGCTCGAGCGAGTTCTCAACGGAAGAATTCGTGCACCTTTACCCGGTGGTGCCTTACCAGATCCAGCTGTTGATCGATTCAGTCACCCAGCGGCGCAGCCAACTTCGGGCGGGGGCCCCACTCGGCGGTTCCAACCGCACCATCATCCAGCACGCCCAGCAACTTCTGGCCAACCCACGCGTGGGCCTGGCGCAAGCTGAGGTAGGGACCCTCGTCACGCTGGACCGTTCCTACGACCTGATGATCGACGTGATCGATTCCGCCCTGCGCCACCAGATTGACCAGGTGATCGATACCTTCGGGATGCATAGCACGCAGGCTCAGATCATGAAGGTGGTGGCCCTGGTTCACGGAGTCCGCTCGCTCCCCCTCACCAACCACAACCTGGCAGTGATGTTGCATCCGTCTTTGCAAGCTGAAGGTCGGCGACCCGAGGTAGAAGAAGCCACCGCTGGCCTGGTCACCGCGGGATGGCTGAGGGAGACCTCCGAAGGCTTCCAGT
Source organism: Actinomycetota bacterium (assembly GCA_052389675.1). Lineage (GTDB taxonomy): Bacteria > Actinomycetota > CADDZG01 > JAHWKV01 > JAHWKV01 > JBBDRH01. Next base: position 49,869 of record JBQTHR010000019.1, read on the forward strand.
TGCAGTCGGCAGAACAAAAGCAGTGGGATGAAAAGCGCCAGCTGGATTTTCGGCCGGGCGATGAGGTCAGGGAGCGTCGACGCATCCTAAAGGAAGAGCTGAGCGGCCGGCTGAGTGTTACCCACGGGCGCTTGTTCAAGATCGGCCTGGTAGTCGACGGCGAACAAATGGCTGAAGGCGATGTAACGGTGGAAATGGAAGCGCTGGATCCGGGTCGCGAGCCCGCGGAACTGGTGCCCGCCACGCGGGAAAAGACCGCAGTCAGCCGGATTGTCTGGTGGTTCCGCCAGAGCGACGATACCTGGTCGGCACTGCGGGAGGTGTTCCGAAGCCGCACCATGGTTGACCGCCACTCGTCGGCTTCTGGTTCGGACCTTACCCGGGAGTTGGTGGCCGAGGAGCGGGCCCGCCAGCACCGCTGCGAGGCGCAATTCCTGGAGCGCCTGCGCGCTGACCTGGATGCCGGGGGCCTGATCTTTCAGGGAGTGGACGACGCTCCGCCCACCGGAGCTCTGACCGAAGCTCTCCAATCTGCGGTTAGGGACCGGCTGGGTGAGGTCTATCCGCATCTGGGAACCTTCGCGGCCAGGATCGACCCCAAGACCGTCCTGGAGATCGCCCGGACCGACGACTTATCGCTACTGCCCGCCTCCCTGGGTGATACCGGAATCAGTTTGTACACCATGACGCCCGAGGGGCCGCAGCTGGTCACCACCCATGGTCCGATCCGGCTGATTGCCGATGAGGTGCGCCGCCGCGATGATTACGGACAGCTCACCACCGGCGTGTACCTGGAGCGCCACTTCGGGGCCGCTCCCTACGGTGCGGCGCCTGAGGTTGTCCAGGCCGCTGTTGCCGCTGCGCTGCGGGCCGGACTGGTGGAGCTTACCTACCAGGGCCAGCGCATCACCTCCATCAGCGATCGCCGGCTGGACTCGGTTTTCCGCGGCGTAGCACCGTTTCGGACCATCACGGTGCGCCTGCCCACGGATACCGGCCCGGATCTGCCCACCCGATCCCGCCTGGCCGAGCGCATGACGGAGCTGACCGGACAAAACTGTCCGGTAGCGCTGGAGGCGCTGGCCTCTCGTGGGAGATTGGCTCTGCATCCCCACCGGGAACCGGTTACGGCGGTGGTCAGTTTCCTCACCGGCGCCGGACTGCCGGTGCCCACCTCAGTTGAAGCGGCCCGGCGCGTGCTGGGAGCTCTGGATGACGATGACGCTTACCTGGTGGCTGAGCTGTCCCGGGACTGGGATGACCTGCTGGCGGGCATTGCCGCCGCCCAGCCCTTGGTGGACGTCATGGCCGATGATCCCGGACTGTTCTTTCGAGCCCGAGCGGCTGCTGCTCTGGACGACCAGGAGCTACCGCAAGCCTGCTTAGTTGCCCGGGACAGGCTGGCCGATCTGCTGAGCGCGGGCGACTTGGTGAACCATCTGCCCCTGATTCGCTCGACTGGCGCCGATCTGGAGAAGGCACGCCAGGATCACTTGCGGGCTGCCCGCGCCGAGGCGTTTGCCGAGTTCGAACAGGTGCGCGCCGCGCTGCTGGCGGAAGGCGCCGGCATGGAGGCAGCTGTTGTGGAGCTGTCGATCAACGCCCGCCTGAGTGGCCTGGACCCTGCCGGGGCCGGCACGGTTGAACAGGTGCTAGCACGCCGGGTCCGCCTTGCCGGAGCGGCCAATCTGGCCCGGGGGGAGCTTGATGCCCTCAGATCCGCGGGCCAGGTTGTCCAGCTGGACGTCCTGGCGGTCATTGCTGAGATAGCCCAAGGTCCGGTGGGCTCGGTGGAAAAGCTGGATGCGGTGCTGGACGGGCTGCGAGTACGGGCGATTCAGATCCTGAGCGAGGGAAAACAGGTACGGCTCACGTGAGCGCGATCCGGCAGGCGCCACTGGCAGAACAGGAGCGCAACGCCCTCAGCCGGTTGGTGGGAACCCTTAGGACCATCCTTACCAGGGAGCTGCGCCGCAACCTTGAGGGCACCTACGGCCTTCGCCATGGTCAGCATCCGGAACCCGAGTCCCGCCTCAGCCTTCAGCCTGATCAGGTGCGAACTCGGTACGAGCTTCTCGGCCTGTGGCAAGCACTGGGGAGCCGTACCGATCTACTTGTCCGGGAAGCGGCGTTTACCCACACAAATCGCCTTATAGCCATCCGGGTGGCGGAGGCGCTGGGGTTGCTCCCGGAGTCTTTGGCGCAGGGCCGCCGTTCGCAGGGGTTCCGCCAACTCTTGGAGGTGGCGCCGCTGCTGGGCAGCGATGACGACGCCGGCTACTGGACCTACCTGCAGTTGTGCGGCGATGAGCTCTCCCACGACATCCCCCGGCTGTTCGATCCGCGCAACCCGCTGCTGGCACTGCGCCCCTCACCCGCGGCGGTGGATGAGCTGGTGTCTTTGGTCAACGGCAAATCCTTCGGCGATGAATCCAGTGCCGGCTCCGCCTGGACCGCACCCGACACTTTGGGGTGGACCTATCAGTTCTTCAACACTGACCAGGAGCGGTCGCAGATGCGCCAGGACCACGCCCAGCCGGCAGACTCGCGGGAGCTGGCCGTCCGAAACCAGTTCTTCACGCCGGACTACGTTGTGCGCTTTTTGGTCCACAACACACTGGGCCGGCGGCTGGTTGAGATGGGACTGAAGGAACTGGTGGATCACCTTGATCTGCTGGTTGACCCCCCGGACGCGGCAGATGGCCGGCTTGATCTTGACCAGGTGCGGGTGCTTGACCCGGCCTGCGGGTCCGGGCACTTCCTGCTGGGGGCCTATGACGTGCTTGAGCTGGCCTTCAAGCTCAGCGGAGTGGATCCGGCGGACTCGGCCCCCGCCATTGTCGCAGCGTTATGGGGAATTGACATTGACGCCCGGGCGGCGCAGGTGGCAGCCGCCGCCATCACCTTTCGGGCCCGCCGCCACTGCCCGGACCGCCGCCTACCGGCGCCCAACGTGATCTGTGCTCGGCCGGTCCCCGGAGGTGCCGCAGGCCGGGAGGCCCTGCTAGGTTCGCTGAACCCATCGCGCAGGGACTTCCTTGCAGAGGTGGTCGACCAGCTTGAGCAGGCGCCGGTCCTGGGTGCTCTGCTGAGGGTGGAGGAGTCTTTGGGGGGTGAAACCGCCCGAAACCTGGCTTATGGGGGCGGGCGCACCCGCGCCCGGGGGAGGAAGGGCCCGGCGCCGGTGTCGTTGCTGGACGAAGCTTTGGAGTCGGGAAAGCTTGAGATGGAAACCCTGGTGGAAGAGATCCTGTCCGCCGCGCAGGCTGCCGCCGACCGGGTTACCTCAACCCCTGCCGAGCGGGTCCTGGCGGCGGATGGAAGCGATGCGCTCCGGCTGATCACGGCCTTGAACCAGCGCTATGACGCCGTTTTAATGAACCCGCCGTTCGGAGACCCGGTTCCGGAAACCAAGCCCTACCTAAAGGCCGCCTACCCCTGGCTACCCACCAAGGACTACAACCTGTTCGCACTTTTCGTCGGGCGAGGTCTGGAGCTGTGCAAACCCACCGGCTACCTGGGCGCTATCACCTCGCGTGCCGGGATGTTCCTGACGACGTTTCAGCGCTGGCGGCAGGAAGTGCTGCTGGGAAATGACCTGATCACCCTGGCGGACCTGGGCCACAAGGTGATGCACGGCGCTCTGGTGGAAGCGGCCGCCTACGTGGTGCGCCCGGGCACCGCCCGGCACAACCAGCCGGCCACCTTCATCCGCCTGCTGCGGGAGTCGCAGAACCGCCGCCCGGAGGCGTTGCGCCAGGTTTGCCGGCGGCTGCGCAACGGCCAGGCTGACGAGCGAGTTTTCCGGGTCCCCCCAAATTTTTTTGATGCGGTGCCCGGGAAGCCCATGGCCTACTGGATGAGTCCGCAGATCCGCCGGCTGTTCACCGAGTTCCCACCCCTGGAAGGAAACGGGGCAGAGGTCCGGCAAGGTCTGGCAACCGGGGACGACTTCCGGTTCGTCCGGGCGTTCTGGGAGGTGGACCCTGCCCGGATAGCCCGCAGCCGGGAACAGACTTTTGAGAACAAGCGCTGGGTACCGTTCGCCAAAGGCGGCGAGTACTCCCCGTTTTGGGCCGATATCCACCTGGTGGTGGAGTACGAGCGGGACGGCGAGCGCCTGCGGAAGTTCCCCGGTGCTCGTCCCCAGAATCTCTGGTACTTCTTTCGTCCCGGTCTGACCTGGCCGCGGCGCACTCAAGCTGGATTCAATCCGAGCGTGCTCCCGGCCGGATGCGCGTTCGCCGACAAGGGGCCGGGGATCTTTGCCACCGACCCCGAGGAAACCACGGGACTGCTCGGGGTCCTCTGCTCGCGTCCCACCCTGCTCGTACTGGGCCTCATGACCACCTTCGGTTCGTTCGAGGTCGGAGCGGTAAGTCGGATCCCTCACTGGCTGGGCATTGCGCCGGAAAATCTGGCGACCTCGACGGAGGCAATCGTTGCCCATAAGCGAGGAGCAGGGCGCTTAGATGAAACCGGCCGCCACTTCCTTCGCCCTATTGCTACGGGGGCCCCTAAAGCTCTGGAGCGTGAAATGAGCCTGGTCGCCCGAGCTGTGGAGCTAATTGAACAGTGGAATGCGACCGATCGCCGCGTGACCGAAGCCCTTTCGTTCGACCGTGCAGCAATCATTATCCTCGACGAGGAAGTGGGACGCATCCCGGCTGAAACTCAAATGGCTAAGGCAAAGCAGCCCTTACCTCCAACGCCCCGTTTCATTGACGAAGAACTGGAGATCGAAGCAATCCGCACCGGCCGGTCGGTTCGCCAGCTTGTAGATTCTGCTGATGCGGACTGGGTTCAAGCCCGTTCCCGCGTCAAGGCCTTTCCAGCGGATCTGGTTTCCTACCTGGTGGGCTGCGCCTTCGGACGGTGGGACGTGCGCATCGGGCGGGATGCCGCAACGGCTCCGCCGATCTCCGAAGACCCGTTTGCTCCGGTGCCGGTTTGCCCGCCCGGGATGCTGGTGGGGCCGGACGGGCTGCCGGCCCGTCAAGCTCCCGAAGGCTACCCGCTGGCGCTTACCGAGCACCGGGTGATGGTGGACGAGGCCGGGCATCCTGCAGACCTGGTGGCCGCCATGGAGGCGGCAGCCGGCCTCCTGGTTGAGGACCCCCGCGGCTTGCTTCATGAGCTGACCGAAGCTCTGGAGGTGGATGAGCTACGTTCCTACCTGCGCAAGAAGTTCTTCAAGCAGCATCTGTCCAGGTACTCCAAGAGCCGGCGCAAGGCCCCCATCTACTGGCCGTTGACCATCCCGTCTCGTTCCTGGACGGTGTGGGTTTACGCGCCTTTTCTGTCCCGGGAAGTGTTGTACGCAGTTGCCGGTCACGGCGAACGCCGCTATGTTGCCGCGCAGAATGAGGCGTTGCGGTTGGAATCCGCCCATCTGCAGGCGTCCACGCCGGGGGCTGCCGGGTACAGCCTGGCGCAGGCCCGAGCACTGGGCGCACTGCTTGACGCCGGGCGCCGAACTGCGGAGGAGGTTCGTTTGCTTAACAGCCTGCTACGCCGCATCGCGGACTGCGGATGGGTACCGGATCTGGATGACGGGATAGTGATATGCGCCGCACCATTTGCCGAAGCACTCCTGGATTGGCCGAATGACCCGGCCGATGCTCGAAGGCAATTGAAAGCAGGCAAGTTCTCCTGGTCCTCGGCCCATAGCTGGAGAGAGAAGTTTTGACCGCCAGCACTGATTTGCGAAGCTTCCTGGCGGCCAGACTTAAAGAGAAGTGCGTACGCCATCATCTGGTGGTCTGGGATGACCCCGCCGGCCAGTACGCCGACGTGGCGGAACAGGTGGCGCCACAGGGCTGGGGTTTCGAGCGCTACGCCGGTTCCTGGTGGGAGTTGCGCCGCCGGGTGGAGCCCGGGTTCTCCGCCGTCACTCCGCCGCGCCTGGTCATCTATCTCCCCACCGCTCCGCCGGCGGCCGACCCGCTGGAAGAGCTCCGGCAGTCCTCCGGTGGATTCAAACGGTTGCTGCCCAAGCTGATCAAAGATGCCCTGGAAGGCGAGCTGAGCGCTGCCCGCATCAATGAGCTGGCCAAGAAGTGCTCCACGCTGACCGCTGCCCAGGAAGCGCTGACCGGAAGCAACGAACTTGACCCGCTGCTGGTTCTTACGCTGGGCGTTCACGATCCCGGGGCGGCGCTGGCGGCCGCGCTGGACGGCAGGTCCGACCTTTCGGAACCGGTCAGGCAAGCGCTGGCCTTGCTGGTGCTGGACCACCTGGGCCTGGCGGACCTAGAAGGGGATGGCGCCGCCATTAGCGGCCAAATTGTCCGCCACCTGTTGGTGGGAACCCTGGCCGGCTTGCTCGGAGACCGGGCCTTCGTGCCATTTGCTGCATCCTGGCAGGCGCTGAGCGTCCCTCAATATCGGCGCGTGGCCGAGTTGGTGGAGCGGATGAGCGGACCGGGGACCATGGATCAGTGGGGCGAGTTGACGGACCGGGCCGCCGCGGAGCTTGGACTGCGTGAGCTGAGCTGGGACGACCGTTTGGCTGGTTGTGATATTGCCCGGGTTATTGATGAGCTGAGCTTTGATCAGGCCGTGCGGCTGTTGGAACATAATCCTTCTGCCGCAGAGGCACTGGCTGCCAGAAGGGCTGAAGGCAGCCGCTGGCTCGTTCGCTGGCGGGACCCCTGGTCCACCCGTGCGCTGGCCGACTTCGAGGCAGTTCGCTCCGTAGCCCGGTTGGTCCGCAAGCTGGCCGAGTACCCGCTACCTCCCGCGGGCGGCCTCAGCGGAGTCTATGAGTGGTACTCCCAAGGGGCATGGCGCGTGGACCGGGCCTATCGCCTGATGGAGGCGAGCCGTTTCGGGTTGAGCCGCAAAGGTCTGGACAAGGCTTACATCAGTGCCCGTGCCGCCTACGTGGAGTGGCTTGATCTGACCCTGTCAGCTGCCAACTCGGCAGCCGTCACCGGCGCCGAGACAGGCCTTCCGGCTCAGGCCGGTATCCACGGCCGGTACATTGAAGGACACCGGAAGGTCGCGCTGATAATTGTCGATGCTATGCGCCTGGAAATCGGTCATCGCTTGGCCGAGGTGCTGAGCAGCGCCACCGTTAAGCCGGAGGTCGAAGCGGCGGCCGCTGCAGTTCCCACCATCACGGTGGTGGGAATGGCCAACCTGTTGCCCGGTGCCGTTGATGGCTTGGCTTTCCAGAGGCAGGAAAATGGCTTGACTGTTCTGGTGGGTGGTCACCAGGTGCGCACCGTAGCGGACCGTACCTCCGCTTACCGTAAAGCGGCCGACCGGGTGCAGGACCATCCGTTGGGCGAATGGCTGGGGCTGGGCGATGACCTGCTGAGGAATCGAGTTGAAAATAGCGATCTAATGGTAGTTCGTTCTCAGGAGATCGACGCAGCCGGAGAGAACGGGCTGGCCACCATGCGATGGTCACAGATCGACTCCACGGTGGATGCCTTGGCCATACTCATCGGCCGGCTGGCCGCCGCCGGCGTACTGCGTGTGGTAGTTACCGCGGACCACGGGTTCCTTGCTCTAGGCCGGCCCCTGGATCCCTCCCGGGTCCTGCCCCCGCCATCCGGGAGTGGCAAGGTTGAGCACGGCCGTGCCTGGGTAGGTCAGCTGGCCACCGTTCCGGACGGCTGCACGGCTCTGACCTTGGCCGATTTTGGCGTATTGTCCTCGGATAGCCTGGTTGTGCCCGACGGCATGACCGTTTTCGGAAGCTCCGGGGCGGGGTTCTTCCACGGCGGGATCAGTCCTCAGGAGGCTATCGTGCCGGTGATTGTGGTGGATCTGGAAAACTCGGACCGGCCTGGATCCGAATTCCTGACGGTACAGGTTGAGATTCCGGGTGGGAAAGTGGCGGCGGAGGCGTTTTCTGCTCGGGTGAGTCTTGCCGGATCTCTGTTCGCGTTGGATGTGTCCGTACGGATCACCGCAACCTACCCCTCGGGCGAAACTGTGGCCCGCCTGGTACCGGGAGGAGCCGTGGACCCGCATACCGGAACGGTCCGGCTGGACCCCAACGCCGACTCAATCCTGACTTTCTTGGTATCCCGGGATTTGAATAAGGGTCAGACTCTTGATGTGAATGTCATTGACGCCTCCAACGGTCGCCGCCTTGCGCTTGCTCAAGCTACGGTGGCCCGCGACCTGCGTCCCGAGGGGGATTGGTGAGCACCGCCCGGCTGGTGCGCCTCACGGTCTCCAACTACCGCAGCATTGGCAATGATGTTTCCATAGACCTTGAGCCCCTGACCGTCCTGGTAGGGGTCAACGGCTCCGGCAAGTCCAACCTGCTGGACGCTGCGCGCTTTGTTGCCCACGCCTTGAGCGATGGTTTGGAGAGCGCGATTGAAGCGCGTCACGGGATCCGCGCGGTAATGCGCGATGCGGCGCGCATCCGGCGCCCCATGTCGATTCGATTGGACCTGGAACATCCGTCCTGGACAGCAAGTTACCAATTTGAGATTGCCCGTTCCGGCCAAGAGGACTACTCGGTCCACCGTGAGCATCTGGTTCTGACTGACAGTGAGAGCCAACAGACCGGACAGCTCACCAAGGATTCAGGTGGGAACGTGTCCACCACCTGGGCCGGACTGCAAGCTCCGGTGCAGGACAGGCGCAACCTGGCCCTGCTGGCAGTGGGTGGCGACGCCCGGCTGGCGCCCGTGGTGGCGGCGCTGAGGGCGATTGAAACCTACGCCCTGTTTGCCGAGGAACTGCGTAAACCTCAGCCGCCCAGCCAGCGAAGCCACCTATCCAAGTTCGGCGACAACTGGCCCAGCATCGTTCGCCGGGTGGTAAGGCAAGACGCCGTCCGCGACCTCCGGCTGGCTTTGGAGAAGGTAACCGGGGACATAGTGGACTTGCGGGCCAGCCGGCCCGTGGCCGGACTCAACGCGGTTGAGTTCGAACATCTGTGGACCGCAGATACCACAAAATGGTTCCCGGCTTCCCGTGAGAGTGACGGAACCTTGCGAGTAGCCGGAATCCTGACCGCTCTCATCCAGCAGCCGCCGCTCACTTTAATAGGTATTGAAGAGCCCGAGCAGACCGTCCACGCCGGGGTGCTCAGCGTCCTGGCCGACTTTTTCCGTGAGACCTCAGCCGAATCGACCTTGGTTATCACCACCCATAGCCCCGACCTGCTGGACCTGGTACCGGTGGAGGCCATCCGCGTCGTCACTCGCACCGGTGGGATAACCCGAGTGGGCCGCCTGGACGAAGGCCAGCAAATGCTGGTGAGGCAACAGCTCGAGTCCCCGGGCGGGCTGCTTCGCTCCCAGGGCCTGGTGGCTGAGGAAGCCTAGTGGCGCTCTACATGGTGAGCGAAGGCGAGGGGGACAAGGCCGCCGTTCCAGTGCTGGCGTACCGCCTGAAAAGCCACCATGGGTTGGACATTCCCCACACCGGCAACAGGCATAGCTGGAAGAAGAACATTCTGACCAGCCGTGATGTTGGTCAGGTGTGCGAACAGCTCCGAGTAGCAGCAGATTGCGAAGGTTTGTTGTTGACGCGAGATGCCGACAACGACCATCTCCAGCAAGGTGACTGCCCCCGATACAAGCGCGCCGGAGATTGCAGGGTGGGTAAGTGCGCTCAACCTACCTTTCCCGGTGGCAATCGTGCTGTTTTACCGGGAGTTTGAGACCCTGTTTCTGGCCGGTGCATCGGGGATGGCCGGCCAGGCAATCGAGGACCCGCGTGGCCGGGTCATTGCTACCGTGAAGGCGGACACCTACTCTCATCCAAACCCGGAGTTTCCTCGCGATGCCAAAGGGTGGGTAAAGCAGAATCTCGTTTCGGGATACAAGCCGACCTTGCTGCAGGCAGCGTTGACCAAACTGCTGGATCCAGTGGACATGGAAGCCAAGGGCCTATCGTCCTACCGGCGTTTCGTGAGTGCGCTGCGCTTCCTCTCCGCCAACCAAGGTGTGGCAGGAGCGGTCTATCCACCCTCCCCGCCGGAGGCGCCGGATGGCTGAGGACATTTCGGCTTTCGATGAGCTGGATCGCCACGCCAACGAGGCCTTTGCCGGACGTGTCGTTCGAAAAGATCTGGTTCGTCAGGTGAAGGTTGGCGCCAACGTCCCCGTTTACGTGCTGGAGTTCCTGCTGGGCAAGTACTGTGCCTCGGACGATCCGGCCGCCGTGGAAACGGGGCTGGCGGTAGTGGATCAGATCCTGCGGGATAACTTCATCCGGCCCGACGAATCCGAGCGCGCCAAAGCAACCCTCAAGCGACGCGGCAAGTACCGGGTCATAGACAAGGTGGATGTGCGTTTGGTGGAAAGCGAAGACAAGTATTGGGCTACGTTGTCCAACTTCGGCTCCCGATTCATCCACGTGCCCGAAGAACTGGTCTACAAGTACGACCGCCTCCTGGGCGGTGGCGTTTGGTGCCAGGTGGAGCTGATTTACTCGGCAGACGAAGAGGAAATTACCAAGCGACCGATCTACATCCAGAACCTGAAACCTATCCAGATCGCCGTATTCGACCTGGAAGAGTACGAAACCAGCCGGAGGGGTTTCAGCCGGGATGAGTGGCTGGATCTGGTGGTTCGCTCCATCGGAATAGAGCCTGCCAGCCTGGACCTGCGGGGCAAATTGTTGCTGGTTACTCGCCTGGTCCCTATGGTCGAGCGGAACTTCAACCTGATTGAGCTTGGACCCCGTGGAACCGGTAAGTCCTTTGTCTACCGGGAGTCATCGCCCAACACCATCCTCATCTCCGGCGGCAAAGTTACCGTGCCGCAGCTATTCGTGCATCTGGGCAACGGCCGGGTGGGGCTGCTGGGCCACTGGGACGTGGTGGCGTTTGACGAGGTTGCGTCTTTGGAGCTGTCCGACTCCACCGTCATCCAGATGCTAAAGGACTACATGGAGTCAGGATCGTTTGCCCGGGGGCGAGATGTCATCCCGGCCGAAGCCTCGACAGTTTTCGTAGGCAACACCTCAGCCTCAACTACCGACCTTATGCTCAGTGGACACCTTTTCGTGGACCTGCCGAAGACAATGATCGACACTGCCTTTCTTGACCGGATGCACTACTACTTGCCGGGCTGGGAGACGCCCAAGCTGGAGCGCCGGCTGTTTACCGATCACTATGGTTTTGTTTCCGACTACTTTGCCGAGGCGTTGCGGCAACTCCGCAAGCGCAGCTACGCCGGCGCTCTTGACGAAGAATTCGCCCTGGGTGCCCACCTATCGGCTCGCGATGAGAAAGCGGTCCGCAAGGCCGTTTCGGGGTTTCTCAAGATCTTGCATCCGCACGGCCGTTGGACCCGGGCAGAGTTGCGGGACTACCTTGAGTTCGCACTGGAGGGCCGCAGGAGGGTTAAAGAGCAATTGCGCAAACTGGCGGCCCATGAATTCTCGAAGACCGAATTCACCTACATTGAGCGGGACAGCGGTCTGGAACGCTCGGTTGGCGTGCCAGAACAAAGGGTACTGGAACCCGCTGAAGACCCGGTAGCCATGGCCGAGGATACTGGTGATCTAATCGACTCGCTGCAGATTCCGACCGGCGAGTTACTTCAGCTGGCGGAGAGCGCCAACCTTGAATTCAAGGCATCGTTTCGGCACAACATGCACACCAAAAAGCGTGACGAGGCGCTGGAGTTGGAGGTTCTGAAGACCGTTTCCGGGTTCATGAACAGCCAAAGGGGAGGGACACTGCTGATAGGAGTTGTTGACGACAAGGATCTACTTGGCGACGCCAAGGTACGAGGTCTGGCCGAAGATTTCCTGTTGTGTGGCGGCCGAGGTGTGGACGGCTTCGAGAACACGCTTATTACAATGCTCGATCGATCCTTGGGCAAGGTGGCGGCGACGGGCGCAGATGTGCGTTTTGAAAGCTTTGACGATCGGGTGGTATGCCGGATTGATGCGGGTCCTGCCGGTGCGCCCGTCTTCGTCTCCTGGAAGGACAACCAGCTGTTCTTTGTCAGGATGGGAAACTCCACCCGCCAGTTCCAGATAGCCGAAGCAATCGCCTACATCCGCCGGCGTTTTGATTGAAATATGGCCGTCCCCTGCTACCTGCGCGCAGACCCGGGTGTGAATGTGCTCGTCGAGCAATCCCCGGTCAATCGTGATCAACTGGCTGACGTTCACTACCGACGCTCTCGGCAAACCGCAGGTACCTGCTTGCAGAGTGACGTTGCCCGGAGCCTTGCGAGAGACGCAGGTTGGAGCTGACTGCCGCGACCACCACCGACAACCCGTCATGCCTCGCTTTGTTGACGGTTAGGCGAGTCTGCGCTCCACGGCCCCCTTTGGGGTCAAAAAGACGAACGTGACCCGGGCCACCGGCTCGCCGGTTGTGGTGGCGATATCTCTGGCGTAAGCCTCCCCTGCAGCCGGTAGCCCTCCAGGCGGCGGTCCAGGTCTTCGGAATCCGAACTGGAGGCGGTTTTGTAGTCCACCACCACCAGGCCGTCGGGGGCCCGGTACAACAGGTCAATGTAGCCCTCCAGCAGGCGGCCGTCTTCTATGGGGGCGCAGGCGTAGACCTCCCTCCAGTGCGGGGAGCGGGCGGCCTGCATAACCGAAGGGGACTCCAGCGCGTACCCGACCAGTTGCGCTACGTCGCCCTCCCGGTCCGGGATAGCTTCCGCCTCGCACTGCGCGGCTACCGCCGCCTTCAGACCTTTGCCGGTTGTCAGATCTATTGTCTGCAGCGCCCCATGAACGGCGCGGCCTACCGCGGTGCCGTAGCGGCCCTTCAGCCAGGGCGGCAGGTCCATGTCCCGGGGGCGCTTCTTCAGTCCCGGATCGGCCTCCCCAGCTGCGCCGGCCCCAAGCGCGGTGGCGGCCACTGCCGTTGGGCGGGATGCCGCCGCCAGCTCGGGGTCCGGGAGCGCTAGCATTACTCCCGCCGCGTCGGGCAGTTCGTCGAACAAGCTGCCCATGCCGTCGCGCAGCAGTTCGGCATTGGTGCGCTTGGAGGGATCCTCTGGCGGCCTGGCCCGCTGCTTGCGGCAGGTTGAGACCACCAGGTGGTCCCGGGCTCTGGTACACGCCACATAGAGCAAGCGGATGCGTTCGTGGTAGCCCATCTGCTCGTCGATGGGCTTGAACGCCAGGTACTCGTCGGTCTGGACATTGGTACCGAACCGGTATCCAGGTTCACCCTGCGGGGGGAAAACCACCTCGGCGGCCGCCGCCCGGGCCAGGGGGACCGTCGACATCCCCGAGAGGATGGTGATGGGGAACTCCAGCCCCTTGGCGGTGTGGATGGTCATGATCCTCACCGCATCGTCGTCGGTTTCCGGAAGGATTGCCTCCTGGACCCGGGCCCCCTCGGCGCTCTGGTTCTGGACCCAGTGCAGGTACTGGCGCAGACTCTCCCCGGCGGACTCGCTCCACGCCCTCGCCTGGTCGATTACAAACCTCAGCCTGCGCCAGACATCTGAGGGCCGGCCTTGGATGAATCCCAGCTCCATAGCCCGGCGGTCCCGGGCGATGCGGTCCAGCAACTGGCAGGGGGAGCACCAGTGGCGGGTTTCGTAGATCTGTCGCAGGTAGCGCAGCCCGGCCAGGACCGGGTCGTCCGCCGGCATTGCGTCCGGCTGGTCCGCCAGGTAGCTCCACCGCCCCTTGTGCTGGACCCGGAAACGGAACAGGTCGTCGTCCCCGCAACCCATCAGGGGAGTCCGCAACGCGCTGACGATGTGCAGATAATTGGTGGGGTCATCCACGGCAATGAGCACCATAAGAAGGTCCCGCACCGCCCGCCCGGCGTAGATCAAGGAGCTGGACTCCGCCCGATATGGGATGCCCGCCCTATCCAGGGCGTCCTCGAGGAAGGGCAGCGAGGTGCGGGCCGGCACCAGGATGGTGATGTCGCCCAGGTGGGCAGGGCGCCCCGGGTTCCTCGGAAACATGGCAATCAGGTTCGGTCCCTCGGGTTGCCCGAAGAGGGTGTCGGTAAACACATGAGTCGGTAGTTTGTAATCCGGATAGCGGTAGCTGACGGCCGCCACCTCCGCGTCCAGCGGCCCGGCCGGAGGGCGGGAGTCCGAGGGGGGGTGAGGCGCAACCGGGGTCCGCGAAGCTGCGGGGTAGCCGTTGGCCCGGCCGGAGGCCGGGAACCGCCGGGTGACCAACTCCAAAGTGCGGGCCCAGTTGGGCCTGTGCCCTCTGGGCCTCGGCGTAGAGCCAGGCCAGGCTGTGTAGAGGGCCGAACAGCGGGCGCAGGGAGGGCTCACGGTAGCCACCGCCCCCAGGCTGGTGGCAATTTAATCCCTCGTGGCCTTCAACTCAGCAATTTTATGATGTACGAGACGCCTACAAGCAACAGAAGACATACTCCCAAGGTGACTTCTCTTAAATTCTGAACGTAGTCTTCATGTTCTTGGGCCGGACGCCTAGTTACCGTAAGAAACCACCATGCAAGACTTATGGGGAACAAGAAAACAACAGTGAAAAGCCATATCTCCGGCCGCTTGTTATGCTGACGCCGCTCCTCTGCAATAGTGCCCGCCAATCCCGCGAGAACCAGCAGGCCAGTAGCGCCTGCAACAACGATGGAGAGTGCATCAGCACTCATTTGACGCTGGCTGTTGCGGTGTCTTCAAGAGCATTGGTCAAAATGGAGCCGTTCCGTTGCCACAGTCGGTGATTATGAACCCGTCTGGAAGAGTAAACGTCCAATCCAGATAGTCAAGTCTCGCACCATGGTCACCGTTTGCGAACTCGCCTCGAGCTAGGGCAGATGCCCCGGGGATACCATCGGCCATCAAGGTCACTTCGGAGCGCAGAAATGACCTGTAAACGGTTGAAGGTTCCAGTGACGATTCGGAAAGCGATGTTGTCCCGCTGCCGTCGACCTCAAGGGATATGGCAACCTTCATTTAGCGAGTATCACCGGTAATACTACCGAGGCTCACCCGACCCGGGGGTTATTCGGACTCCAACTCCTCAAACGCCCGGTCCACTATCTTGGCCGCCTCGGGGGTCAGCTGGTAGGAAGTGCCGCTAACCCCCACCACCAGAGAAATAGAGTCATTTTTGACCAGTTCCACCATGACCTGGATGAGGGCGTTGGTGGGAAGTGATTCCATGGTCTGCTTGAGCACCGCGGCGCGGCCTTTGATCCCCAGCGAGATGTTGGGCGGGATCTGCAGCGCGATCATGAGGCGACCGTCCCGGACCAGATTGGCGTAGGTGGTGCTGGTGCGGTTGCAGGCAAACCTGATCTCACTTCCCGACACCGCCCGCACGCTCCCGAACGCCGCGGTGCGTGGCCAGCCATCTTCATCGATAGTCGCCACGATGGCTACTATGCGCCGGGCGGTGCGCAAGGCCGCCAGCGCCTCGCCGGACAGCTGCTCAGCCGTTTTCCGCTCTGCCACCAATGTCTTTCTGTTGCAGACTAAGGATCGATCAGCAGCTTACGGCACACCGTTGCCACCAGATGGTCCACCACCACCGGCGGCGGCTCACCTGCCAGCAGATGCCGGCGGACCGCGGCGTAGGGAACGTCGGCAATGACGAAGCTCAGGCGTCTGGGCCCGTCGGGATCATCCGGGCCGAAGTGCCGGTCGGCGTGGCGCTTCAAAGCGGCCTCAACTCCCTTGTTCAGGTTTGCCAGCTCCGGCTGCAGCTCTTCCGGCCACTGCGCGGCCAGGTCCTGGTGCCGGTAAAGGGTCAACAGCCGAGCTTCGTCGAGGTTCTCACGGCACCAGCTGACCACGTGCTGCGCCGCGCTCAGTGCGGCCTGGGCAAGATCTTCGTCGCCCAGCGCCACCAGCAGCCCGGCCTGGAAGCGCTTAACGGTACGGATCCACAGCCGGGCCAGCAGCAGATCCCGTGAGGCGAAGCGGTGGTAGATGGATCCCACCGGGGCTCCGGTGGCGGTCACTATTGCGGCGATGGTCACCGCCGCCGGCCCGCCTTCGGCGAATAGCTTCAACGCTGCTTCGAGTAATTCATCGTCGGAGAACTTTGTGGGTCTTGACAAAACCATCCTCAGGGTTTGTTATAGAACGTAGATTCTAAAACATTTACAACGCCATCGGGAGCGAATACTCGGGGGTGAGTATGGAGATTGCAGTGAGGAGCATTGTCAGGCAGCGGGCGCAGCGTCGCCTTCCTTTAATCCTGTGCGGGCTGACGGCTCTCGCGGTCATGGTCCGGGAATTTCTTCCCGCCCGCCAGTCCATGGAGTTGCTGGCTGGCTGGACGGCTCTGCTGGGGGCGGTTGCCGGCGGCGCATCCTTGGGCATCGCCTCCATGGCCCCCAGTCGGCGGCCCGTACATGTGTTTTTGTGGTCGTCGAGTGTTTTGCTGATCGGCAAGGCCGCCGACGGAATCGCTTTTGATGTTGTGGGCGTGGCCATGAAGGCAGTTGCCGCCGCCAGCGGGGGAGCCATGGTGGTGGATATCCCGATCGACCCGGCCGGGATTGTGATTCGCGTCCTTGCCGGGCTGGCCGGGTTGGCTATAGCTGGGACGGCTCTGCGTTACGGCCGGGTGCTGCGCGGGGCTTGCGAGCGCTGCGGGCGAACCGGCGGCCGTTCATCGCCGCTCACCGGACGAACCGCCGGCTACGCAGCGGCTGTGCTGGCTGCAGGCTACGCCGCCCAGAAGGTCTACTGGGGGCTGGGCGGGACCGCCGGATTGACCTCGCCCGATGCCTTTGGCCAGCAGGTGCGGCTGTGGACACCCGGTTTGGGTGACACAGCCGTGCTGGCGCTCATCGGCGCGGCGGTGGCGCTGGGCACCGTGCGACCCTGGGGAAGGCGAATCCCCCGATGGTTAACGCTGACCGTGACCGGGTTGGGCGCCCTCATGCTGGTGCCGGTGGGATTGATGGGAATCATCAACAACATCACCAGTCTTTCCGAGATGTCCTCCGGGACCGGCGTCGCCCCCTGGGTGTTCTGGGTGGAGTACCCGTGGTTTTTAAGCTGGGGGGTCACCCTGGGGCTGGCGGGCCTGTCTTTCCACTACCGGACGCAGGGTGCCTGCCCGGCTTGCGGAGCCGGCGAAGCGGTTGATGGGCTGCGAACCGTGCCCGATTCGGCAGCTATGGCCCGGGCAGGATGACCGGAGCAGGTGAGCCGGAGTGGGGAACTGGTCCATGTCGGGCCCTACCTTGGCGAGGATGACCTGGGCCGTTCGCAGGTCCATGCCGGGAATCGAGTCGATCAACTTCAAGGGCTCGTCCGAAAGGGAGGGTCTGCTCCTCGATCCGCTAGTGTACTGTCTCAGTAATATTCGCGCGGATGAGGTAGCATGGCTGATGCCCTCAAGACCACCCGCGGCGCTGGTTATTTCAGCCGAGCAAAGGGATCTGCTGGCGTCGCTGTCCAAATCGCAGA
>JBQTHR010000020.1:0-63739 GCA_052389675.1 Actinomycetota bacterium
CTGTGCCACGGCGATTCTGATCTAATTACATGCCAACACCATGCATACCGATTGCATAGCATCCACAGGCACATTTCTGGGCTAAAACAGCCTCAAAAGGGGGCTAGAAGGGGGTAACTTCGGGCTAGGCAGTGGAGAACAGTTGGAACGAGCTAACGACAACGAACGAGACGGTTCAGGACAAATTGACACGGCGTTGGAGCAACTTCTAAAGGACCACGGAACCGGCATTGCGCTGAATGCCCGCGTGGTACGCGGTCTGCTCAACGACTCGCTCGGCGAGTCCGGCAGGCGGCATCACCTCCGGGTCAACCTTCTTGCCACGGCAGTAGAGGCCGGAGTCACAGCTGAGTTATTGGAACTGGGCCGGGCGGACAGGCAAGCCATGGATCGACTCCGCGAATCGCTGGAGTTGGAACGAGGCCTTTCGGCCGATAGTGCCCGCTGGTCGGTGGAAACCTGGGCTCGTGTTCTGTGCGGTTTGGGCCCGGAGCCACCCACGGAGGCGCAGATCATCGAGTTGCCGGTGACCTTCGAACCAAAGCTGGTTGCCGCGGCGCCCAAGCCCGCTACCCGGCAAACCTTGGACCTGCAAGTTTCCCGACTCGACCCCCGTTACCGGTCGGTAGCGCGAGGCGTTCTCTGCGCAGGGATCTTGTTCTTAGTCTTGCAGGGAACTTTAGCGGGCCCGGGCGCTCTGACCGACAAACCCCCCGAAGAGGAATTTGATATCGACGTGGACGACGCCGAAAGCGGAGCTGTCGGCATCGTCGACACAATCGAGGATATGGTCGATGACGATCCAGAAACTTCGCCCACGCCTCCCGTAGAACTCACGCCGGATCCGGCAACCCGTACCACACCATTGTCGTCCGTCCCGCCCCGGCGGCAAACTGCGCCGGATCAGCCGGCTGCGGAGGCCAAGCCGGACGTACCGGTACTACCGGAGATCAACCCGCTACCCGATGGACCATTCGCTTCGGGGGAGGCCCCCGGGGGCACTGTCCCATTGGTCGGCGAGAGAGTTCCATGAGGTGGGACCGGTGAGCCCACAGAGCCCGGTGCTTTTTCGCATTCTTGGGCCACTTGAGGTTCTGGTTAATGGCCGCCCAATCCCGCTCGGCGGAATCAAACAGCGTAGTGTCCTGGCGCTGCTGCTCTCGCAGCCCAATCGAGTGGTCGGGCTTGACCATTTGGTGGCCAGCATATGGAACGACGGCGATGAGGACAATCTGAAGGGTACGCTGCAGGTGCATGTCTCCAACCTGCGCAAGGCGCTGGTTCCGGCCAGCGAAGCGCTAGACCGCAAAGAATTGATTGCTACCCAGCCACCGGGCTACCGGATCTCGGTTTCCGAAGACGAGCTTGACCTGATCGCCTTCAGCAACCATCTCAGCGTTGCGCGGCGTGCTTTTGAGGCCAGGGACTACGTGAGGTCGGGCTTCAGGTACAACGAAGCCCTCAGCATGTGGCGGGGAGCGGTCCTCGCCGACTTGGCCGCGGAAACATTTGTCCGGCCGATAGCCACCCGGCTGGAGCGGATGCAGATGTCAGCGGTTGAAGGCCGGATCGAGTCGGAACTATCCCTTGGCCGGCACAAACAGACCATCGACGAACTGGCCGCCTTGGTCGATGGACATCCAACCGACGAGCGCTTCGTCGGGCTGCTCATGGTGGCGCTCTATCGAGCGGGCAGGCAGGCCGACGCCCTGGCGGCCTACCAGGCCTGCCGCGCGGTCTTAAACGAGTTGGGGCTGGACCCCGGCCAGTCGCTCAGGGAGCTTGAGAGCCGGATACTTAACCAAGACGCTAGCCTGGATCCGCCGGCGCCGGGCGAACCCGACTTAACCCTTCCCACCATCTTGCGCTCCAGCGTCGCCATTCCGGCCGCCGGACTTTTGATCGACGGCCGCATAATCGATCTGGATCAGCCCATAACCACGATCGGCCGCCGGCCCGCCAGTCATGTCGTCCTGGCCGACCCCCGCGCCAGCCGGAATCATGCCGAGATCCATCGGGAGCCCGGTGGCTTCACACTCGTGGACCGCGGCTCCAGCAACGGCACTTCAGTGAACGGCACGGCAGTGCGGGAGAAAGTGCTCGAGCCGGGCGACAAGATAAAGATCGGCTCCACGGTGCTGGTATTCGTCCTTTCCTGATCGTTACTTAAGCGCACCTTAAGCGGCGTTTAAGGATGGGCCTCGATAGTTCTCCAATCGGAAACTGTCGTAAGGAGGGCGGGATGATTTTGGAGATGGCAGTGGCTATTGCCTCGGTTGCTTTCGTTGTGCTGGTGGTCCGGGACTTCCGTGCCGGCCTTGCTGAGGACCGCCTGTGGAGCGATCCTGCACAAGACGACCCGGAATCCTTCAAGAACAGGGCAGTTCGAGCTAGCCTGGCCTATGACGAGCTCCCGGCGCACCAAGCCGAAGCCATAGCATTGGCCCGCTTCGCAGGTCTTGCGCCGGTTGCGGTCCCCGGCCCGGCGCCTGTTTCGCTCCCTCGAGCCAGCTAAAATTCAGCTTTCCCGAGCCCGAATGCCTCAGCCAGGACCGCAATTCGCCTTTGCCGTTCGCAGGCCTCCATCCCTCCAGCATCCACGGTGAGGAGCAGCTCATCCGGCGCGATAGCGGCAACCCGGCCCCGGATTTCCGCAACAAGTGCGTAAGGATCTGCGCCGATCAGGATATTGAGCTTGGCGATCGCCGCTGAGGGACTGTCGGGCAGGTGCTCTTTGCCCCGCGATCTCAGGTAGGCATCGTAGCGGCCTAGCGCCTCCAGTAGCAGGGGGTCTTGAGGCGTGCCCACCCAAGCGTTGCGGGCGGTAACCACTCGGCCGGTGGGCAGCACATCACGGTAAGCTCTGGCGGCCCGCACCTGGGAGACCGTCGGATCGGCACTGTGAGGCTCCGCCCGGCCTTGCAGAAGCCCTATCCCCAGCGAGGCAGCCCATGCTGCTCCCCGAGCGGATTGAGCACCCATCGCCACCTTGGCAAGCGGAGCATCGATGGGCGGGAACAGTGTCAGGCCGCACTGTTGTTTGCCCTGCAAGATCTCCAATAGATCAGGCAACAGGGCCGAGGTCAGCCCGGCCCGTTCCTGATAATCAAGGCCGAACGCCTGGAAGGCGGGCGCATCGTCGCCGCTGCCGATACCCAGCCTGGCCCTGCCGTTGGAGATGGCATCCAAGGTAGCGAAATCTTCGGCGATACGAAGCTTGTTCTCCAGGGGGAGAGTGACCACCGAGGTACCCATCTGCAGTTTGCTGGTGCGGGCAGCAACCGCGGCAAGGTTGATCAGGGGCGACGGATCGGCCGCGTAGTTGGGCGAGAAATGACGGGATGCCAGCCAGATCGAGTTATAACCGAGCTGTTCCGCGTGTTGCGCCAGGTCAAGCAACTCCGCGTAGTCCTGTGCCGGCGTGCGCAGGTGTGGCTCCATGGCCAGAAATATCCCGACGTGCATCCCTTCATGCTAATAGCCGTCTGGAAACAGGGCGTGCGCCGAGAGCCACCGGCCGCTGCGGACACGACACGAACTCCCTTGCGCTCGCTTCCGGGGCCGGTACCACCCATGCTATTGCTCCGAAGGCGCTGCCTTATCCGGTGACCAGGAAAAGTTCTCCCAGTACCGGGAGGGCGTAGGTCCTCGCTGGCCTTGATACTTGCTGCGCAAAGCGTCCGAGCCGTAACCGCTGGTCGCCGGCGAGGTCAGCCGGAAGAACGCGATCTGGCCAATCGGCATACCCGGGTAGAGGGTGATCGGCAGGTTGGCCAGGTTAGACAACTCCAGCGTCAGATGGCCTTGGAACGACGGGTCAATGAAGCCGGCGGTCGAATGGGTCACCAGCCCCAGCCGTCCGAGCGACGACTTACCTTCCAGCCGGCCGGCCAGATCATTGGGAAGTTTTACCCACTCCAAGGTGGATCCGAGGACGAACTCGCCCGGGTGAAGGATGAACGGATCGTCCGACACCTCGATCAACGTGGTCAGGTCGTCCATCTGGGTCTGAACGTCGATGATCCTATAGCGATGATTCTCAAAGACCCGGAACCCTCCGCCGATGCGCACGTCGATTGAGGAGGGCTGGATCATCCGAGGCTCGAACGGATCCACTTGGATGCGCCCGCCGTCGATCGCAGCGCGGATGTCCCGGTCGGAAAGGATCACCGCCGGATTCTATCCGTCGCCCGGGGGCCGGGGTCACTGGTCAGCCCAGGGACCCACGGCAGGTAAGATGATTCGGTTCAGTTGCGGGTGTAGTTCAATGGTAGAACGGAAGCTTCCCAAGCTTCAGGCGGGGGTCCGATTCCCCTCACCCGCTCCACGCCGCTTCGCGCCGGCCCGCGCCGGTCGAGGCCGGGCCAGGCGGATCCTGGGCCCTGGGCGCCTCGGACACTAGCTCGGCGAGGGCCCAGGGTCACTGATTCGCTTGGAGCGGCTCTTCCTGCCCAGCCGCAACGTTGTGAGCCCGATCAAGCCCGCCAGAACGAAGGGCAAGATCCACCCCAAGCCGACCACCGCACCGCTCACCACCGATTGGAATCCGTTGACCGCCTCTTCCCAGGCCTGGGTCAGCGGCTTGGGCTGGCCGAGCGGCGAGGCTCCCGGCTCGTAAATGGTGGCGGTGATGGTCGAATAGGCAGTCTGGTCCCGCAGGTATTGAAGCTGCCCCTGAAACTCCTCGATTCGCAGTTGTACTCCGGACAACTGGCCTTGCACCTGGATCATGTCCGAGACTGTCTTGGCCTCACTCATCAACCTCAGATAGAACGCCTCTTCAGTTTGGGCGTGCTTGAGGCGAGCCTCCAGGTCGACGAACTCCCGGGTGACGTCCTGGCCGGTGCGATCCTCGGCCGTCACCTCGCCCAACTCCTTGAGACGACCCACCGCCTGCTCGAACCGGTCGGCAGGTACCCGGATGGTCAGAGTTCCGGAGGCCAAGTCCCCTTCTTCGCTGCGGCTTACCTGCGACCCGCTCACGAACCCCTGGAACTGCTCGGCCAAGGTGCCGGCGCGGGCAAACTGCCGCTGGAACAGGCCCTTTTCGATCTCGATCTGAAGGCTCACGTTCTTGATCACCCTTGTGGATCCGGGAAGGGCGTCGGGCAGAGCCGGAAGTTCCGAGCCGACCCCGGTGTTCGGCGCGACCTCCACCTTGCCCTGCTCGGCGGCGAAAAGCGCGTCCTCTTCAGCTTCGTCTCGAGACGTCACCACGGGCGGCATCAGCTCGGCCACCGCGTTGCCGGAATCGCCCCCGGACATCTGGACGATCCCCGAGGTTTCGGCAGCCCTATCGGCCCCCCTAACCCAGGCGGCAGCCGCCGCGCCGAAAACTAGCACAACGATTGTTGCCAGCACCCGCTTGTTCATTGATGCCTCCTGCCTTTAGGTGGTTCATTAAGCCGGAATCATTGCCTGCCTAGGACGCAGGACTGGGGGGAGAAAGTTCCGGGCAAGCGCGCACCGAAGAATCATCGCTTTGGGAGGAGGGCGCATACCAGAGGTATTTAGCCGGCGAAACAACTCCGCGATTGGGGATGCTGGGGCGGTCGAATGTTCAGGATTATTATGCGGCCGAACCTTAAGCAAACCTCGTTTATGCCGATAAGTTGAAGCAACAAAGCGTCTGGCAAGAACCGGGACGGAGCGAGGTCATGATCCCCGCCCCCCCGCGGACCGCTGAAGCTCCGGGCCCGGTTCTGCCAGCCACCTGCGGAACCTCCGCAACAATCTCCGGCGTAGGCGGACCGCCCTTTGTCAGGCGAAAAGCCGTAGGACATGCGCCAGCAGATCGCCCGGAGCGGTCCCGGCGCCGGTATCGATTTCGACGAAAGCACCTTCAAGGTCCAGCTTCACCCCCGACGAGAGAAGCTCCTCGATTTCTTGGACGGTTTGGTCATCGGCATGCCCGGGGTGGCGCTCCCCGTTTGCCGCTCGGTTACGCAGCCGCTGCTCCAAAACCGCCCGGGCAGCGACGCAGCGAATCTGGAACAATCGCCCAGAGTGCCTGGCGACCAGCTCCGCCAGGCGAGGGGCCGCAACCGGTTTAAAGTTTGCTTCGATCATTGCCGGCAGGCCAGCACCAAGCTGATGCTCGAGCAGATGGAACATCAACTCGTACGCCGCCGCGCTGGTGGCCCTGTCCAACGGCGACCGCCCCAGCCGTGCGTCTCGTAAAGGATCACTTTGAGGTCATCCTTGGAGATGAGGGGCACTGCCAGCTCGCGCTCCAGCAGGCGCGCCAAGGTACTCTTGCCCGCCGCAGGGGGGCCGGTGAGGACGATTAGCGTGGGTGACGCCGGACGATCCGAGAATTCCATCAATGTATTTCGCCCTGACCGATTTACAAACGCCCACAAGATGCAGTGGTATGAGCAGTAACAGCTACTATAGGTTGTGGATAATCAATGGGGAAGGGTGAGGAATGACTGTTCATAAACCGGCAAAGATTGTGGACGGTGCGCCTGCAGCGCTGAGGATATCCGCTGTCCACAGATCCGGCGATGTACCATTATCGAACACATGTTCGAAGGAACTGTAATGGTAGCGAGCCTCACCGGAGTGGCCCGGTCGATGGGTCCGGCGAACGAGATCCAGCCGGCCGCTCGAGGACACATCCCGCCCTACGACCTTGACGCCGAAGAGTCGGTCCTGGGCGCATGCATGCTATCCAAAGAGGCAGTCGCCAGCGTTTTGGAGGTCATTCAAGGTGAGGACTTCTACAAGCCTGCGCACGTGGATATTTTCCGAGCGATGATGCAACTGTACGGCCGGGGGGAGCCGATCGATCTGGTCACCTTGGCCGACGAACTGAGGCGGGCGGGCAACCTGGAGTCCGTGGGGGGGCGCAACTACCTGCTCACCCTGGTGGAGACGGTACCCACACTCAGCTCAGCCGCCAAGTACGCTCGAATAGTTTCCGACCACGCCACCCTTCGCCGGCTCATCGGTGCCGCGCACTGCATCTCGGAGCTTGGCTACGCAGTCCCCGAGGATGTGGAAGCGGCTATGGACTATTCGGAAGACCTGATCTACAAGGTGTCCCAGCGGCGCGACGCGTCAGACTTTCAGCCACTGCGCGACCTGCTCACCGAGAACATGGAGATGGTGGAGAAGCTCTACGAGGAGGGCGCCAACATCACTGGCCTGCCCACCGGCTTCAGCGACCTGGACGCGATCACCGCCGGGCTGCAGCCGTCGAACCTGGTGATCATTGCCGCCCGGCCGGCAATGGGCAAGTCGGCGCTTGCGCTGACGATCGCCCAGAATGTTGCGATCGACCAGAAGATTCCGGTGGTGATCTTCTCGCTTGAGATGTCCAAGAACGAACTGGTGCAGCGGCTCATGTGCTCTGAGGCTCGGGTGGACTCCAGCCGTCTGCGCCGGGGCAAGCTCCAGGACTCCGACTGGCCCAAGATCTCGATGGCGCTGGGCCGGCTGGCGGAGGCACCGATCTATATCGACGACACCGCCAGCGTCACGATCATGGAGATGCGGGCAAAGTGCCGCCGGCTCAAGGCCAAACACGGACTGGGCCTGGTAATCCTCGACTATCTGCAGCTGATGCAGCCTGCGTCCCGGGTTCGGGGCGACAACCGGGTGCAGGAGATCGGTGACATCTCCCGGTCGCTAAAGATCCTGGCGCGAGAACTCGAGCTTCCGGTCATCGCGGTATCCCAGCTTTCACGAAACGTCGAGCACCGAACGGACAAGCGGCCGATGCTTGCCGATCTGAGGGACTCGGGAACTATCGAGCAGGACGCCGACATCGTCATGTTCATCTACCGGGACGAGGTCTACAATCCGGACTCCCAGCACAAGGGCATTGCCGAGGTAATCATCGCCAAACACCGCAGCGGTCCCATCGGCAAGGTTGAGCTAGCATTCCTCAACCACATCACCAAATTTGAGGGGCTATTTCGTAACCATTAAGGGTCCGCCACTTAGGGTCCGTAGGAAACGGGCCTGCGCCGTGAATAAGCGGACCCGTTCAAGACACCCCCTTACTGTTCGTCCTCTGTTCCCTCGGCAGCCACTTCGATGCTTCCTTCGGCCACTACTGCTGCGTGGAGATGGACCTTGTAGGAGTGGGTCCCCACCGACTTGATCGGCTCGGCCAAGGTGACCTTGCGGCGGTCAATTTCCTCACCGAGCGCTAAGCTCAACAACTGCGCGATGTCCGAGGTGGTAACTGATCCAAACAGCTGCCCTTCGGCCCCCGCCCGCGCACCGACCTGCAATTTTTCGCCGGCGATCCTGCCGGCAAGCGTCTTCCAAGCGACCTTCTCCCGTTCCTCCTGCTGAGCCCGTGAGCGCTGCATGGTTTGCGCCTGCTTGAGCGCACCTTTGGAAGCGGTGAACGCTCGTTTGGTAGGCAGCAGGTAGTTGCGGGCGTAACCGGGGGCAACCTCGACCACGTCGCCCTTGCGGCCGAGGTTGCTCATGTCGGTGTTCAGCACTACCTTCATCGGACCACGTATGGCAAAAGCGCCACCTCCCGGGCGTTCTTCACCGCCGTGGCGATCTCGTGCTGATGACGCACGCAGGTCCCGGTTACTCTCCGGGCCCGGATCTTGCCCCGGTCGGACACGAACTTTTTCATCGTGGCGACATCCTTGAAGTCGATGTAGGCGATCTTTTCCTTGCAGAAGTAGCAAACCTTCTTCCGCTGCGGACGACCCGACTTCTTGTCACCCTTGGCTCCCCTGGTATCGGAGTTGGCGCTCCGGGAGTCTCTACGCCCCAGCTGGTACCTCCTCTTCTGCATCGACGGGGCCGGTGCTCCACTCGCCCGGGCCGCCTCTTGTGGTCTTGGTCACTGCAGCCGTAGCCCATCTGAGCGACGGACCCACCTCATCTGCAACGATGAAAATCTTCGAGCGCTTCTCTCCGCCGTCGTTCTCCCAGCGGTCTTGCTGCATCCGGCCGGTGACGATAACCCGCGAACCCACCGTGAGCGACTCGGCGATGTTCTCACCCAGCTCACGCCAAGCTGTTACGTCGAAGAAGTCGGTCTGTTCGACCTTGTCTCCGTTGCGATTGTTGTACGAGCGGTTTACTGCCAAGCCGAACTTGGCTACCGCAGCTCCAGACGGTGTGTACCGAAGCTCTGGCTCCCTGGTCAGATTCCCGACCACAGTTACCGTATTGGACATGTCGTCACCTCCTGAAGGGCCCCGCCCTTCGTCTAGGGCACCCGGACGATCTTGTGCCGGATGTACTCCTCGCCGATTCTCAGGAGACGATCGAGCTCTTCGATCAGGTCAGCCTCGGCTTTGAAGCCGGCTACGACGTAGTGCCCTTCTTTGAGGTGGTTGATCTCGTAGGCAAGCCTGCGCCGGCCCCATGTGTCGAGTTTGGCCACCTCACCTTTGGAGGCAATGACCTTGGTGAATTTATCGACCGCCTGCTGAATATCAGCTTCTTCCAGCCTCGGGTCGACGACAACGACAGCTTCGTAGTTCCGCATATCAACTTCTCTCCTTTGGACATCCGGCTTTCCCGGAAGGCCCCCTTGCCCGCAGGGTTGCGGCGACTTCAGGGGCAGGAATGACTACATGACCTGCTGTCGAATCGTAGCAGTGCCTGGTTGAAGCGTCCATCGGGGATCAATCTAAGCCCCGCCACCGACAACAAACCGCGGGTCGCGAACAAACCCTCGAAAGTCGCGAACAATTCTTCAGACCCTCGCCCGAACCGCTGCCGGAAATGCCCGGGAGGCGGTAAGCGAGCACCGCAGCAATAGCACCAGCACCACCGCACGAACCCATACCGACGCCTCGAGCGCTCCCATCCAGGCCGACGCAGGCTGGTCGAACACTGTGAACCAGTAAAAGCCGCAAACCAACACTGCCCCCTCCGCCGCCACCCAGCCGGCCACCAAGCGCCAGGGGATGTTGAGCATCACAAGCATCGGAACAACCCACAGCGCGTACTGGGGCGAGTACACCTTCGATGTAAGCAGGAATGCGACGACCAACCCCAAAGCCACCACAGCCACCGGGTACCCTGCCGGCTCGGTACGGCGCTGCCACCCCTTCCACAGCACCCCGAGGCAAAGGAGGCCGAAAAGCACCAAACTGGCCAGGTTCACGAAGTCCCGATAGCCGGTGAACCCCACCTCCCACCAGCTTCCCGGCGCGACCATCCGGCCGTACTTGGCCACCCAGTACCACGCGGTCCAGTAGTCAGGGTAGCGGTCGGCATGAAACAGCCAGGTCTGAAGCCAGCCGTTCGTTCCCGGCTGGCGCAGGTCAATGCCGAGGGCTGCCGGGTCAAGCAAACGGGGAGGGCGCCCGGAAAGGATGATCCAGGGCACGTTGATGGCGGCGTAGGCGGCCAGGAAGCTTAGAATGACTCGCCGGGCTCCGGGCGCCTCCCGGATCGTTCGGGCACGCAGACGGTCCAAGACGAAGGCGGGCAGAAAAAAGATCGGGAAAAGCTTGGCGCTGGCTCCGGCCGCCAGCGCCGCGCCGGCCAGTTTGCTCCGGCCGCGCTCCAGGCTCACCAGTGCCCATACCGCCCCGGCCACCGCCAGCACGTCCCAGTTGTGGAAGACGTAGATGATCGTCGGTGGACCGGCAGCCCACAGCGCCAGGCGAGCCTTGGGCACCCGGGGGCGCAACAGCACGGTCACGGCCAGAGCGAACGGGGCCAGCATCGCCGCCGACACGAACAAGTAGCCGGCGTCCGAATGGCTCTGGATCACCCGCCACCCCACCAGCGCCCGCAGCACCCGGCCGGCCAGATCCATGAACACCCCGGTGAGCACCGGGTACTCGAAACGAGTGTCGATGTAGGGCACCAGTCCACGATCGATTCCGCGGGCTACGAAAAGCGCCTGGATCTCGTTGTAGCAAAAGCGGGTGTACTGGAAGTTGTCAGCCCAAGAATTGAACGCACACTGGCTCTTGATCGCCAGGCCGACCAACAGGCCGGCGACGGTAAGGCCGATCGCCCAGGGCAAAGTGGCCGGGGCATCGTCAGGGGCCGGTTTCGTCATCCCGACAGTCTTGCGCACAACCCTCCTTCCATAGTGGGCAGCCGCCAGAGCGCAGGTGAACCGGGCGCAGGCCAGCACGGTCCAGTACTTGTCCGAGGGGCGCCGGCCACCGGACCGGCTCCGGATCTATGGGTCAGGCTGCGAACTGATCGGGTCGATCGAGTAGATCGACGATGTGGACGAACGCTCCACCTGCACACCCAGGCCCTGCAAGCTGCGCACAGCCGATCCGGCCCAGGGGGTGTCGCCGGTCAGGGACTCGTGAACCACCACCGTGGCCACCTTCGCCTGTCGCAGCACTTCCACCGACGTCCGGTCCGGGAAAGTCTCAACCGACAGGCGCAGCTGCTCTTGTGCCGCCGGCGTGAAGCCGGCATAGCCGTTGACCAGCCGGGGGAACCCGTCGGTGGACCACAGCATGTGCAGGGGGTCAATGATTGCGTCAGTGGGCAGGTGAAGTTGTGGTCCGGGCAACAAACCGTAGGTCACCGGCGCCTGTGGCAGCGGCGCCATGGTGGTTCGGCCGAATCCCTCCGCCAGGATCGCTAACACCGCCAAGGCGGGCAGGAGCGCCGCGGTCGTGCGGCGGTTGGGCAGAACAGGCCGGCGGGGCCGGGGGGCCGTCGGGCTAACGGCGCACGGGAGAGGCCCGGGTGCGCCACCTGGGGGCGCCGCCGGGCTAACGGCGCCCGGGAGAGGCCCGGGTGCGCCACCTGGGGGCGCCGCCGGGCGACTCCGATTGCCGGTCACGGCCAGGCTGTGAACTCCAGCGCCGGCCAGCAGCGCCAGCGCCAAGGAGGTGAACGTGAACAGCCGGCCGGGAGTGCGGCTCGCCTGCCAGCCCGGCGCCAGATCGTAGAAAACGTCGTAGAGCGCTCCACCGGCGAACGAGTAGCCCATCGCCAGCAGTGCACTGCCCAGCACGCCTGCCGTCAGAAGAAGCCTGGTGCTGCCAGCGTAGACCGGAAAAGCCAGGCCGGCCAGCGCCAGAAAGCTCACCACAATGCCGGGGAACAGCGCCATCTCGGGCGGCCAGCCCAGATCCGATCGGGCCGGCTCGGTGGCTGCTCCCCATAGAATCGAGCTTGGCGGAGCAACCAGAAATCCGGAGGCGGGAGGCGAGTAGAGCGCCACGTACTCAGGCGTACGCCGGGATTCCGGATGCTCGTGAAGAACCCGGAAAAACGGCTGCGCCTGCCAGGCCGCGACAGCTAAGAACAGGGCAACTCCACCCGCTGCAGCGGATACGAGCCGGCCGGGAAGCGCCGGGCGACCCGACCGGCACCATCCGGCAAGCGCCAGCGCCACCAGCCCGGCCAGCAGGTAGGCGAAGGGAATTCCGAGCGTGAAGCCGAGCGTCAACTGCCACGCCGCCGCCGCCCATCCGGCGAACAACAGCCCGGCGGAGCGAGAACGCCAGCCGCGCAGCAGCAGGAACAGCGCCAGCGGTATCCCCCCGCTCGACAAGACATGCAGGTGGTTGATATGCGCCAGCCGCCAGGGTGCAAAGCCGAAGGCTGCTCCGGCCACCAGCGCAGCAGGCCAAGATACGCCCAACTGCCGGGCCAGCAGGCCAGCGCCGAACACCGCCAGAGCGCCGGCGAACACGCTCAACAGGTTGTAGCGGATCATCGCCGCCCGGGGGCCCTCCCCGAACAGCGCCAGCGGGGCGTAACCCACAGCAGCATCGGAGAACGCCAGGCTGTCGTCCAACGGCCAGAAAGTGTTCGAGTCCCAGACGCCGGCCGGATCGGTCAGTGCGGCGTGGCCAATCCACGCCAGCTGCCAGCTCTGGAAGTACCGGTCAAGCGAATCCTCGGTCACCCAGCTCACCCGGGTTACCAGCGGCCAGTTCATCATCACCGCGATCAGAGCGCCCGCTGCCGCGAGCGTCCACACCCGGCCGGGTGGCAGTGCTGGCGAGGCAGAGCCCCTCCCGGCTAGCCGGACGCTGGGCATCGGACCGTTGATCGACGTGCTGACGAACAAGCTCGACGGCACGAGCCCCTCTGCGCTAACCGGAGAGCGGGCACAAGATCCCAAGCAGGCAGGCCGGCGGCGGTTGCTTGGGCGGCGGGTTGGGCTCGGGGAAGGCACTGGCCTGTGGCGCAGGCGTGTCCGATATCGAAGGTGACGGCGAGGCAGCCGGGGTACATCCGGGCACGGAAATCGGCGCCGGCGCGCTCGGGCCGGGCGAAGGTGAGGGGCACGGAATCGGACTGGGACTTAGCACCTCGCCGAGCCGCCCCTTCGGCTCCGGGAAGTCCCCATGCTCGGATTCCGCCAGCGCCCGAACCATGAACTTCTTCCAAATGGTCGCCGGGAAGCTGCCCCCGGTCACCTTGATCCCCCGGACATCGGTCATTACCGGGATGGTGGGCGGAGTTCCGCTGGGCGCGTAGCCCATCCACACGACCGTGGTCAGCTCGGGCGTGGACCCGGCAAACGATGCGTCGGCGTGGTTCTGAGCCGTTCCAGTCTTTCCCATCGCCGGCCAGGGCAAGCGGGCGCCCGTGCCGGTCCCCCGCTGGACGTTTTGCTTGAGCACCCAACTCACCGTTTCGGCTACCTCAGGGTCGATCGTTTGCTCGGTACGTGGCTTTCGCTCGGCGACGATGGTTCCGTCGCTCGCCTCCACCCGCAAGACGAACAGCGGCTCGGGCCGCCGGCCCCGGTTGGCGAAGGTGGAGTAGGCCCGAGCCATCTCCAAAGGTGTGACGTCGGTGGTCCCCAGAGTCAGCGCACACCCATGATCGAACCTGGGGATCTCGATGCCTGCCCGCTGCGCCATGTCGACGAACGCCGCTGGGGTCACCACCTGATCCATGACCTGGGCGTACACGGTGTTGGCCGACTTTGTGGTTGCCTCCACCAGATCCAGTTCCCCCAACGCTTGGTCTTCGAAGTTGGAGATCTTCCACGGCGTGCCGTCGGCATTGCGGCAGCGCGGCGAGGTGATTTCAAGAAGAGGCGGGGCAAAGAACCGGGAGCGTAAGCTCTTTCCTTCCTCAACGAAAGCCGCCAGAGCAAGCGGCTTGAAAGCCGATCCGGGAGAACGCCCGCCACCCTCCCCCGGAAGGTTGGCAGCGAAGTTAAAGCCCCGGGCGCGCTCTGGGTCATCCACCACCCGGCCCCCGACCATTGCTCTCACCTCCCCGTTGGGCGCCATGGCAATGAGCGCCACCTCCGGGTCCTCGGGCCGGTCCAAGGTGGAGCGCACCGCCTCCTCGGCAGCTTCTTGCATTGAGATATCGAGTGTGGTGTGGATCCGCAGGCCGCCGCCCAACAGATCTTCCTCGGAGATCTGGAAGTCTCGCAAAAGCAGCTTGCGCACATACTCGATGAAGTAGCCGCCCTTGGGTGAGTCCAGCTCCGGGCTGAGCCCGAAGCTGAACCGGCCGGGCAGGTCCACCGCCTTGGCCTGCTCGGCCTGTCCCGGTTCGATGAATCCGGCCGTTGCCATGGCATCGAGCACCTGAGCGGTAATCGCGCTCACCCCCTGCGGCCCCCGCTCGATCTGATAGCGGTTGGGCGAGCGGATCACTCCCGCCAGATAGGCCGCCTCGGCCAGGTCGATTTGGCCGGCCGGCTTTTTGAAGTAGGTCTGCGCCGCTGCCTCCGCACCGTAGGCGCCGCGGCCGAAGTACACGGTGTTCAGGTAGTTCTCCAGGATCTTTTGCTTGGTGACGGTCTTTTCGATCTTGACCGCCAGGGTAGCCTCCTTGAGCTTGCGCAGGTAGCTGCGCTCGGTGCCGATGCCCGACATCGCCCGGGCATACTGCTGGGTAATGGTCGAAGCCCCCTGACCGATCTCACCCTGCCGGAAGTTCGTGATAGCCGCCCGGACGATTCCTTTGATGCTGACCCCGGGGTGGGTGTAAAAAGTGCGGTCCTCGGCGGCCACCACCGCGTCCTTGAAGCGGTGGGAGATCTGGTCGATATCTACCAGGGTCCGGTTTTGATCGCCGTGGAACGAGCCGATCACCCGGCCGTTCACGTCGTAGATCTCGGAGGACTGGGCCACCGGAGCGGCCTGGGGAAGCGGCACCTTGGCGAACAGCCCGGCGGCGTAGAGCAGCGCGTAGCCTGCGGCGACAATCGCCAGCAGCACCCACCAGATACGCCCAATAAAGCGGAAGATCACCACAGTTGGCCGGGAGGGCGGTTAGAGGAATCCGGTATGAAAACCTGCCAGCAACAAGCGGACTACCACCAACACCGCAACTGAGAATACAAACCAGCCTACCGCAGGTACCAGCTTGGAGATCAGATCGTCGAACTGAGAGGGCCGGGCAATTTCAAACTGCCCCGCTTGGACCGCAGCGTAGCCGCCCGTGGCAACCGCAGCGGCCACACCGGCCGCGGCCCCTGCGCCCAACAAAAGCCACATCGCCCCAACTGCCGCCGCCGGGACTCCCGGGATGGAGGCGCTCATGGGCACATCGGCGCCCACCACCATTTCCGCCACCGCGGCCAGGTAGGCAACAATCACCAGCGCGGCGGCGGTACCCAGCAGTTCCAGGCGCTCGGCGGCCGGCTTGATCGAGCCGATCCGGGCGGACAGCGCCGCCCAGGCCGCCGGGAAGAACAGGGCAGGCAAAGCGATGAGTTGCCCTCCCGGCAACTTTAAAGAAGCCGCCAGCGAAAGCGGCAGCATCCCCACCATCCATGGCGACACCAATCGCTCCCCGAGCGCCAGCGCGGTTCCCGCCAAACCGACCGCGATCACTCCCAGCAGTCCGGAACCCAGACCGGCGGCAAGCGCAACCACCCCACCGGCCAGCGTCAGCCCGGTCAGGCTCGACTCCGAGTAGTAGGCGCCAGCCAGCCACAACAAAATCGCTCCGCCCACCAACACCGGCGCAGCCGGTGCCCCCGCCCAGTAGGCGAGCATCGCCCCCTGCCACCAGCCGAGTGAAGCCAAGCCGCCCTCCCGGTGGTCGGCCATTGCAGTGGCGCCGCCCAGGCGCAGCACCGCCGCCGCGGCGGCCACGCCGCCGCCGGCGATCCCCCATTCGCCCACCTGCGGCAGGGTCCACAGGGCGGTCTTGCTCTGGTAAAGGGAAAAGGCGATCCCAAGGACAATGTCGGAAGCGGCGAAGACCAAAAACGGTGTGGAGGAGATGCGCTTCATGAGGGCAGCGACTCCCAGGATCATCGTCGGCAGGATGAAAAGCACCAGGAACACAACCGATGGTTCCCGCCCGATGCTGAGCGCGAACAGTGCCGCTGCGGGCACCCAGAAGGGAAGCTGGCGCTGGAACTCGAAGCCCACGAAGGCCCCGAAGCTGATGGTCGCCGCCACCGCGAACAGGATCATCGGATGAACGCCGCCGCCAGCATCGTCTCGGCCGCAAGTCCAAACTGGCCGCCGCCGCGATCGCCGATCATCGGATGAACGCCGCCGCCAGCATCGCGC
The DNA here is from genome assembly GCA_052389675.1 of Actinomycetota bacterium. Taxonomy (GTDB): domain Bacteria; phylum Actinomycetota; class CADDZG01; order JAHWKV01; family JAHWKV01; genus JBBDRH01. Next base: position 16,425 of record JBQTHR010000020.1, read on the forward strand.
CGCCGGTGAACATGCCTACCGTTGCCGCCGCCGCCAGGGCAGGGACCTGCACCAGGAAGCGCCGGGAGTAGGAGGCCGCCGCCACCACCCCGCAGGTCACCAGGAAGGACCCCCCCGCCCGGTAGACGTCGGTTGCCCCCACCGGGCCGAGGGCCAGCACACCCAGCGAAGGGCCCCAGGTGATCGCGGAGACCGCCGTTGCGGCAAGGGCAGTCTCGCCCCAGCGGGCGGCCACGTCGACCGCGGCTTTGGACCGGGAGTAGCTGTTCACACCGAACGAGGGGAGCCCGTCGGTCCAACCGGCCGCCGCAGCGATGCCTGCGATCAAAGCAACCCACAGCACCGCTGACGCCGCTCCGGAGGAAAGTGGCGCTGGCCCGAGGACCGCCTGAACCGCCAGAGCGTCGGCCACATCGAAGCTGCCGGCGTACAGCGGAAAGGCGAGCACCGCCCAGGCCAGGACCACAAACCAGCCCTGACCGGCATTCCACGGGCTGTCGGTGCCCCGGGCGTTGGCCAGATAGCCATGGGCGATCATGCAAGCAACCAGCGCCCCAAGCACGGTCAGGATGTTCGAAGGCTCCACCAGTCCGAGCGCCGCCGGGATCCCGATGAAGATCCCGAACGGGATCAGCGCGAACACCAGCGGGCCCTGGGGCACGTCCAGAGAAACTTTGGACTTAAGTTCGGCTAAAACCTGCTCGCGTTGCGGCCACTCGGGCGAGCAGAGCGCCGAAACAACCAGCAGCAGGGGCGTCGCGACCAGCGCGATGAGAAATCCCATGGCGCTACTCGGGCACGCTGATCCCTTGGGTCAGCGGACGGCGCTCGCGCGCCTTGCCCGGCGGCCGCCGAGCGGGCTTGGCGAACCGCTTACCCATCAGGTAGCACGCCGCCAGGTGATTCCACGCACATTCAACGCACACCTCCACCGCGTAACACCTGAACTCGTCGTACTTCTCGCTTAGTTCCAACTCCCAATCCTGCGGGTAGACCGCTCGCCCGGACAGATGCTTGAGCTGCGAGCCATAGACGAAACGAACCTGCCTGAGCGAGTCGGCGGAGCAAACCGGGCACGGCCTGCCGATCTGTAGCCCAATGTTTCGAGCCACCCGCATCAGCTCTGGGTGGGCGTCACAGATGTCGAGCCGGTCAAGCGAGCCCCTCCGGAATCCTTCCAGAAGTGCCCGCTTGCTGAGCGTGTAGTCGACGAAGCCCTGCATGGTCCGTCATTTTAGACCCGCTGGCCCCCTATCTATCAACGGTGCCCGATGTTGACATCGTGTGAATGTAGCGGTTAGATATATCGGACCGATATATCGAGGAGATAGGTGTCTATGATCGAAATGGCCATCCTCGGCCTGCTCAAGGACCATGCCATGCATGGCTACGAGTTGAAAAAGGAGCTCACCGCTCAGCTCGGCCAGTTCTGGCAAGTTTCCTACGGATCTTTGTACCCCTCCGTGCGCCGGCTGGAGAAAAACGGCTGTGTGGAGCGGTTCTACCCGCCGCACGACGTAAACCGGCGCAAAAACATTTACCGGATCACCCAGCAGGGTGAGGAGTTGTTCGAAAGTCGGCTGTGCGAACACTCCTCGGTACTGGATGACACGAAGTTCGGCGTCAAGATGGCGTTTTTCCGCTACCTGACCTGTTCAGACCGCGTGGAGTTGCTGGAGCGCCGGCGGGCCTACCTGACTGAGATGGTCGCCGATCTCAAAGACAAGCTCAAAGCCTACAAGGAGAAGATCGACGACTACACCTACCGGCTGATGGAGCACCGGGTGGACACCACCCGAGCGGACATCGAGTGGATCGATGGGCTCATCGCCGAGGAAAAGCTCAACCTGAAACTGAACCCGGGGCCCAACGCCTGAGCGCCCCCCACCTGGATACTTTCAAGGAGCCAACAATGACGAACAAGATTCGAGTCGGGATAGTGGGGGCTGGCAACTGCGCATCGGCACTGGTCCAAGGTGTCGAGTTCTACCGCAGCACCACCGCCGAGGACGACCTGACTGGCCTGATGCACCTGAGCATCGGCGGTTACCACGTGCGCGACGTGGAGTTTTGTTGCGCCTTTGACGTCGATGCCCTTAAGGTGGGCAACGATCTATCCAAGGCGCTGTTCAGCGAACCCAACAACACCATCCGTTTCGCCGACGTGCCCCACCTGGACGTGACGGTGTCGCGCGGTCCCACCCTGGACGGGCTGGGACACTACTACAAGCAAATGATCACCGAGTCGCCCGCCCCGCCGGTGGATGTCGTAAAGGTTCTGAGGGACAGCGGGGCGCAGGTGCTGGTTAACTACCTGCCGGTGGGCAGTGAGAAGGCGGCCCGGTTCTACGCCGAGTGTGCGCTGGAGGCGGGGGTGGGCTTCGTCAACTGCATGCCGGTGTTCCTCGCCTCGCAGCCCGCGTGGGCCAAGCGTTTCGCTGAGCGGGGCGTGCCGATCATCGGCGACGACATCAAGAGCCAACTCGGCGCCACGATTATCCATCGGGTGCTGGCCAAGCTGTTCGAGGACCGTGGCGTAAAGCTCGATCACACCTACCAGCTCAACTTCGGCGGGAACATGGACTTCATGAACATGCTGGAGCGCGAGCGGCTGGTTTCCAAGAAGAAGTCGAAGACCCAGTCGGTACAATCGCAACTTGCCCGTGAGCTGCAACCGGAGGACGTCCACATCGGCCCATCCGACCACGTGCCCTGGCTCAACGACCGCAAGTGGGCGCACATCCGGCTGGAAGGCCGGGAGTTCGGAAACGTGCCTGTCTCAGTGGACCTGAAACTTGAGGTGTGGGATTCGCCCAACTCCGCCGGCATTGTGATCGACGCGCTCCGCTGCGTGCGCCTGGCGCAGGACGCAGGCATCGGGGGGCCATTGGTGGGGCCGAGCGCCTACTTCATGAAGTCACCACCGGTTCAGTACTCGGACGACGTGGCCCGCCAGATGGTGGAGGAGTACATCCGCTCAGCAGGAGCAGCGGTGGCTGATCGGGGGATTCCGGTGGATTCGCGGTTGAGGTCACCAGGCGCCTGAGCCAAAAGACAGTTAGGGTCCGAGAGGCAATTAGGTGCGCGACCGAGAGCGTCCTTCACGCCCCGAGTGCAAGGCGCGAGGATAGGCACGAACCGCCTGCCGTATGTGCCTGACGAGCAACACAGCAATCGGGGATGGCTGGGCGCTCGAATCGCCCAGATAATTGCCTCCTCGGTCCCTTAATACACACTGCTGGATTATTGAATCGGCAAAGAAACCGCCTACCGGGCGGAGCTATCGAACTGCGGAAAACCCTACCCTGGCCCAAAATTGGGTTTATGCGGATCTTCGACGCCCATAGTGGCCCGGCCAACGCACCTGAACTGGTTGGAGAGGCTGCGCACGCAGGTGGTTAAGCGCGATCGCTAATCGTTGCCGCCGATCACGATCTATAGAGGCTGAAGAAAATGTAGTCGTGATCGACTCCCGGCTGGTCCACTACTTGTAGGTCTCCCTCGAACCCAGCGCCGCCTGGTGGATTGATGTTTGTCATACGGCTTTCGCCGATCTGAAGTTGGGATTCTTTCGTTGGGAGCTGAGAGTTCTTAGTCGCCTGCTTCGCATATGCATCCCGCACCACATTAAGATCGGCCCCCGGAAGCACTCGGAGAAGGGCGTTGAAGCCACCCATTGAGCTGCCTTTCCCGTACAGGGCGACAAGTTCGCTGCCAGCGACAAGTAAAAAGCGATCACTCAGTTCGCCCAGCGTACCCGGTGCAAGAGATTTCCCCACTTTCGGGGGGTTGGCCGCCCGCTCCGGCAGGGGGGCATTCTGAACAGTAGATTTTCCTCTTCCGCCGTAGTTGTCGTTCGGATACTCCTTCCTACCCACGCCCAGAGTCATAAGGTAAGCTCCAGTTACGTCTCCAGGAACGCTATCCATCGATAACCCGGCAACAATCGGGGTGCCCGTAGGGCCCCGCCCGTCCCCACCGGCTTGGCAATGCAAACCGTCAAACTCGTCGACCCTGCAGCCGGGATCACCCTGAAGCTGAAATCCGGCGCTGTCCTCCGGAATCAGAACGGAGAGTTGTCCTAAGTACCGGTTCCATACCTTAATCGGGTTGGCCTGAACCGCTAGTACTGCCGACCAACTCTCAGGAACTCCGTCCGGGGCAACTGAGAAGACCCGGACTGGCCCGAGCAGGACCGAATCTCTATCTACCTTTAGACCGCTGGGCAGCAGGGTGCCGGACGGAGACGAGTGCCTGGAGAGATCAACCTTGGCGTAGCGGAATGACGCCGTGGCGCAAGCGGTCATCAGTGCGACCAAGAACAGAGAAACCCATCGGGATGCGCCCCCGGTAGCCAAAAGACTTCTCGTTGAAGACACGCACCCAGCGCGACCTACAACGCTAGGAAACGTAGGTCTCGTACCAGGCATGGTCTGAGTAGTCTCCGAAGTAGATATAGGAGTCAGCGGTGAACAGGTTCGGCGCTCTTCTAAACGCGTAATCGATCGCTCGTTGTGAGTACGGAGGCTTGGAGCTTCGCCAGGTACTTCTCTTGTTACTTACGGTAGCGTTGGGGCTTGCCCGGTCTCCCTCTGCGAATACCTGGTACCACCATCCAGAGAACGCTGACAGGTTCTCAGACGGAAGAAGGTTAAAGTCACCGAGCACAAACAGCGGAGTGCCCTGAGTCGCCCATTGGTTGACGAGCACACTCAGTTCCCACTGTTGGGTCCGGGGAACATTGAATCTGCTTGGGTTATTTGGATTTGAATCCGGTGGCGCAAGATGCGTGGAGCAAGCAACAGCGCTATAGATCAAATTAGCGAGACACGCAGCCCCACGCAGTTCCACTCCGCCGGTTTGCGACGAGAACGTTTTGTCTACGCCATAAGTGCCTGCTCCCCGGAGACTAACGATGACGTTGCCGTATCCGCTTCCGTAGCAGTCATCCTCCTGTTGAATAGACCAATGAGCAAAGGGAATGTATTCCAGTCCATAAGGCGCCTTGAATCGAATCATGCTCCAGATGTAGTCCCACTGATACCAGCAGATTTCGTTGAATGAAATTACCGACGGCGTAGGGTCGCGGTTGTAAATTGAGTTGACCACGGCAGGTGCAACATCGTGGTTATATCCAGTACCACCCTTGGCACCGTAAAGATTGTACTGAACCAAAATTTGGCGGCCATCCTGAGCTGCCGCAGCGGGAGGTGCTGAGACGATAGGCAAAAGGGCACTTGCTATTGCCGCCCCGATAAGGCCCGTTACTACTTTCACCACGCCCTCTCCTTTACTTTGCCAGACTCGTCTTGAGAAATGGCTACGAGTCCTAGGGGCGTCGGCCATGGAACGGAGTCGCAGATAGATTTAACAGGTGAAGTTGCCGAACTCGGAGGTTCCTTAGCAAGAATCGGCCGACTGTCCGCTTCGACCCCGCACACACTTTGAAGTTATGGAGAAATACCACAGGAAGTCTTGCGGCATTGCCCCGTAGGTGCACAATTCCGTCAAAAGCTCCGAGTGGGAGGTCAGGAGAGTGCGTCGAGTAGAGCGAATCTTCTATGCGGACATAGGCTTGGGCGTCTCCGCAAGCAAGCTCCGAAAATGAGCTTTTATCGAGGCCGGGTAGATCGACCTTCTCCCAAGCATATTTATCTGAACCATTCAAAAGTAGGCGGTATAGCGAATAAGCACGGTCTTCGATCGGTAGGGCGTTATCCTGCCCCTTAAGACTTCGCGGTCCCAGGTTCCCGTGCAGCACCCAAAGATGGTCCCGCGATGCACATCTATCTACAACTTTGCTCGCGACGGGTTCAACGGCGCTGAGGCGACTCCACTTGCCGTTCTGGAAAATGGCCCGATTCTTAGGATCCCAGCCCTCCCATACGAAGGCCGAATCGGAAGCAAGCAAGTTTCCCTCGGGCAGACCTGTGGGGAGCGGTTGGGACGCTCCGACCTGCCGCCCATCTGAATCCAGCCGTTGCGAGGTCATTTCTAGTGGGCCGACACACGTCCGAAACTCAAGGTGACCTGGTTGGTTTCCATAGCCACCAGGACATGAGGTCGTCACTGCCAATATAAGGCTCTCCGAATCCGACATTGTTCTTGCTAACGAAACGTCCACCACGAATTCGCCTGCCGGTAACTGCGAACGATCCATGGCCTTGCCCTTGGCCGGGTGCACATCAACGATCCGAGCTGACACCGCGGACAGCCGACCGATCAGGACGTTCCCCCGGGCTGTTCTGATTGGTTGAGTGAATCGCTCGCCACGGCCTACTGGAACCGGAATCTCTGTGAGATCGTTGAGTTGAGCCCACCCCATTGCCGATACGCTCAGAACGATGCTGAACGTCAATCCGGCAATGAGGGTTTTCCTAGGCAATCTTTCATAGGATTTTGACCGCCTGCTGTGTGAATGAGCGATCCCAATAATGGTCTTCTGATTCGAGCGATTCCCCATTCAGTCCTCCGAAACCGCTTTCTACTCTTGGGGCTACCTACGATGTATCGGCACAAGCGGCCGCCTCCTTAAGCCCCACGCCCTGGAAACTCCAAAAAAGTAGCAGTCGGGGGAGTGGTGCGGGCCCAAGCACGATTGCTCCGCCTAAGGGCCCGAGAGGCAATTATCTGGGCGATTCGAGCGCCCAGCCATCCCCGATTGCTGTGTTTCTCGTCAGGCACATACGGCAGGCGGTATGTGCCTATCCTCGCGCCTTGCACTCGGGGCGTCTGAACACTCTCGGTCGCGCACCTAATTGCCTCTCGGGCCCTAAGGCTTACGGGCGAGCAGGAGTATTTCTGGGTGCTCCATGGTCGGAGTTTGGCCCAGGAATTGCCCGGGGGCTACGCCACTTACGAACTCGGGGTCCAGGCCGGCCCCGTTGGCTATCCACTCCAGCTCCCGGGGGGTATAGCAACTGTTCCACGTCTCGAACGGCGCCCGGGTGCCGTCGTGACCGATCACCTCCGGCAGGGTGCGATGAAATATCGAGCCGACCGGATCGAAGCTGTCGCCCTGCTGTAGCCGGTTTACAACGTAAAAGGTGTTGGGGGCCGACAACGCAAGATGGCCTCCCGGTTTTAACGCCCGGGCCACTCCCCGCAGGATCTTCAAGTCGTCCAAACCGAGCCCGAATGCCCCCTCGCACAGGCAGATCGCTGCGTCGAACTCGTCTTCGAACGGCAGAGCGGCAGCATCCATCAGAAACAGCGACAGACCCACCCCCGCTTCCTCGGCCCGGTCACGGGCAATGTCAAGGAACACCGCAGACGTGTCCACCCCCACCACATGAACCCCCAAAAGCGCCAGTGGGACAGCATGGCGACCGGGTCCGCACCCAACGTCGAGCAGCCGGTCCCCCGGTTTTAGCACCAGCGCCCGCCGGAGAAACTCGATCTCCTGATCGGTGCCCTGAGTGAACCGGTACTCGAAGTAGGCTCTGCCCAGGTGAGCGGCCAGCGCCTGGTACCAACCGGGTGGCGCCGGCTCAGCCACGTGCCCGGTACCACTCTTCCAGACGCCGGTAAGCTTCTTGCGACGACACTTCGCCCTCGTCCAAACGCAGCTCCATGAGGAAATCCAGCGCCTCGCCGACCAACCGGCTCGGGGTGATTCCCAGATGTTGCATGACCTCGTCGCCGTTGAGCGCCGGGCGCAGGTTGGCCAATTCTTCCCGGGAGGACAACTCAGCGATGCGCTCCTCAAGCTCATCCATGCGATTGCTCAGCAGTTGCGCCTTTAGAGGGTTGCGGGTGGTGCAGTCCGCACGGACCAGCTTGTTCAGCCGGTCCAGCTGGCTCCCGGCATCCCGCACGTAGCGCCGGACCGCCCGGTCGCTCCAGCCGAGCCGGAAGGTGTGGAAGCGCAGATGCAGGTAGACCAGCTGCTTGACCTCCTCTACGGTGTTGGCCGGGAAACGCAGCTCGCGCATGCGCACCTCGGTCATCTGCGCCCCGACCACCTCGTGATGATGGAAAGTAACGCCATTGGGGGTTATTGCTCGAGTCTTCGGCTTGCCGATGTCGTGCAGCAGCGCCGCCAGGCGCAGCACCAAATCGGGCGACGAGGCGTCGAGCGCGCTGACGTTGTCCAGGACGGCCAGGGTGTGCGTGAACACGTCCTTATGACGGTGGATCGGGTCCTGCTCCAGGCGCAGACCGGGTAGCTCGGGCAGGAACTGCCCGGCCAGGCCGGACTCGGCAACACCCAGCAGCGCCCGGGAGGGGGCGGCGCCGGTCATCAGCTTCGACAGTTCATCCCGGATCCGCTCTCCCGAAACTATTGACAGCCGTTCATGCATCCGCCCGATCGCCTCGAGCGCCGCCGGGTCTACCTGGAAATCGAGAACCGAGGCGAACCGGAAGGCACGCAGCATGCGCAACGGGTCATCGGCGAACGAGGTCTCAGGAGCCAGGGGAGTGCGAATCGTCCGGGCAGCCAGATCGCTCAGGCCGCCGAACAGGTCGATTACCTCCACCTCCGGCAGACAGATAGCCATGGCATTGACCGTGAAGTCGCGCCGCGAGAGATCGGTTGGAAGGTCCTTTCCGAAACTCACCTCAGGGTTGCGGGAGTCCAGCTGGTAGATCTCACGCCGGAGTGTAGTGACCTCCATCCGGCAGCCTCGGTGCTGCACACCCACGGTTCCGAACTCCATTCCCATCGTCCACGGAGCACTCGAGCTCCAGCGCTTGAGAATCGCCAGGCTCTGCTCGGGCAATGCATCGGTGGTGAAGTCCAGATCGGAATCAGCTGCCCGGTTGAGCAGGGCGTCGCGCACCCAGCCGCCAACGAGCCACAGTCCGTGCCCGGCCTGTCTGAAGGCGCGCGCCAGCTCCAGCGCCGGAGCGGGGATGCGCTTTGCGGAAAGGCCGGCCATTAGTGCGTAGGAAACTTCATAGTTGCTATCCTCCGGGCATGGAGGGCACCGGCCAGGCTATCGCTTTCGTCCTGGTCGGATTCATCTCCGGCGTCTGCTCCGGAGCCCTGGGGATCGGAGGAGCTGCCATCGGAACCCCTTTGGTCCGGATGCTCGGCGTGAGCCCCTACCTGGCAATCGGCACCCCGGTGCCCATGATCTTGACCTCTACCATAACCGGCTCGTACGCCTACCTGCGAGCCGGCCTGGTGAACCGGCGAGCACTGGTGTGGACCGCGCCCAGCGCCGCTCTGGCAACCTTCGCCGGCGCGTCGACCACCCGGCAGGTCAATGGGTCGCTGCTCATGCTGGTAAGCGCCGCCCTGCTGTTCTTCCTGGCTATCCGCCTGCTGGGACAGGGCGAGCAACTCGCCGACGCAACCGGGCCGCAGGGCCGGGGGCCTGCCGCCTACCTGGGGCTGGGCATTGCCAACGGCTTTGCTTCCGGGCTGCTCGGCGTCGGCGGGGGCTTCGTCATGGTCCCGGTCTTCCTTAAATTCTTCGGGATGGGAATCAAGCAGGCGGTGGGAACCTCGCTTGCGGTCATCGCCGTTACCGTCCCGCCTAATATCGCCGGTCACGCCCGGGCGGGCAACATCGACTGGCTCCCGGCCCTGATTCTGAGCGTGAGCGTGATTCCCGGTGCCCGGATCGGCGCCCGGCTGGCGATCAGCGCTTCGGAGCGGGCACTGCGGACGGTCATGGCGATAACTCTTGCGGTGGTGGCCGTCGCCTATGCTGGGCAGGAGTTAGCGGGGATGTTCTCGGGGTGAGTGCGATGTTCAAAGTGCATGCATGGCTGGTGCTGCTTACTGCTGCGGCGACCTTCCTGGCTACCCCGGCCGCCTTGGCAGGCCAGGGCAACTCCGGGACGGTTTCTGGCTCGGGTGGGCCCCGTCTGGTCGCGGAACTGGTGGGCTTTCCGATATCGGTCGGCCCGGCCGACTCGCTCAGTGTGGCACTGGAGGTGGAGAACACCGGGTCGTCCGCCGCCGCCGACCTCGAGGTCGCCATCGTGATCTACCGAGGCGTGCGCAATCGCTCCGAGCTTTCACTCAGCTACGACGGACGCTTCGGAAGGGCCATAGCCAGCGACACCATCGCCATCGAAGGCACGATCGAGCCGGGCGGCAGCCGGCTGGTGGAGGTGGCCAAGCCGCTGGGCGAACTGGACGCCTTCCGCAACTCCACCACCGACCGCGCGCATCCGGTCAGTGTGGTGGTGAGGACCGGCGATGTGTCCTCCCCCCCGATCGATACCCACATGATCTACTTCGCCAAGCCACCCGAAAAGCCGCTGGGTGTCAGCCTGGTCGTCCCGCTTCATGCCCCCTCCACCTACACAGATGCCTCCCGGCCGGACGTCGTGACCACCGATACGCTGGAGCGCTCGGTTTCGGGCGGCCGGCTGGACACGATCATCCGGGCGCTGCAGGACTACCCCGCCCTGCCGGTGACGCTGGCCCCAAGCGGGCTGCTGCTCAGCATGCTCCAGGACCTCTCGGACGGCTACGTTCGGACGGCGGGGCGGGGCAGGACCGATACCGTCGACAACCAGGACGGCCGAGCCTTGGCCGCCGCGCGCAACCTGGAAACACTGCGCTTGCTGGTTGCCCGAGAGGCCACCCGGCTGGTGGCCACCTCCTATTCCCCGGCACCGCTTCCTGCGCTCACCGGCTTCGGCCTGAAAGATCTGGCGGTCACCCAACTCACCGAAGGACGCAATGTGCTCAAAGCCGAGCCCGCCGGACTGCTGCGCGCCCAGGCCATGCCCGGCTGGCTCCTGCCGGCCGGTGGAGACCTGGACGAAACCACCCTCGCCGAGTTGCAAAACAGCGATTCCAACCGGCTGATCTTGTCCGCCCGGTCCCTCAGCGACCAGTCCGGTCTGCTCTCCCGGGGCCTGCCGGTCAAGCTGGAGGGCGGTACGGGCACCGCCACCGCCGGCCTGGAAGGCATTGAGACAATGGCGTTGGTTGCCGACGCCGGACTCAACGCTTCGCTGGCCGTTGCCGGGGAACTGGGAGCGGTCCAAGCACGCCAGCGCTTCGCTGCAGAGACCGCGACCATCCATCAAGAGAGCCCGGGGGTGGTGCGTGCGGTGGTCGCCCTGGCCCCTCTAGATTGGCAAATCGGCGCCCAGGCCATCCTGGGCATCTTCGAGACTGCTGCTCGAGCCCCCTGGCTCGTAGCCACCACGCCGGACGGCATCCTCTCCCAGTTGCGGCCTCCCGCCGGACAGACCCAGCGCCTGGCCACCTCGGAGGAGATGCTCAAAAACCTCCAGACCCCGCCGCAGAGCTACTTCACCCAGCTTCAGGAGGCGCAGCAAGCCATCGATAACTACGCAGTGATCGCTCCCCCGACCTCCGAACTGGGGGCGCTCACCCGCCGGCTGCTCATTGCCGAGAGCGCCGATTGGTGGGACAGCCGGGCACAGCTGACCAGGGGACTGGCGTTCGCCCGATCAATTCCCACCACGGTAGCCGCTGAGATGGACCTGATCCGCGCTCCCGAGCCCCAGACCATCACGCTCACCTCCCGTATCGGAGTGATCCCGCTGTCGGTCGGCTCGGCCCTCGGGTACCCGGTAGACGTGGTGATAAGGCTGGAGTCTGACAAGCTGCGCTTTCCAGGTGGGAACCGGATAGTCCTTGCCAAGTTGCGCCCGCCCAACCAGACCATCCGGGTGCGGGCGATAACCCAGTCTTCGGGCACCTTCCCGTTGCGAGTCCGGGTGCTTACACCGGCCGGACAGGAGGTGGCGAACAGTTTGCTTACCATCCGATCGACCGCCTACAACGTCGTCGCACTATCGATAACCGGCGGAGCGGCCGCCTTCCTGGTCGGCTGGTGGGCCGTCGGCGCGATCAAACGCAGAATTGGTTAGCAAGACTTGGTCACCTCTTTCGCAATCTCCGCGCCTGCAAGGTGAGCGAGGCCCCCGAACATCGCCGCGGCGCAGCGGTTGCGGCTGCCGGGACCGCCGCCAGCCGGCTGACCGGACTGGTCCGGCTGGCTGCCACCACCTACGCACTCGGCGTCACCGAAAGCCGGCTGGCCGACACCTACAACCTGGCCAACACCACTCCCACGGTCATCCACGAGCTAGTCATCGGCGGCATACTCTCCTCGGTCCTGCTGCGTGCCTACGTGGAGGTCAGGTCCCGGGACGGCCAGCAACAAGCCTGGCTGTTCATCCGGCGGGTTACCGCGGCAACCATGCTGCTTCTGGGCGTCTTAACGGTGGCGGTCGCCCTGGCCGCCCCGTTGATCTTCAAGCTGTACACGCTTCGCGCGACCGGTTCGGAGGCGCAGGCTCAACAGGTTCTGGGGACTTTCCTGCTCCGGTTGTTCGCTGCGCAGATCCTGTTCTACGGCCTGTCCTACATCGCAACCGCGGTCCTCAACGCCCATCGAAAGTTCGGGGTGCCGATGTTCGCTCCGGTCCTCAACAACCTGCTGGTATCGGCCACACTGGTTGTCTTCGCCCGGACCGTACCGGAGGCCCTGCGCACCGCCGAGCGCCTGCCCACCCGGGGCGTGCTGCTCCTGGGCATCGGGACCACCGTCGGCGTGGCGATCCAGGGGATCTATCCGTTCTTGTCGATGCGCCGGCTGGGGTTTCGCTTGCGGCGGGGGGCCGGGCTGATCGATCCGCGCTTTGGCCGTTTGCTGCGCCTCTCCGGATACATGGCCGGCTATGTGGTCACCAACATGGCCGGGTTGTGGGTCGCGCTGTTCCTGGCTAACCAGGTGCAGGGAGGCACTTCTGCCTACCAGTACGCCTTCGTCTTTTTCCAGCTCCCCCACGGGCTCCTCGCGGTATCGATAGTGACGGCGATCTTTCCCACCCTCACCGAGCAGGCAGTAGCCGGCAAAACCGAGGAGTTCGCCCGAACTCTGTCCCGCGGGCTGCGGGCAGTGGCATTCTTCGTGGTTCCGGCCGTCGCCGGTTATCTGGCCATCGCTCCCAATCTGGTGGCTTTGATGCTCGAGCACGGGATCACCACGCAGGCCTCCACTGATCTGATCGCCACCGTGCTGAGGGCCTGGGCGCCGGGCATCTTCTTCTTCTCCACCTTCTACGTGCTGCTGCGCGCGTTTTACGCCCTGGGGGACACCCGGACGCCCATGATCATCAACCTGGGGGCGTTCGCGCTCAACGTCGTCCTAAATTTGGCAGCCTTCGCAATCTTCGACGACCCGACTCTAAAGGTGGCCGGGCTGGCCGCCGGCCACGCTGGCTCCTACCTCCTGGCAAGCGTGCTTGCTCTACGCAGCCTGCGCCGGAGGATCGGCCCGACCGTGAGCGCCGGTTACCCCGCCGCCTTGGTCAAGATCGTCCTGGCCGCCACCGCCACCGGCTTGGGTGCGTGGTTGGCCGGCGATCTGGTCGCGCCGAACCAGCTGGCGAACGGCTTCTTGGGCGATATCCTACAGGTCCTGGCAGCCACCGCTTCAGGGCTTTTAATTTACGCTGGAGCTGCCAAAGCTTTGGGTCTGGAGGAAACGCAGTGGATCTTCACGATCGCCGGCCGGCGACGGTGAACGCACGGTCCGGGTCGCAGACCAAAGTCGCCGGGCGCTACCGGCTCAACTCGTCGATCAGCCGGGGCGGTTTCACCGACCTGTGGAAGGCCGAGGACGAAGTGCTAGGCCGGACCGTAGCGCTCAAGATCATGCGTCCGGAAGCAGTCACCGACGGGGCGATCAAACGGCTGTTCAGGGTCGAGGCGCTGGCGGCTGCCCGGCTAACCCACTCGAACATCATCTCGGTATTCGACACGGGCGAAGACGAGGGGACCCCTTTTTTGGTGATGGAGTACCTGGGCGGGGGAAGCCTGCGAGACGTTTTGGACAACGGGCCGATCAATCCGCTGCGCGCAGCCCAATGGGCCGGTGAGATTTGCTCGGCGCTTGCGCACGCCCACCAGGCGGGTATTGTGCACGGCGACATCCGCCCGGAGAACGTCTTGTTCACAGAGACCGGCCACCTGAAGGTCTCGGACTTCGCCATAGCGCGAGCGGCCTCCGGCGCAGCCCGGGGCCGGGGGCCGGCTACCGGCCCCACCTCCGCATACGCCTGCCCCGAGAACGACCCGGACGCCCGGGGCGATCTGTTCTCCCTGGGTGTGGTTTTGTTCGAGTGTCTGGCCGGTAGCACGCCGGACCAAGTTGCCCTCCCCGACGCCGAGGGGGTGCTGCGGGTTCCCCGCCCGGGACAGTTGCGCAAAGGGGTGCCGATGGAACTGGACGCTGCGGTGCTCAAGCTTTTGTCGCCCGACCCAGGACGGCGCTACCAAAACGCCCTAACCCTGCGCTCGACACTGGAGGCGCTGGTAGACGAGGCGCAGCAGTCGTCCGCGGACCCTTCGCCGCCGGCGCCCGCCCGAAGGCGCCTGGAATCGCCACCCCGAACGGAGCCCGCCGCCGGGCCGGAGCCGGGCGCAGCCCCCTCGGGACGGTCCGTCAGGGGTTCCGGGGGCGGCCAGGCCGCCGGGCCGGAGCCGGGCGCAGCCCCCTCGGGACGGTCCGGCCCCGCCGGCACGGGTTCCGGGGGCGGCCAGGCCGGCGGGACCGAGCCGGGCGCAGCCCCCTCGGGGCGGGCAGGCCCGGTGGGGCCGGGCGGCCGAACCCGAAACACACCGGCTGCATCCAAGGGCGATTCGTTCCTGCGTACCGAAGGCCGCTGGCTCCTGCCGGCTTTGGCTTTAATCGCCGGAGCGGTGCTGGTCGCACTTAACTTGCCCGGGTTGGGCATCGACCTGCCCAGTTTTGGGGAGGACGCCGGTGCGCAAGAGCTCCCGCCGCTGCGGATAGAACGCTCCTTCGACTACGACCCACCGCCCGGCGACGGGAAGGAGAACAGCGCCCGGATCCCCCGGGCGTTCGACGGCAACCCGGAAACCACCTGGGCCACCTCCTCCTACCGCACTGCCGACTTCGGCCGCCTCAAACCCGGCGTCGGCGTGGCGTTCGACCTGGGGACAAGCCGAGAGCTGAGCGCCGTGGAGGTGACCTCGGTGGTCGGCGGGTGGCGGGGCACCATCCGCTTCTCCGACGACGGCACCAGCTGGAGCGCGCCCTCAAACGAGCGCACCGCCTCCTCCGGCGAGATCTTCCCGGTAAGCGGGAGCCATCGCTACTGGATGCTGTGGATCACCGAACTGGTCCGGACCCCGGGCGAGGGCACCGCCGACAACCCCTTCGCCGTGGCGATCAGACAAATCAAGCCGCTCGATCGAACCTAGAGTGGCCCGTCTCGTAAGTACCGTTGCATTCGAGCGCAGGACGCCTGGCTTCGAAGATGCGGTCTTGAACGAGGAAGCGGCGACTGCCGGGGCTTCGGCGATAGTTACCCGCAACGTTAAGGATTTTAAGCGGGCCACAATCGCCGCTCACTCCAATTGAGCTGCTGTCGGCCGTGCCGGCATCCTGAACGTTACTTAGCGCCCCACCTTCCTCCGCCATAATCAGCCCAAATGCGCGATGCGGACCTGGAAAGCCGAACCGACGAGTCTTTGGTAGCCGCGTTCGTGGAGTTGGGGGATACCCGTGCGCTGGAGATCCTGCTTCGCCGGCACGAGTCGAAGGTCTTCGGCATTGCCTACCGGATCCTAGGAAACCGTGCCGATGCGCTGGACGCCACGCAGGACGTCTTTCTGACGGTGTTTCGCAAAGCGCGCTCGTTCCAGCATCAGGCGGCCTTCACCACCTGGCTCTACCGGCTGACCACCAACGCCTGCCACGACATCGGCCGCAAGAAAGCCCGCACCCCCATTCCCTCGGACAGCCTGCCCGAGCACGGGGTGCCAGCCGAAGACCTTGCCACGCGCCTTACTGTGGAGCAAGGGCTGCGCAAGCTGCAGCCTGACCAGCGCACGGCAGTGGTCATGCGTGACCTGTATGCGCTCAGCTACGAACAGATCGCCGAGGCCACCGGTGTGGCGGTGGGTACGGTCAAGAGCAGGATTGCTCGGGGGCGGCTGGCGCTGGCCGGGATCCTGGAGGAACACCGGACCGGAACCACCGGCAGCGCACCGCCGTCTAAGGAAGACAGATGAACAACCAACACTTCTCAACCGAGGCCCTGAGCGCCTACCTTGACGGCGAGGCGACCGCGGACGAGAGCGCCGGAATCGACCGCCATCTTGCCGCGTGTGCCACCTGCGCTGCCCAAAGCCGCCAGCTCCGGGCAGCGTCCAGCAGCGTGGCCTCGTTGGGGCCGGTGGAGATGACCGTAGACGAACACCGGGTGCTCCGCCAGGCGATCCTGGGGGCCCAAGAGGCCCGCCAGCCCGGAGTCCGGAGCCGGCGGCACCTCGGCCGCCTGCAGTGGACGCTTGCCGGAGCCTTTGCCATGGTGTTGATCGCGGCACTCGGCTTCGCGGTGCTCGGGCCAATGCCCGGAGCCGGACGCGGCGATCAGGCGCTGACCGAGGCAGCTTTGCCGGAGACCGCCACTGATTCCGCCGGCCCGGCCACTGCCGGAGCGCTCGAAGGGGCACTCACCCTTGTTAGCGACGCCGACATAGAGCAGGCCGTCCGGACGCTGCCCGAAGTCAAAAGCGGTTCGGCGCTTCCTCGCACCGATGAGCCGGGCAAAGTCCCGTCTGTTGAAAACCCGGCTCTGGCTTTCGGCGCCGAAAGGGGCAGCGATAACGCTCAGGAAGGCTCCGCCGAGCCACTGACCCTTGACCCCGACACCACCGAAGGCGAAGCCGGCCGGCCGGCGTCCGGCGGCGCCGAGCAATTCAGCTTCCAGGCGGGCCAGCAATGCCTGGCTGCGCTGGCCTCCGCACTGACCGAACCGCTCTCCCCCCTGGCCGCCCGGCAAGCGTCCTACCTGGATCAGCCCGCTTGGCTGCTGGTCTACCTGACCGACGACGGCTGGTTCGACGCCTGGTTGATCGATCCCAGCGTCTGCCGCACCACTCCGGCTCAGCAGTTGCCTGAGTCGGCGCTGCGCCACCTCACCGTGGAGATCCGCTGACCATCCGTACCATTTCGCCGGCGGCCGACGCCCCGGCTCTCGATTGTTAACAGGGTTGAAACAGGCAGTAACAAACCGGAAACACACCGGTTGTAGTGTCCGAGCGCGGCCGTCCCGGAGCCGCATCCCACGCGGCACTGAGAGGAGAAACATGCCTTGGAAGTAGACACCGGAGATACCGCCTGGATGTTGGCCAGCGCAGCACTGGTCATGTTCATGACCCCCGGACTAGCGTTTTTCTACGGGGGCCTGGTCAGAAACAAAAACGTGCTGGGCACGATCATGCACTCGTTCATCGCCTTGGGGATGGTCACGCTGATCTGGATATTCGTCGGCTACACGCTGGCGTTCGGAACCGATATCGGCGGGTTCATCGGAGGGATGGACTTTGCTTTTTTGAGGAACGTGGGCGCAGAGCCAGGTGCCTTTTTTATTAACGGCGCGGGCTCGGAGCCAGTTGGCTTAGCCCCCACCATCCCGCACACCACCTTCATGGTCTACCAGATGATGTTCGCGATCATCACCCCGGCGCTTATCAGCGGCGCCATCGCCGAGCGGATGAAGTTCAAAGCGTACCTGCTGTTCATTTCGTTCTGGTCCCTGCTGATCTACTCCCCGGTAGCCCACTGGGTGTTCGGCGGCGGGTTCCTGGGCCTGTGGGACGGCAGCATCGGTGCCCTGGACTTTGCCGGAGGAACCGTGGTTCACATCAACGCCGGCGCCGCGGCGCTGGCAGCAATCATCTACATGGGCAAACGAAAGGGCTACCCCCAGGAAGCCATGCGGCCGCACAACATCCCGATGGTCGTGCTGGGTGCGTCAATCCTGTGGTTCGGCTGGTTCGGGTTCAACGGGGGAAGTGCGGCAGGCAGCGGAGCCCTCGCCTCTGCCGCATTCACCAACACGCAGATCGCCGCGGCGCTGGCCATCCTCGGCTGGTTGATCCCGGAGTGGCTGCAGCACGGAGCCCCAACCACCGTGGGTGCTGCCACCGGCGCGGTTGCCGGACTGGTGGCGATAACCCCAGCGGCCGGCTACGTGGAGCCGATGGCCGCGGTGGTCATCGGATTGCTCGCCGGGCTGGTTTGCTACGGAGCGGTGGCGCTCAAGCCCAAGCTCGGCTATGACGACTCGCTAGACGTGGTGGGCGTCCACCTGGTCGGAGGGATCCTGGGAGCGGTGCTCACCGGATTTTTCGCCACGACCAAGATCAACGGGGTGGCGGCCGATGGCCTGTTCTACGGCAACCCCGAGCTGGTCGCCGACCAGCTCATCGCAGTGCTCATCACCATGATCTTCTCCTTCGTAGGCAGCTTCGTTTTGCTGTTCGTGATCGACAAGGCCGTGGGGCTACGCTTGAGCGACGACGACGAGCAGACCGGATTGGACCTCTCCCAGCACGCCGAGGTCGGGTACTCCTTTGCCGAGGGCGGAGGTGGTTATGCTCGCTGACCGCTGTGATCTGGCCGACTGCGTAACTACCGAAAGCGGGAGGGATCTGAGATGAAGTTGGTATCGGCAATCATCAAGCCGTTCAAGCTGGAAGAGGTGAAAGAGGCGCTGCGGGCGGCCGGCATCCAGGGAATGACGGTGGTGGAGACCCGGGGCTTCGGACGGCAGCGCGGTCACACCGAGGTGTACCGGGGCGCCGAGTACCAGGTGGACTTCGTCCCCAAGGTGCGGGTGGAGGTCCTTTGCGACGACGACCAGGTCAGCCCGGTGGTCGAAGCGATCATGGCCGCCGCCCGTACCGGCAAAATCGGCGACGGCAAGATCTTTGTCGCCCCGGTGGATCAGGTCTACCGGATCCGGACCGGCGAGATGGGAAGCGATGCTCTCTAACGCCAGCGCGGGGCCTGTTTGAGCGGCCCCGCACGGCAAGCATCGCCAGAGGTCCAACAACTGAAGGCGGAGCAGGAAAGGCTCCGCCTTCAGTTGCGCGCTGGGGCTGGTGGGCGGGAGACCGTCCAGGGTCTGGCGGATGCGGTAGACCGGGCGATCACCCGGATCTGGGGACGGCTCAAACCCCCGGTGCCGGTGGCCTTGGTGGCAGTCGGCGGCTACGGGCGGCGCGAGCAGTGTCCCGCCTCAGACGTGGATCTGATGGTCCTGCACGGCGGCGACCCACAGGTAAACGGCGCAGGCAAAGCATTGTTCTACGAGTTATGGGACGCCGGCTTGGTGGTGGGCCACTCGATCCGCACCCTCAAAGAGGCACTGAAGTCCGCCCGGGAGGATTTTCCCGCCGAAACCTCGTTCTTGGACGCCCGCCTGGTGGTGGGTGATCGGGACCTTTTCAATCGATTTTCTTCGGAGGCCCTGAAGCAAAGTCGCCGTTCACCTGAAGAATTCCTTGATCGGATCCGCCGGGGGACGGTGGAGCGGCGCGAACGCACCGGCGACGCCACCGCGGAGCTTGAGCCCAACCTCAAAGAGGCAAGGGGCGGGCTGAGGGACCTGGAAACGCTCCGGTGGCTGGGGAAGGTCCTGGGACCCTTGGACCTGGCGGCATTGGAGGGCGACCTGGAGCGGGCGGCTGAGCTGTTGCTGCGGATCCGGTGTGCGCTGCACCTGAGCACCGGAAGGCACGAGGACACGCTGCACATGCAGTTGCATACGCAGGTTGCCGAGTTGCTTGACCTTCAGGCCGAGCCTGGTGAGTTCGGCCCTTCGGAAGGCTTCGACCGGCAGGATGCGCTCATGCGCCGGCTGTACCGGGCCAGCCGGCTGATCGCCTACACCTTGGACGACCAGCTCTTTCCCGGCCTGCGCCGGGCCGCAGCACGATTGCCCGCCGGGATGACCGAGGGCCGGTGGTCGGACCAAACCCGGGCGGCGTTCCTGCAGATACTGGCGGAAGGCGCCGCCGGCGCCCCGGCGCTCAGGGTCTTGGAGCACACCGGGGGCTTGGTGAAGGCAATCCCCGAATGGGACCTGATCTGGTGCCTGCCCCAGCGCAACGTGTACCACCGGCACTCTGTCGACGTCCACTGCCTGGAAACCTCCGCCACCATGGCACGGTTCTTCCGTGCGGCCGAAGCGGTCCGCCCGTTAGAAGAAGGCCGGTCAATCGAGGCTGGGGGGCCGAGGCGGCTGTTCCGTGGCCCCTTTTCGGCCGGAAGTACTGCCGAAGAGCCGGTCGAACCAGACGTTCCGGCCGACTGGGAGACGCTGGCCGTCCGGGTGGCCGGAGACAGCGCCAAGCTCAAGGACCGCCTCCTGCTGGCCGCCCTGCTCCACGACATCGGTAAGGGCACCGGAGAGGATCATTCCGTCCGGGGCGTCCGCCTCAGCCGGGCGGCGCTCGGACGAATGGGAATTCCGTTGCTGGAAAAAGAGGATGTCGCCTGGCTCGTGCGCAGCCATCTGCTGCTGACCAAGACTGCGGTGCGGCGCAACATCGAGGACGAGGCGCTGGTGGTTGAGCTGGCGGAGACCATCGGGTCCACCGAGCGGCTACGCATGCTCTACTTGCTCTCAGCGGCCGACGGGGTGGCCACCGGGCCCTCGGCGTGGAGCGGCTGGACCGCCGCTCTGGTGGGCGACCTGTTCACCCGCATCTACAACGTGCTGGACAAGGGCGAACTGGTAAACGCCGACGCCTCCCGCACCGCCCGGGCCCGCGAATCCGAGCTTCGGACCGCTCTGGGCGCCCTGGAGGCCTCCGACGTCGAGGGGCATCTGAACAAGATGCCCCGGATGTGGCTGCTCACCCAGCCTCTGCCCGCACTGCTCAAGCAGTCGAAGCTGATGATCCCCGCCCCCGATGCCCAAGAGTTGCGCATGGACATATCGCCCTTGGAGCAGCCCGACCATTGGGAGGTTACCGTCGTCAGCCAGGACCGCCCCGGCCTGTTCAGCAAGATCTCCGGCTCGCTGGCTCTTCACGGGCTAAACGTTCTGTCGGCGCAGATCTTCACCCGGCAAGACGGCGTCGCCCTGGAAGTATTCACCGTGACCGGCGCCGAGGGGCGGTTCGAACGGGTGAAGCAGGATGCGCAAAAGGCGTTGCGGGGCAAGATCTCACTGGACCTGCGGCTCGCACAGAAGCGCAGCGACTACGCAGGGCGGATATCCAAAGGCAAGCAAGAGGCGCCGCAGGTGCGGGTGGACAACGGGTCTTCAGACTTCTACACGGTGATCGAGGTGCACGCCCCGGACAGAATCGGCCTGTTATACGACATAACCAGAGCGCTCACCGAACTTGAATTGGACATACTTTTGGCCAAGGTAGCCACCTACGCACACGATGTGGTCGACGCGTTCTACGTCTGGGATCTCGACGGGCAAAAGGTCACCGAAGCGGATCACCTTAGGGAGATTGAGCGCCTGATCCTGCACCGGCTGTCGCGGGACTAAAGCGCCGCGCCCGAAAGTATCCGTTAACCGCAGGCCAACGAAGGCGTCGCCCGGTATTTACGCCGGCATTACCGGAGCGTAACCAGCGGCCGCCTAGCCTGGAACCCAAGGACCAAGGAACCTGAGGGGCCAATCAGTCGGGGCCTTCAGGGAGCGGGCGGCACCCTCGAAACCGCTGGTGCGCCGGTTCTGAAGGCAAACACCGCAACCCGAAAGGAGACCCAATGGTTGGCATCGAAACTCAGGAGCCCGAACCGAGCTTGGTAAGCGCCGGGTTCGCGCCGCTCGCCGAGCTTGCATCGTTCGGCAACTACGAGGCGGAGGCGGTGATGCAGACAGGCAGCAACATGGGCCTTTTCGTCGACGACCTGGCGCAGGCGCTGACCGAACACCTGATGAAGCGCCCCGAGTCGGCCGATCTGCTGATCCAAGGGGAGGCCCCGGTGAACGCCGGGGCGCTGAGGTACTGGATCGAGCGAACGATTGCCGGGCCGTTCGACGAAGGCCTCGGTGTGACCATACGGGGGATGAGCCACCTAGAAGACGGCAAAGCCACCTTTCCCGGGCTGGACATTGCCCTACCCCCGCAAATGCTCTTGGCACTCATGAGCTGGTTTCAAGGGGAGCTGCTCGAAGCACTGAGCCGCAAGTACGACGTGCCGACGATATCGGCGGCCGGCGGAGCGTGGATGGATCTATTGATGCTGCAGCTGGGCATCATGCTCGAGCCCTATCTGACGGATCCCGCCGGGCCACAAGCAGAGCACACCTCCGCCGGTTTCCACCCCTACGCCGGGTTCGCCGGGTTCGGGCCGCGGGAGGCACGGATCCTGGGCAAAACCGGGCCATTGCTCGAACCGGCCGCCGGCGGGGTAATCGCTTTGGCCTACGACTACCTGCTCTCCCGGCCCGAGTCGGCAGGCTACTTCCAGGACGCCTCACACCTGGCCAAACGCAAGATGACCCTCAAGGGCTGGTGGGCCCGCAGCACCACCTCCACCATGGACGCAGACTTCCACTCCTATTTGTCCAAGGTGGCGGACTCGCATGTTCAAGGCGGCGGAGAGGATCCGCATCTGAGCATTCCGGCCGACTTAACAATCGCCTTGATGGGCTGGGTGGAGATGAGAGTAATGACCGCTTTGAACACGATTGCCCCGGGAGAGGACGGTGAGAGCTACGTATTCGGGGTGATGGGCGAACCGGAAGACACCGCAGCGATCGGCAAGGCGTGGATGCGCATGCTGACGCTCCAGCTCGGCGTGCTGATGAAGCCGTATTTCGCCGGGCCGGCAGCGGCCTGACCGCAAACAAACCAGCAAAGGAGAATCCCATGGCTTTCAAGCTGTTCAAGCGAATCCAAACCATCGAACAGACCGAGCAAGTCAAGGCTGTGCAGGCCCAATCCCAACCACCGCACGCTGCCGGAATCACCGTCGCCGAACTGCAGGCCGTTCTCGGGGGCATGTACATCGCTCCGGCCATGAGGGACTACTGACCAAGCCAATCAACGTTGCACCTGGAAGGGCGGGCCGCCGTGGGGGAGGGCCCGCCTTTCTCTTACTACCCACGGGCGAGGGCCTTAACGGTTGGCCCGGTAGTGGGCGATGTAGGCGGCGATGCCGTACGTGAAAATCATCCTGGGGTGCAGGACTATACCGAGAGGGGCTCCGGCCACCAGGTAGCCCAGAGCAATGCCGCACACCGCGGCAATAGCCGCCGCAGAGGCCATTCCCCAGCCACCTACTCTTTTGACCACCGTGCCGGTGAGGTAGCCGATCAGCAGCGGCATTATGAGTCCCAGGATCCCCAGGGGCACAAAAAACGACCCCAGTTGAAGCCCCGCCGCCGCCAGCATCCCCGCCCCCCCGGCCAGGTAGCGCCGGCGGGAGTGCGGGCCGCTGCTTTGGTACTGGATCCGGGAGCACTTCCGGCACTTCTGGCCGACCGCCGAGTTGACCATGCAGCGCACGCAGATCGGGTCGTCACAGTTGCTGCAGCGCACCCGCGTGGCGGTCTTGGGATGGTTTACACAATAGGGGTCTACGGAGTCCATATATCAAGGCTAGCCGGTCCGGCGCGGGAGTATCCTTTAGCTTGAGATGCCCGCTTTGCGCACGGTGGTGTTGAGTCTGCTCATGGCCTTAGCCGCGTGCAATACCGCTCCATCGTCCTCCCCGCCCGCGACGCCAACACCCCCCAGCGCCTCCCCCTCGGCCCAGCCCTTACCCTCAGAACCGGTTGCTTCACCGCTTTCGGAGAACTGCGCACCGGTGAGCGGTGGCGGCGATACCTTCGTTCTGCTCAAAGACGTCCGGGTAGGCACGCACGAAGGGTATGACCGGATCACCTTCGAGTTCGCGCAACCTGCCTCCCCGCCTGCCGGCCCGGCGCCGGCCGGCACCTTGCCCCGCTACCAGATCAAGCGGGTGAGCGAGGTTTTCCAGGACGGCAGCGGCGAGCCCGTGGCGGTGGGCGGAGCCGACCTGCACCAGATTGTCTTCCAGGGCGCCAGCGGTGTGGACCTTTCAGGGGACACGTTCGTGCTGGTCTACACCGGGCCCAAGGAGTTCAAGCCCGGCTTCCGGCAGTTGGCGGAAGCTAAGAACAATGGCGACTTCGAGGCAACGCTTAGCTGGGCCCTCGGCCTGAACGAGCGTCGCTGCTTGCGGGTGATAGAACTTGCTGACCCGCTCCGGCTGGCAGTGGACATCCCCCACTGAGCCCGGGAATAAATAGACCGCTGTGGCATTATTCACAGCATGGACAACCACCACACGATAATCATCATCGGCTCTGGCCCCTCTGGGCTTACCGCCGCGCTATACACCGCTCGCGCCAACCTGTCGCCGCTGGTGATCGAGGGCTTCGAAGCGGGCGGTCAGCTCATGCTCACCACCGAGGTAGAGAACTTCCCCGGTTTCGTAGACGGAATCATGGGTCCGGAGCTCATGGCAATCTTCCGCAAGCAGTCCATGCGGTTCGGGGCGACCTTTTTGACCGAGGACGTCACCAGGGTGGAGTTCGGGGAACGGCCGTTTAAGGTTTTCGTCGGCGACACCCGGTACACCGCCGATGCGGTGATCGTCTCCACAGGCGCCTCGGCCAAGATGCTCGGCTTGGACAACGAGCGCCGGCTCATGGGCCGGGGGGTTTCCACCTGCGCCACCTGCGATGGAGCCTTCTTCCGGGACCGGGAACTGGTGGTGACCGGAGGTGGAGACTCCGCAATTGAGGAGGCCAACTTCCTGACCCGCTTCGCCACCAAGGTCACGCTGGTGCACCGGAGGGAGGAGTTGCGCGCCTCCAAGATCATGCAGGATCGAGCTTTCGCCAACCCCAAGATCGAGTTCATTTGGAACTCGCAAATCGTCGACGTCCTGGGCGACCAGAAGATGACCGGCGTAAAGCTGGCGAGCACCGCCGGTGAGGAAGCGAGCGAATTGGACGCCGCCGGTCTTTTCGTGGCCATCGGGCACACACCGAACACCTCCTTGTTCCAAGGCGTGCTGGAGCTGGACGCCGCCGGATACTTGGTGACCGGGGACCAGTTGAGCGCGGACTGGGCCCCCGGATCAGCCTTTGCCACCCGCACGAGCACCGAAGGTGTGTTCGGAGCCGGCGACGTGGTGGATCACGTATACCGTCAGGCGATCACCGCCTCCGGCATGGGGTGCCAGTCCGCCATAGACGCCGAACGCTGGCTGGAGTCCCAAGGACACTGAGCCAGCAGCGCTAGCTTGGGCTCTTGGGGGCCGGGTTCGCCCCGCTTGTTCGCGGCCCGTTAAGCTGACAACGTGGAATTGATCAGGCTGGGCCACCGCCACAAGGCGGTGGAGGACCTCCAGACGCGCTTGGAGCGGCTGGGCTACCCTATCGGCGCGTCCGAGTTGGGCGGCGACTTCGGGCCCTCCACGCAGATGGCTATCAAAGAGTTCCAGCAGCGCTCCGGCTTGGACGTGGACGGGATAGTCGGCGAGGCCACCTGGCGGGCGCTGGTGGAAAGTTCGTGGGATCTGGGGGACCGGCTCCTGCGTTTGAGCACCCCGACAATGCGGGGGGAGGATGTTAGCGACCTGCAGGCCCGCCTGAACGCCCTCGGCTTCACCGCCGGCAAGCACGACGGGATCTTCGGCTCCCGCACCGCTGCCGCCTTGCGGGAGTTCCAGCGCAACCTGGCCATCGGCGAGGACGGCATTTTGGGGCACGAGACCATGCGGGCGCTGGAAAGGCTGCGAATGGTGGTCAAGCCGGGCTTGGGCCCCCGGATCACCGAGCGGGAAGCCCGCCGGTCGGGGCCGCCCGGACTGACCGGCAAGCGCATTGTCGTGGACCCGGGCCATGGCGGCGAAGATTTAGGTGGCGCAGGGCCCGGTGGTGAGGTGGAGGCGGTGATGGCGTTCAAACTGGCTGCCCGCACCGCCCGGCTGCTTGACGCCCGGGGGGCTCAGACCATTCTCACCCGTGGCCCCAACGACGGGTCCACCAACTCCCAGCGGGCGGTGCTGGCCAATCGTTACGAAGCTGACCTGCTGGTATCCATCCACTTGAACTCACACCCATCGCCGGTAGCCGCCGGTGCTGCTACCTATTACTTCCAGTATGGTCCGGTAGCCTCCGAGCCGGGCGAGTACCTGGCCGGCCTGATCCAGCAAGAGTTGAGCGAAGAGGGGCGGCCGGACTGCGGAGCCCACGGCAAGACCTACCCGCTGTTACGGGAGACCCGTATGCCCGCAGTGGTGGTGGAGCCGTGCTTCATTTCCAACCCGGTGGAGGTGGCCATGCTGGCCGAATCGTTCGACCGGCTGGCCGGCGCCCTGGTCCGGGCGGTAGAACGCTACTTCTCCGCCGATCCGGAGCCGACGCGGGCCTGAACCGAAGGCTCGCCCGGGCTTCCTTGGAGCGCGGGATCTGCGGAGCGGACGCTGGTCAGCGGCACCCGACCGGGTCACCTGTCCCTCAGGACATCTCCGTGTACGGAAAACCTCCAGAACAACCGGACGGGCCGGAGGCGCCGGTGGAGCGTGCGTAGAAAGTTGTGATCGTGTTGTCGGCCACAGTTACCGTGATCCCGGTGCTTTCGAAGACCGCAGCCGACCCCGAGGCTACCGGCGGGGCTGTGCACAAGGAGTCCGTGAAGATCTCAACAGTCGTCCCGCCGGTGGCGGTGCCGGTAAGCTCGGGGTTGTTGTCGTCGGCTGGTGAGGGGGGCAGGGAACCGGTTATCGCCGGGGTACCAGGAGGGGGAGCGGTTACCGTGAACAGCGCAATGTTCCCCCCGGTCAGGCCGAGCAGCGAAGCACTGGCGCTTGCCAGCCCAGCACCGGCAACCATAAGTGCCAGAGCCAAGGCCAGCCGCAGCGGTCCGCAGGGCCTTGTGATTCCCGCCGCGAGCCGCCGGCTACGGTCGTTTCCGCCAGCGCCCCTCAGCAGGTTCGCCCTCGCCGTACCCATTAGCTGATCGCAATCCTGGTCAGCGCCACCTGCCCAACCAGGGGTTGCTCCGTTATGGCTACCGACTCCTGGGCACCGGCAATTACCGCTTCTCCCGAGCCGACCACCGCCCCCCCGCCGTCCACAAGCCGGACCCGCACCACCTGGTCCACGCACTGCGGAGCCAACTGGTCAATGAACACATGGGTGATCTCATCCCCCGACCCCTGGATGAACGACACCATGATCTCCGCGTCGCATGGCGTGACCGGCAGCGTCCCGGCACCCATGCTGCCACCGTCCAGGTTGACCGAGGCCGCCAGCCCGACGCTTGAGGTCCACAGGCAGATCCCCAGCAGCCCTACCACCAATGCCGCAACCCGGATGGGAGAAATCCTGATCATGCTGAAGCCTCCGGTACGGCCGGCTGAACATCGGAGCGGCGCGGTTTGCCCCCCCAGAAAGTCCAAACCGCCATCAGCGCGGCAAAGCCCGCGATACCCGCCTGGGAGCGCACCAGGCGAAGGGCGTTGCCCACTCCGGGCAGGTGCGCCCACAACTTGCCCACAACGTCCTCGGGTAGGGGCTTCCACGGGTCCACGTGGGGCTTGTTGTCCCCCTGGACCACGAAGCCGGACCGGGCATCTCCCCCGACGATCCGGTGGATGATCTTCACTCCGGCGCCCAAGGTACCCTCCGGAACCCGGAAGGTGATCACCTCACCCACCCGGTAGCTCGGCTCCTGCCTGATCAGCACCAGATCACCGTTGCGCAGATCGGGCAGCATCGATTCTCCGTTGATCAAGATGTAGCCGGCGTCACCCCCGAGGGCGACCGGGCGTAGGAAGACGAACCACGCCGCCAGCGCCGCCAGCGCCACCGCCCAGCCCCCGATGACAACGAGCCTTCTCACGGAGTGATCACCACCTCACAGCTGATCATCGTCAAGATTCCCGGGCGCAAAACGCAGGTGTCGGTCCCGGAGCCGCCGTTCAAACTATCCGTCCCGCCGTGCCCGTCCAAGTAGTCATTGCCGGAGCCGCCCTCCAGTGACTCTGCGTCCGCTCCGCCCTCCAGGCGGTCGGCACCCGCTCCGCCGATCAGGTGGTTGCTGCCCGGCCCCCCGTACAAAGTATCGTTACCGTCGCCCCCTTCCAGGCGGTCGGCGCCTTCGCCCCCGTACAAAGTATCGTTACCGTCCCCCCCTTCCAGGCGGTCGGCGCCTTCGCCACCGATCAGGACATCGGCGCCCCTGCCTGCTTCAATCCGATCGGAGCCGGTACCGCCATCCAGGCAGTCGGCGCCGGCGTTGCCTCGCAGGATGTCCGCGCCCCCCCGGCCGAGCAGCAAGTCACGGCCCGCCCCTCCGGTCAAAATGCTGCTCAGGTCATTGCCTTCCTGGAAGGCGTCAAACTCCATGCCGGTGCACTCGGGCGGCACGGGCACGGCAT
The DNA here is from genome assembly GCA_052389675.1 of Actinomycetota bacterium. GTDB lineage: Bacteria > Actinomycetota > CADDZG01 > JAHWKV01 > JAHWKV01 > JBBDRH01. The sequence continues at coordinate 44,585 of JBQTHR010000020.1, forward strand.
CCGGATCGAAAATCGTAACCTCCACCTCATCCACTGCCGACGCCAGTGGCGCCGGACTGAGCGGCACCACCTGGGTGATCCCGCTGATCACAATCGGCCCTGCGGCCGCCAAGATGGACCCGCTGCCCTTGACCGCCACGCTGAGATCCGCCCCCAGGCAAGCGGGCGAGATCCCCTCAACCGATACCGAGCTGACCCGGTAGCCACCGCTGCCGAAGGCGGTGGCGTAGGAGGTTTGCACGGCGCCGTCCTGGCAGAACCCAGAAAACGCCACCGGCACCCAGTTCAAGCCGATCCGTGGCCCAGCGGCGGTAACAATCAACCCGCCCGCCAGCACCGCCACCAGCATTGCGGACCACCTTCCCAGACTCCTCAAGGCCCAGACCACTCCTGCCGACTTCCGGCGATCGCCCCGCCCGGCAAGCAGCTGCGAGCGGGCCGGGCCCGTAAACCCGCCCCGCCCGCTCGCCTGCTGTTCAATTTGCTTCGATTTCCTCTGCTAGATGTTGTCGCCGGTTATGACGACCGCGATGTTATGGACGTCCGCTGCTGTCGGCAATACCGACGCAACCGGTTCGCCAACGATGTTGACAGTGCGGCTCGCCCCGCTGCCCAAATGACTGCCGTTGCCGATCACCGAGCCCAACGAGTTGGTAAGCGTGACCGAGATCGTTTCGCCATTGCACAACGCGTTCAAGCCGCCCACCTTCACGTTGAGAACCCGGTAGTCCGGATCATCGAACAGGGGGGTGAAGCTTGTGGTTACCCCGTCGGTATCGCACGAGGCCACAACGTCGGTGCCTGCGCCCAGGTTGTCCGAGCCCACGCTCAGCGGAGCGGCCAGTGCGTACGCCGCTGCGAAGACCATGGTCCCGGCAATCAACGCGCCGATCATTCTGTTGCGCACATCAGTTCCTTCCGTTCACGCCCGGACCGGCACCCGGACTCCCCCACTGTGAAGGAGTCCGGGTCCGGCTGAAGGGGTTGACTAGCCGGTGATGACGACGGCAACGCCTTCGATTTCGTCGGCCCCCACGGCGGGTGCGACAGGCACGGTGGTCGGCGACGCCACGGGTATGGAACCGCTTGAGAACAAGACTGCTCCCAGACCATCGCTCAGCGTGATCTGGAGATCTTCGCCCACGCAAGCCGCGTCGATGCCGTCGACAATCACTTCGTCCACCACGAACTCACCATCGACGACGTCCAATCCGTAACTGATGTCGACGCCGTCGAGGTCGCACGAGGCCACAACGTCGGTGCCTGCACCCAGGTTGTCCGAACTGACTGTCAGCGGAGCGGCCAGTGCGTACGCCGCAGCAAACACGATCCCGCCTACGAGCAGTGCCGCAAGAATCCTCTTCTTCACTACGAACCTCCCCTTCTGCCGGCATTCTTACCGGCTTCGATTGGCCCGGGTTCAGCCAGCCAGCGGATTCGAAGGGGTTGCGGGCCGTCAGCGTTCACTCCGACGGCGCGCTTGCGCTCAGCGGGTGCTGCCTTCAGTTAGAGATCCCCCCGACCCGCGGACGTCGCTGCCCCGGTCATGGCAGACGTTAACGCATTCGCCGCCTCCTGGCAACAGAAACCTGCCAGTTGGCAGGAAATTCACACGAGCGCGTGAAACGGTTGCTCCCACCGTGGAACGCCCGGCGGAGCGTTGGAGAACTCCCAAAAAGTGAGAAGCGCCGCTACCCACGCCACCTGCGCCGCCGCCCTCCCCGCACTCCCTTATTGGGGGGGAAGCGCCCTATCCGGAGGAGATCCTCCGGCAGATGCGCACCAGGTCGTCGCCCGATCCGAACTCAATCACGATACGGCCCTTGCCCCGGCCCATGATCACGTTGACCCGGGTCCCCAGGCGGTCCGAGAGCGCCTCTGAAATCTCGGCGATGCCGGGATCCACCCGCGGCTGGCGGGGACCTGTGGTTACCACGTCCTCCATCGGGCCTGGCTCCTCGCGTTCTTTGCGAACCAGTTCCTCGGTTTCCCGAACCGACATCCCCGACGCGGCTACCCGCTGGGCAATCCTTTCGAGTAGTGGGTGACCGAGCAGCGCTACAAGCGCCCGGGCATGCCCGGCACTCAAGCGCCCGGCGACAACCATCGCCTGGACGGCATCTGGCAAATCAAGTAAACGCATGGCGTTGGAGATCGACGGGCGGGACAACCCCACCCGTTCGGCTAGCTGCTCGTGGGTGAGCCCGGCCTCGTCCAGAAGCTGGCGGTAGGCAGCCGCCTCCTCGATCGGGTTGAGATCCTGTCGATGAATGTTCTCCACCAGGGCCCGCTCCAGCGAGCCCCGGTCGTCCGTGTCGATCACCAGAGCGGGAATGGTTGCCAGGCCGGCTCGCTGGGCCGCACGCCAGCGGCGCTCCCCCATCACCAGCTCGTAGCCCGCTCCGGCTGTGCGCCTCACCACCACCGGTTGGAGCAAACCTAATTTACGAATTGAGGAGCTGAGGGTGGCCAGAGCATCCTCGTCAAATGCCTTGCGTGGCTGGCGGGCGTTCGGGCTGATCGCGGACGGTGGCAGTTCCTCCAGCGTGGTCGCCCCGGCGGGTATGAGCGCCCCCAAACCCTTTCCCAACCCGCCTTTAGCGCTCAAACCAAGCCCCCCATCCCGGGCGCCGAGAGCGGCCCCACCGCACCAGTGCCGCGGGACAAAGTCGGCGCACCAGACACCTTGCTTCGGTGGCATTGCACGGCTGGCTCGGAGGCCGGCGCCAAGCAGGATGCCCTGAACAGCCGATCAATCCCCCGCAGCCACGCTGCCGGACACAGCCGGCGGGGGCCGGCTTGACTTGGCATAAGACCCAACCGAACCGTTGTTCCGCCGGTCATCGTCGGGCTCGCCAACATGGCTACTGTGCAACCTCCGGCAACGGTGAGCCGAACCGCTCCGCGGCGGCGTGAACCGCTACCAGCTCCTCCGCCAGCGCTTTGTAGGCTACCGAGCCTCGAGACTTTGGGTCGTACAGGGCTACCGGCTGACCGTAGGATGGAGCCTCCGAAAGCCGCACGCTGCGCGGGATCACCGCCTTGAACACTTTGCTCGGAAAATGCCCCCGTACTTCTGCCGCCACCTGCTCGGACAACCGGGTACGGCTATCGAACATGGTCAAGACGATTCCACTAAGGCTCAAGCTTGGGTTGAGGTTTGTCTGCACAAGGGTCAGGTTCTTCAGAAGTTGCCCCAATCCCTCCAGCGCGTAGTACTCACACTGGATTGGCACAACCACTTCATGTGCCGCCGCCAGCGCATTCACCGTCAGCAGCCCCAGGGAGGGCGGACAATCGATAAAGATAAAGTCAAAGTCTCCACGCACGGCCGCCAGGCCCTTCTTCAGCCGCAGTTCCCGCGAGAAGGCACTCACCAGCTCAATCTCTGCACCTGCTAGATCGATAGTGGAGGGCACGCAGAACAGGTTTCGTACCGAAGTAGCTTCGATCGAGTCCTCCACGGGTAAGGCGTCGACCAGGATCCGGTAGCTGTTGCCCGACACCCGGCGGGAGTCGACCCCGAGGCCAGTAGTTGCGTTGGCCTGGGGGTCAAGGTCGATGACCAGTACCCGCCAACCGGCCAGGGCCAGCCAGGCTCCCACGTTGACCGCTGTGGTCGTCTTCCCAACGCCGCCTTTGTGGTTCACCACCGCAATCGCCCTGGCGGCTCCCTCGTCGTTCGCTTGGTCCACCCGTTCCCCCGGCCGTCAGCCAACAACGCTCAACCTCACCCTTAGAGAAAGCCCAGAGAGAAAGGCCAGCAAACTTACCCCGCCGCGCTTGGGCGGACGGAGGGTCAACGGCAACGATACCACCGGACTGGACCAGGGCCGCTTCAATTCAAGTAGGTTCCTCGAAAGACCGATGGTCCGTCGGCCACTAGACGTTCCACGTGAAACGTCTGCCGGATACGTTAGTTTAGAGAACACCCTTGTTTCACGTGGAACGAATCCGCCGAAGGCGTCTCTACGGGTTGCGGCGAACCCTCACGCGGCGACGTGGCTCCTGGCCCTCGCTGAAGCTGCTCAAGCCTTCGATGTCGGCAATCGCCTGGTGCACCAGTTTTCGCTCGTAGGCCGACATTGGGTCCAGATCCGCCTCGCCGTCCTCCAGCGCCAGCCTTGCCGCCTCCTCGGCCTGGCGCAATACGGCCTCCCGTCGCCGTTCCCGATAGCCATCCACATCAAGGACTACCCGGACCCTCGACTCGGCTTGGCGCTGGACAACCGTGCGGAGCAGCTCTTGCATCGCATCGAGCGTCTGGCCCCGGCTGCCGATTAGCAGCCCCGCGTCGCCACCCTCCACTGCGACCTCGATCACACCATGCTCGGAAATCCCCGCAGACACGTCTCCGTCTGCCTCCATGGCGTCCAGCAAGCCTTCCAGAAAATCCAGTGCATCCTCCCGGGCGTCCTCCAGGACATCTTCGCCCTCCAACTGTTCTTCCTCGGGTGAAGCCGCCGCCGGCTCAACCGCTAGCCCTCCGACGGGGAGACCGCCCGTCGACTCAGCCGTAGGCTCTTCGTCGCTCATCGATGCCCGCCCCTGCTCCGCTTCCGGGCACCCGAGCCCTTCGGCCGTGCTGCACCGGTTGCCCCGCCCGAGCCGGACTGGCCGTTTGCCGCACCGCCGCCTGCCGAGGACCCGCTCGCGCTCCCGCCAACCGCAGAAGACTTTGCGCCCACGCCCGGTACCGCTGCCTTCGGGGCGCCGTTGCCCGCAGAGGGCCTCCCGCTACCGCCGGCACCCGGAGGTTTTCGCCGTCCGCCACCCCCGGCGGCGGCCGGGGGGCCGCCTGCTGGCGGGCGGGCGGCCCGCGCCGCCGGACGTTTGCCCGACGACGATCCTCCCGCCCCTCCGGCCCCGGGAGGCCGGCCGTTCGAGCCGGACGCCGGCTTGGGCCTGAGTGGAGCTCCCTGATTCGACGACCCGCCCTCCACGGCCTTAGCTGGCTTCTTCTCAGGCGCCTTCTCCAGCGCCCTCGCCCTCTCCTTGGCCTCCGCGGCCGCCGCGGCCTTCGGGCGAATTCTTTTTGTCAGGACGTACTGCTGTCCGATGCCCCATATGTTGGTGGCAGTCCAGTAAACGGTGAGGCCGGCGGGAAAGTTCAGGGAGGCGAAGACCACGATCAGGGGAAGGAATTGCATGACCTTTTGCATCTGAGCCATTTGCGGATCCATCACCGGCTGGGCGCGCATCATCTGGCGGCTCTGGTACCACATGGTGTAGCCCATGACCGCCACCAGCAAGTAGTAGGGGAGCGCCCGGCCCAGACCGACCTGTTGCAACACCACGGAGGGGTGCAGGTTCAGATCCATCAAGAGAAAGGTTGCCCGATCATCGATGATCGCTTGCTTCAGCGCGGTCCCATCGGGGACATGGAAGCCGAGCTCGCACACCCGTCCGGACCCGAAGATCTTGTTGCAGCCGGAAAGGACCGAGTACATCGCATAGAAAACCGGCATCTGCAGAATAAGTGGCAGGCACCCGGACAAGCCGCCGAGCATATTCACTTCGTGGTGGTCGTAAAGCTTCTTTTGCTCTTCGTACAGCTTTGTGCGGTCGTCCTTGTACTTTTCCCGCAGCTTCTTAACTTCCGGCTGAATCTTGCGCATCTTCTCGGCGTTGCCCCGATTCGCCTCCATGATGTGCGCCTGCTTGACCGCCAGCGGGACCATCATCACTCTGACCATCACGGTCAGCAGAATGATCCCCACTCCATAGTTGGGAAGAAAATCATAAAAATAGGCAAGCAACTGTCCCAGCCCATGGACGACGGAGTTAAACATCTACCGGACCTTGCCGGATTTTGCCGGAAGTTGGCACAAGGTCAAAGCCCCCCCGGTGGAACGGATGGCAGCGCAGTAGCCGGCGCACCGTCAGATAACAACCCCTCAAGGCTCCGTGCTCACGAAGTGCCTGCTCTGCATAGGCAGAACATGACGGCACAAAGCGGCAGTGGCTCCCCAGCAGTGGCGATACGACCCGTTGGTAGGCGTGCACGACACCCACCAGAACTCTATCGGCAACGCTCAAGGGCCACACCTAGAATTAGCCAGCAAAGCTGCCGTGAGATGGTTCACGTCCACCCGGCCACCCCGTCTCAGCATCACGACCCCATCGGTACCGGGGCCGAATCCGCCCGCCAGCCGCACCGCCTCCCGGATCTGCCGCCGCGCTCGGTTGCGCTGCACCGCAGAGCGATTCTTCTTGGAAACCACCATCCCCAGGCGACCAGGCCCGCCATCGCTTCTGCGGAGCGTATGAATCACCAGGTCCGCAGTGGTCATAACTGTTCCCTTCCGCATGACACGCGAGAATTCTGCCGCTGAACTCAGTGCCCCGACCACCGCTCCCAGGACTTGGACCCTAATGGGTGAGCCTGGCACGGCCCTTTCGCCTGCGGCGCGCGATCACCGCACGCCCGGCCCGCGTTCGCATCCGGATACGGAATCCGTGTGTCTTCTTCTGGTGGCGCGTGTTGGGTTGATAGGTACGTTTCACGTTAACTCCTGAGGGCCGCTCGAGGGCCGCTGGACCGGCGCTTTTTCGATTATAGCTACCTTCGCCCCGCCCGAGTCTGGGTCCGGGGGCACCGCCAACAATTTTTCCCGCCGTTGAGCGAGTCCCCGAGCATCGCTATAATCGCCGAGCCCTCGTCTTCCCCAACGAAGTTCCCTTGCAGGGCTACGGGATTTGACCTTAACCGACCGGGAGGTGGAACCACCTTGGGCACAACTATCTTTTCCACACCTGTGGACTATTTTGTGGATAAATCGCGCTTTCACTCTGCGCGCTCGACACGGGCCGGGCGATAACCTCCCCATCCGGGGCAGCGCAGATCTGGGAACACGCCGCCGACATCATCCGCACCCAGCTTGCGCCGCCGATCTATCAGTCCTGGTTTGCCCCCATCAAGGCCGGCGCGCAAACCGATTCTTCGTTGGTGCTCTTGGTCCCAAGCAAGTTTGCCAAGGACTGGATTGAGCCCCGCTATCTCCCGCTCATCAGCGCCGCAATCCAGCAAGCCTCCGGCGCTCCGATAGAGGTCTCGCTCGACGTGTCGGCCCCGGTCCACGAGCTGACCGTCGAACGTTCTCAACCGCAACCCGCCCAACCTGACGCCTCCTTCCTAAACCCCCGATACACCTTTGACAGCTACGTTATCGGCGCATCAAACCGCTTCTCCCACGCAGCAGCCCTGGCCGTAGCGGAGGCGCCCGCTCGGGCCTACAACCCGCTGTTTATCTATGGCGGAGTAGGGCTGGGGAAGACCCACCTGCTCCACTCCATCGGCCACTACGCGGTACAAACCCAGCCAAACGCTCTGGTCCGCTACGTTTCCAGTGAGCAATTCACGAACGAATTTATTGCTTCAGTAGGGGACCCCGGCAGAATTTCCGGCTTCAAGAGGCGCTACCGCGACTGCGACGTGCTGCTGGTGGACGACATTCAATTCCTCGAAAACAAGGAGGCAACTATTGAGGAGTTCTTCCATACGTTCAATACGCTGTATGACGCCTCCAAACAAATCGTGCTTACCTCGGATCGGGCGCCCAAGCAACTCGGCCTGGATGAACGGGTGCGCTCCCGCTTCGGGTGCGGGCTCATCACCGATGTCCAACCGCCGGACCTGGAGACACGCATTGCGATCCTACGCAAGAAGGCTGATTTTGAGGGTGTCTCACAACTCCCGGACGACGTTTTAGCTTTTATCGCCTCCCGCGTTGAATCGAACATTCGCGAGTTGGAAGGCGCATTGATACGGGTAATCGCATACGCCAGCCTGGACAGGGCGCACGTTACGGTACAACTTGCCGAAAATGTATTGCACAACCTTTACCCGGAAGGTGAGTCCGGCATCATCACCGCCGATCTCATTCTTTCCGAGACCTCTCGCTACTTCGGCTTGGATTCGACGGAGGTTGTATCTAACAAGCGGGACCGGGCACTGGTCAATGCGCGTCATATTGCTATGTATTTATGCCGGGAGCTTACCGATCTATCGTTACCCCGCATCGGGCAACGTTTTGGTGGTAGAGACCACTCCACAGTCATGCACGCCATATCGAAAATTACCAGCCTTATGGCCGAAAAGCGGTCTCTTTACAATCAGATTCAAGAGTTGACCAGCAGGGTCCGCACCCGGGCTAAAACCCTGTGAATAACCTTAGTGGTTCCACTTTCCTGTTGACGGTTTCACCAGCTTGCTGTTGCTGTTCAACAACGCGTCCCTATACAAATACTTCTCCGTAGGCACAAAACACGGCTTTTCCTCAAACCCACACCACTTACTACTACTGCTGCAGAAAACTAAAGGGAACCCCTTAAGGCGGGGCACCTGCCGGTAACTCGTGTATCTGTCATACCCCAGGGATAGGGTTTTCATAAATGGAGGCGACGTTGCAGATCGAATGTGAGAAAGACTCGCTGCTCGAACTGAGCCAGATAGCGCTTCGTGTTGTGACCCCTCGGGCAAACACCCCAGCGCTGGGCGGGATCAGACTAACCGCGGGAGAAAACAACTTGGAGTTGGCCGCTTCAGACCTGGAGACTTTTGTGACTATCGCCGGGACATGCTCCGTTGTTGAACCGGGGGCGGTGGTGGTTCCAGGCAGATTGTTTGGAGAGATTTTGCGCAGTCTACCGCCGGGCAGGGTAACGCTAGCCGGTGGTGAGAACGGTATCCGGGTGGAAGGGGGTAGGGCGGAGTTCTCTTTATCCACCTTCCCGGTTGCAGATTTTGCCCGGCCTCCCAGCGGCGAGGTGGGAGAGCCATTTTCGGTGGGCGCAACGGACCTAGCCCGGGCACTCAAACAGGTGGGCAGAGCTGCTTCTACCGACGAGGGGCGGCCGGTGTTGACCGGGATCTTGTGGTTCATTGAAGCGGGCGCCCTTCGCTTGGTGGCCACCGACAGTTACCGGCTGGCGGTGGCAGAGGTTGTGGTGAAAGAGGGAAGTTACGAAGGCCAATCGATCATCCCCAACCGCGCTTTAGCGGAGTTCGGGCGGCATCTGATGGGTAGTTCGGATGAGGTCGCACATATTGAACTAGGCAAGTCGCAGGCAGTGTTGAGCGCCGGGCGAGTAAGGTTGGTAACCAGGCTGATCGAAGGGGAGTTTCCGAATTGGCGCAGGTTGATGCCGGAGAGCCACCGCTCGCAGTTGGAGGTAGATCACACGGAGTTCGCTGCCGCGGTGGCCCGTGTGGGTTTGGTTGCCCAAGCTAACACGCCGGTGAGGTTCCATCTTGGGAGCGAGGTGCAACTGACGGCTCAGGAAAGCGGAGTTGCCGAAGCAGCAGAAACGGTTGAGGGCGCGAACTATCAGGGCGAGCCGATGGTCACCGCGTTCAACCCAAAGTTTTTTCTGGACGGGATGGAGGGAATCGACGGCCAGACGGCGGTTCTGGAGCTCAATGAACCCACCAAGCCGGCAACTTTGCGCGCGAAGGATCAATACAACTTCACCTACCTCGTGATGCCGGTGCGTTTGCCTCACTAAGCAGCGGGAGGACCAAGCGCATTGGAGGTGAGCAGTTTGACCGTGACTGACTTCAGGATCTACCGGCAGGCCAAAGCTGAGTTCCAACCCGGACTGAATTTGGTGGTAGGGCCGAACGGCGGCGGCAAGACGAGTTTGCTCGAGGCAATCTACTGCCTGTCGGCACTTGGGTCGCACCGCTCGGCTACGCCGGCGGCCATGGTGCGCCACGAGGCGGTGTCGGCGCAGGTGACGGCGATTGGAGCCAGCGCAGGAAGCAGGGTGGAAGCGAGCGCCGAGATCCTGCGCTCGGGAGGCATGAAGGCTTGGGTGAATAAGCAACGGGTGGGCCGGGGGGCCCGGGAGCGGGGACTGACCGCAATCTTGTTCTCACCGGAGGATCTGGCGCTGGTGAAGGGTGGCCCGGAGGAGCGCCGAAGGTATATGGATCACGCCGCGGTGCGGGCGCGCCCGGTGTCCGCCGCGGACCGGCTGGAGTTTGAGAAAGCGCTGCGTCAGCGCAACGGCGTACTTAAAGCCGGCCGGACCAACCCCCGTGCACTAAATCAATTGGAGGTGTGGAACGAACAGGTGGCGCTGACCGGGGCGGCGGTAGTACGCAACCGCCGGGAGTTGCTGGCGGGCGGCCTGGCGTCGTCCGTATGCCGGCGCTACGAGGAGTTGGCGCGTTCGGAGCGGCCGGCCCTCAGTTACCAGACCAGCTGGGAGGAGCAGCCGGAGCCCGACGATGTGGTAGGCGGCCTGCGAAGAGCTCTGGAACTGAACCAGATCCGGGACCTGGAGACTGCCTCCACGTCGGCCGGCCCGCACCGGGACGACCTGTTGGTTGAGTTGAACGGTGTCCCAGCCCGCAGCTACGCTTCGCAGGGAGAGCAGAGGAGCCTGGCACTGTCGCTGCGCATGGCGGAGCGTGACGTTGCCGAACGGGCGCTGGGGGAGGCGCCCATTTTGCTGCTGGACGACGTTTTTTCAGAACTGGACGAGCATCGCCGGGATAGGTTGGGGGAGCTTGTGGCCCAATCGGGCCAGACCATCGCCACCTCCACCGCAGCAGAGCCGCTGCCACTGGGAGGGGGCCGGACGCTGCGCGTCGAGGCAGGGAGGCTGAGCTTCGGTGCGTGATCCCAGTCCGATCGGCGGAGCCCTGGCCAGCCTGGCTGGGGAGTGGGGCATGGAGCACCCGATGCATTCGGCTATGTTGCTGAGGTCCTGGGAGCGGATCGTCGGCAAGGAGGTTGCTGCGCGGTGCCGGCCGACGTCGTTGAGGGGTGGGGTGCTGAGGGTCCGGACGGACTCGGCAGTTTGGGCGTCGGAGTTTCGCTACCTGGCGGCGGAGGTGGCCCGGCGGATCAACGCGGCCGCCGGCCAACAGATCGTTAAGGAGGTAAAGCCGTGGTTGGGCCCTCCGCCGAAGGAGAAGGGCGACAGGAAGGGGAGCCGGCTGGCCGACGGGGCACCTCCCCGGCAGCCGCCGGGACCGGCGGCGTTGCGGGAAGGGAGCCGGCTGGCCGAAGGGGTGCCGGACGAGAAGATGGCACAGGCATTTCGCAAGGCGTTTCTTGCTGCAAGCAGCAGGCGATAGAGGGGGTCCGGATGGTACAATTGAACCTACACCCCGGGAGCAGGCGCTCCTTTTGCCGTGCCCTCCTTGCCCGTCCGAGGGACTGTTTTATGTGCTGCAGGCCTACACAGCTTGCGTCCGGTCCGCCATCTGGCGCTCACGGTTCCCAAGTCGGCGATGGATGATCTCGAACTGAGGAAGATGCCCACAAGCAAAGACGTCGAAACCACCAACGAAGGCGTCGCACCACCCGGCCAACCGGAGTCGCCACGCTCCATCACCAACGGCGAGCGACTGAAAAAGCCATCGGCCAGCAGCTACACCGGCCAGGACATCACCGTCCTCAAGGGTCTGGCTGCCGTACGACGGCGCCCGGGCATGTATATCGGCTCCACCGGCCCCCGAGGTCTGCACCACCTGGTCTACGAAGTGGTGGACAACGCAATCGACGAAGCGCTTGCTGGATTTTGTGACCACATCGACGTAACGGTGTGGTCGGACAATTCGGTATCAGTCAAGGACAACGGCCGGGGGATCCCGATCGACTCGCCCAAAGGCGAACGGCGCTCGGCAGTGGAGGTGGTCCTGACAGAACTGCACGCGGGCGGCAAGTTCGGCGGCAAAGGATACGCGGTGTCCGGGGGCCTGCACGGCGTGGGGGTTTCGGTGGTCAACGCCCTTTCTACCCGGCTGCGGGTGGAGGTCACCCGGGACGGCGGCATGTACGAGGCGGAGTTTTCCCGCGGCCGCACCACCCAAACGCTGAACAAACTGAAAAGCGTCGGTCCGTCGGCCAAGACCGGATCATTCGTGCGCTTTTGGCCAGATCCGGAGATCTTCAGCGAGACCACCGACTATGACTACGACACAATCGCCCGCCGGCTGCGCGAACTGTCCTACCTCACCGGGGTGGAGATCGCCTTGGTTGACAAGCGGGAGGGGGGCAGGTCGGAGACTTTCAAGGCCACAGGCGGCCTGGCCGACTTCGTGAAGAGCCTGACTGTTGGCAGGGAGATGATCCACAAGATCATCCGGTTGCAGGAGGTGGGCGAGGGCCGGGAGATGGAGTTGGCCATGGTGTGGAACGCCTCGTTCACTGAATCGATCCACTCGTTCGCTAACACCATCAACACCCATGAAGGCGGCATGCACGAGGAGGGCTTCCGCAAGGCGCTCACCAACGTGGTCAACCGCTACATCCGGGCCAAGGGCTTAGCCAAGGAGAAGGAGCCGTCCCTGGAGGGGGGCGACATCAGGGAGGGCATGGTCGCCATCTTGTCGGTGAAGCTGCGGGAACCTCAGTTCGAAGGCCAGACCAAGACCAAGCTGGGCAACTCGGAAATGCGCTCATTCGTTGAGGTTGCGGTCAACAACAAGCTGGCCGAGTGGTTCGAGGAGCACCCCACCGAGGCCCGCAAGGTCATCGCCAAGGCGCAGCAGGCCGCCCGGGCCCGCCTTGCCGCCAAGAAGGCCCGGGACATCACCCGCAAGTCGGCGTTCGAAGGCGGCGGCCTGCCGGGCAAGCTGGCCGACTGCGCCTCTCGCGATCCGTTCGTCTCCGAGTTGTTCATTGTGGAGGGAGACAGCGCTGGCGGCAGCGCCAAGGGCGGCCGCGACCGGGAGTTCCAGGCGATCCTGCCCATCCGGGGCAAAATCTTGAACGTGGAGAAGGCCCGCCTGCACAAGATCTTGGAGAACAAGGAGGTGCTGGCGCTGATCACCGCGATCGGCACCAGCATCGGCGAGGAGTTCAATATCGAAAAGGCCCGCTACCACAAGGTTTGCCTGCTCGCCGACGCCGATGTGGACGGCCAGCACATAACCACCTTGCTGCTGACCTTCTTGTTCCGGCACATGCCCGGCCTGATCGACGCTGGCTACGTCTACTTGACCCAGCCGCCGCTTTATAAGACCACCATCGAGGGCAAGAAGAACTACGTTTTCACCGACGATGAGCGCGACGCGCTGCGAGCCAAGCATCCTAACCGCAAGCTCAGTTTCAACCGGTTTAAGGGACTCGGTGAGATGCCTGCGCAGGAGTTGTGGGAGACCACCATGAACCCGGATACCCGCATCCTTAAGCGGGTGCAAATGGATGACGCCGCTTTGGCCGACGAAATCTTCTCCATCCTCATGGGGGAGAACGTGGAGAGCCGGCGGGAGTTCATTACCAAAAACGCCAAGTACGCCAGCCTGGACGTCTGAGCCCGATGAGCGAAGAAGAGCCCCCGCCCCCCCCGCCGATTCAGCCCCCTCTGGAGGACACCGCCGGCGTGCGCACGGTGGACATAGAGGACGAGGTCCAGCGCTCCTATCTCGACTATGCGATGAGCGTCATCGTCGGGCGGGCGCTGCCGGACGTGCGGGACGGTCTGAAGCCGGTCCACCGGCGGATTCTGTGGGGAATGCTGCAGTTGGGTGTGCGCCCGGGGACCCCGTACAAAAAATGCGCCCGGGTGGTGGGCGACGTGATGGGCCGTTACCATCCCCACGGCGACATGGCCATTTACGACGCTCTTGCCCGCATGGCCCAGCCCTGGACCATGCGCCATCCGCTGGTTGACGGGCACGGCAACTTCGGCTCGCCCGACGGGGACCCGCCGGCTGCCCAGCGCTACACCGAATGCCGGCTGAGCGCGCTGGCAATGGAGCTCTTGCGGGACATCAATGAGGACACTGTAGACATCGTGGCCAACTACGACGGGGAGGAGAACGAGCCGGCGGTACTGCCCGCCCGCTACCCCAACCTGCTGGTCAACGGATCCACCGGCATTGCCGTGGGCATGGCCACCAACATTCCGCCCCACAACCTGGGCGAGGTGATCGACGCGGCGGTCATGGTACTCGACGATCCCGACGTTAGCTCAGCCGAGCTGGCCGAGCTGATCAAGGGTCCCGATTTTCCGGCCGGGGGAGTGATCCTGGGGCGAGCCGGAATAAAGGAGGCTTACGAGACCGGCCGGGGGATAGTGCGGGTTCGGGCCAAGTGCGAGGTGGAGGAGACCAAGCGGGGTACCAGGATAGTGGTCACCGAGTTGCCCTACATGGTGTCGGGGGACCGGCTGCTGGAAAAGCTCAAGGACCTGGTGGACAGTAAGCGGATCACCGGTGTGGCGGGCGGGCGCAACGAAACCAACCTCAAGGGCACCCGGATAGTCATCGACCTAAAGCGCGATGCCATCCCGCAAGTGGTCCTCAACAACCTGTTTAAGTTCACACAGTTGCAGGACTCGTTCGGCATCAACATGCTGGCTCTGGTGGACGGTGTGCCCCGGACCTTGCCGATTAGAGATATCTTGCGCCATTACATTGCCCACCAGGTGGACGTGCTCACCAGGCGCACCCAGTTCCGGCTGCGCAAGGCCCAGGAGCGGATGCACGTCCTGCAGGGCCTGCTGATCGCCTTGGACCATATCGACCAGATCATCACGCTCATCCGGGAGTCCTCCTCGGCCGATGAGGCGCGTGGCCAGTTGATCGGCCGGTTCAGCCTCTCGGAGATCCAGGCCAACGCGATCTTGGACATGATGCTTCGCCGGCTAGCCGGCTTGGAGCGGGAAAAGATCCGTGAGGAGGCGCAGGAGTTGGGCAAGACGATCGCCCAATTGGAGGGGATGCTTCAGTCCCGCACCATCCTCAACCGCACCATCCGCGAGGACCTGATCACCATTAAAGACAAGTTCGCCAACCCCCGGCGGACCGAGATTATCGCTGACCAGGGTGAGATCAACATTGAGGACCTCATCCCGGATGAGGACGTGGTAATCACGATCACCCGGTCGCTCTACATCAAGCGGGTGCTCTCCTCGATCTACAAAACCCAGGGCCGAGGCGGCAAGGGGGTGATCGGGGCCAAGCCCAAAGAGGGCGACATTGTTGCGCAGATGCTGACCACCAGCAACCACGCCTTCGTAATGATCTTCACCAACCGGGGCAAGGTCTACCGGATGAAGGCCCACGAAATCCCTGAGAAGGACCGCACCGCCCGGGGGATTTCGATCCGCAATCTGCTGCCGTTCGGCCCGGAAGAGAGGGTGGCCGCGGTGATCGACACCCGGGACTTTGAGACCCATCAGTACCTGGTGATGTCTACCAGTAAGGGGATCATCAAAAAGACGCTGTTCAATGCCTATAACTCCTCGCGAAAAGACGGCTTGATTGCGATAAGCCTCCAAGAGGGGGACTCGCTGGAGACCGTCAGGGCCACCTCGGGCACTGACGAGCTGATCATGGTCTCCCGGCAGGGCATGGCGATCGTGTTCGCGGAAACCGATGTCCGCCCGATGGGCCGGCCGGCGGCCGGGGTAATCGGCATGCGCCTGGCCGAACAGGACGAGGTGGTCTCCTTCGACATAGCCGACCCCAACGGCGAGCTTTTGATTATGACCAACACCGGCTACGGCAAGCGGACGCTTTTGACCAACTATCCCCGGCAAAGGCGGGGCGGCAAGGGTGTCAAGACGGCCCGACTGACGGGCCGGCGCGGTTCGATCCAGGGGGCAGGGGTGGTGCGACCGGGCAACGAGGTGTTTGTCATCGCCAGCGACGGTCAGGTGATCCGGATGGCGGTCCGGGACATCTCCCGCCAGGGCCGGGACACCACAGGCGTTAAGGCGATGAGCCTGGATCCGGGGGTAGAGGTTGCCGCCATCGCCCCGGTTACCGAGGACGATTAACACTACAATCGTTAGGGTGGAGCGCCCTAAGTTCCGGGGCTATAGCTCAGCTGGTTAGAGCGCAGCACTGATAATGCTGAGGTCCGTGGTTCGACTCCACGTAGCCCCACCACATTTGCTCGGAACGCGAAAGGGATCCCGGGTTAGCCACGACCCTGCGGCCTGCAGCGCCAAAGCGACGGCACACCCTGGCGGCTTTGGCGTTTGCTGCCGCCGGGCTTTGTTGACGGCGAAGCTGATCAACTGGTTGCCGGCCGCCGGCCTAGCCTGATTCCCCCCGGCATCTGTTAGCCTCAACGAAGATGAAGAAAACCGTTGCCTTGGTGGTGGGCTTGGCCTTGGGTGCTTTAATTGCTGGCCGGGCAGCCCGGCGCAAGAAGTCGGAGCTGGCACCCGAGGGGGTCTGGAAGGATGCCGCACCCGGCCTGAACGGCTCGACCTCGAGCCAAGTTTGACCCGGGTAGCGGTACTGGGTTCTTCCGGCTCGGCCGCCCATCTGGCGGCACTGCTGGCCGAGGACCCCAGAGTTGCCGAGGTTGTACGGGGCGAGCCGGCCGATCCCGCCCGGGCGGTGCTGTCGAGCGACGTGATCATCGGCGCTCGCGCCCCTGATCCGGACACCGAGCGCACTGCCGCCGCAGCGGCCGTTGCGGCGGGCGTGCCCTATATCTCCACCTCAGCCTCCCCCGAGATTTACAACGTGCTGGCAGGGCTGCACGGCGAGGCGGTGCGCCGGGGGTCGTTGGTGCTCACCGGCATGAGTTGGTCGCCCGGTCTCAGCAACCTCATGGCAATGCACGCGGTGGGCACGTTGGACAACACCCGCGGGCTGCGCATTGCTTGGGCGGCATCGTCGGCAGGGCAAACCGCCGAGGCGGCGCTCAGCCGGGCGGCGGCGGCGTTTAGCGGCGAGGCCCCGATTATCGACGGGGGAAAGCTTCGCCCGGAGGCTGCCGGCGGACATCAGGAGCTGATTTTCATGCCCCAGCCGGTCGGCTGGGTGCGGCTGGCCCTTGCCCGATCCAGCGAGCCTCTAACGGTGCCCAGAGCAGTCGACGGGCTTTCGGAAATGACGGTTCTGGGCGGGCTGGTGGAACCGCTGGCCAACTGCCTGGCAACGATGGTCGGCAGGACGCCGCTGGCTGCCTCCTGGTGCCAAGGCTTGATCAGTATCACCGGGCGGCTCAGGCCGCCCCGGCCTTGGTCGGCGCTGCGGGTGGATGCTACCGGTAAGAAGGATGGCAAGATGAAGGCGGTGAGCCTCGGTTTGGTCGACCAGCTTTCCAACCTGCTCACCGCCCCGGCAGTTGTCGCCGCGTTGACCTTGGCGGAGATGCCCAACCGCAAGGGGGGAGTGCTCGCTCCCGAAGATGTGTTCGACCCGACCAACTTCTTCCGCCGCCTGGCCCATCAAGGCGTGCGCCTGGCGGTCTTGGAACGTCCCCGCTGATCCCGCTCCCGGATTGCCCCGGACTCGCGCCGAAGGTGCCGGTCGCTGTCCGGGCGATCTGGCGGCGCGGGCTTCCGGGCTAGAATGGTTACTTCAGAGGGGCCGTAGCTCAGCTGGTAGAGCGCTGCCTTTGCAAGGCAGAAGTCAGGGGTTCGAATCCCCTCGGCTCCACGTACAAAATCGGCCGTTTCGGGGGGACTTGGTGGCGCCTTGGTCCGTCCCTGGTCCGTGGGTCCGGGACTATCGGACACAAGGAAGGCTTGTGCAGGGGCTCCTGGCGGTAGGCATCGACGCGACCCAAGCGGTTGAAGATTGCCTGTGGGGGCCAAAATCCAGATATCCCACCTTAAGCAGCACGTGGCGCTCGTCGATCAGCCAACAGAAGCTGTCCTGACGCTTCAGTTGCGATCGGTTCGTAATCGTCAGGCTCGCTTTGCGGCTTGGGTCTCTTCAGATCAAGTCCCTATGAGTCGCCCGACAATAGTGTGAAAATTATGGGCCACGGGGCCATTGTCGCTGCCGGTCGAGTTTCTGAACCCTTCGGGCCGCGGAAAGGGACGGGAATGTGAGCCGCCCGGCTTGCCTAGCACCTAGGAGCTCAAGCGTTTGTAACTATGTACCCGTACGTTCTTTGGACCCGGCTTCGCACCCGGTCCCTCCCAAGCTGGCCTCTTTGGAGTTGAGCGCTTATGTCCTTTGACAGTCACAGACTTACGCACAATCGACCCTCCTTAAATTACCTAAATGTAGTTTACCCGTGAAAAGATCTTCCCTAAACGAAAATGCATGAGAGGAGAGGCGAGATTATCCGGACGAACATCGATACTGGTTACATGAGTCGCCTAAGACCTGAGGAAGAGTGGGCCCGACTCATAATCGCCGACCATCTGGAAGCCGAAGTCGATGGCACGATGTGGGCCCCGGTGACAGCCTCTACGACTTAGAGATCCACTATCCCGACGGGCGAGTCGGAGCGGTTGAAGTTGTCGCAGCGGCCGATCCTGAGGCTCTTGAGTTCTGGAATATCGCAAATGGTGGCGATTCCAGGTGGTTGGAGGCAAATATCGCTGGTGGGTGGGCAGTGGAGTGCAGGCCATCAGCTCGGGTGAAGGACCTTCGTGCCCAGCTCCCCTCACTCCTGCACGAATATGAAAGCGTCGGACTCACCCGGTTCGACGTGCGACGGCGATCAGAGTCGGGGCCACTGGACGAGATCGCACGTCGTCTCGGTATCACGCGCGCCATGAAAGGTCCGACTGATTTTCCTGGAAGCATTTATCTCCTGGTTGATCTCCCGGCGGAGCAACGGGGGGCCATAGTGTCCGACAACGGAGATGCTGTCGCCGCATGGCTCGGTAATTTCCTCCGGGAACCGGCTCAGCAGGACGTCCTCTCCAAACTTAGGCTGTCCAGCGCAGATGAGCGGCACACTTTTGTAATCCTTCCAGGGTTCACGACCGCTCCGTACACTGTCGTTGATCCCTTAATACGGAATGATTGTCTTCCACCTACACTCGATCCGGATTTGCCAAATGAGGTAACCCACGTCTGGATCACGAGCACTTGGTCGATTAGTAGAGGCCTCTTTTGGTCTTCGACGGCTCGATGGCAATGGGTTTCAGGCCACGTCAGGTCGGGGGACCACTAGCGGCGTTATGCCGGCCTGAGCCGATTCTTGGCCGACCAGTGTGGTTGCGGGCTGTCCTCAATGTCCTGAATACAGGTAGGTACACCGGTAAGCGTCTTCCCCGCTACGTACTCTCCTCAGGAGGGGTAACGTGAAGCATCAAGTGCCGCCGCGTGGCCTCACAATCAGTCGCCGTAGCCGTTTCCTCTAGTGTAGTGTCTCAGTAATACTCGTGCGGATGAGGTAGCATGGCTGATGCCCTCAAGACCACCCGCGGCGCTGGTTATTTCAGCCGAGCAAAGGGATCTGCTGGCGTCGCTGTCCAAATCGCAGA
>JBQTHR010000021.1:0-94824 GCA_052389675.1 Actinomycetota bacterium
CGCTGGTGCGCTCTTACCGCACCGTTTCAACCTTGCCGGGCGGTTGGAGTCGTACGACTACAACCGCCCGGCGGTCTGCTTTCTGTTGCACTTTTCCCCCGGTCGCCCGGACTGGGCGTTACCCAGCACCCTGCCCTTTGGAGCCCGGACCTTCCTCAGCAAGCTTGCGCCCGCCGCGGCCGCCCGGCCGACTGCCTCGCCAGTTTACGTCTCGGTCTTCTCTTTTCCGGGCCGGGTGGCGGGCTCGGCCCCCTCGTCGGGGGGCCGGGTGGCGGGCTCGGTCCCCTCTTTTCCGGGCCGGGTGGCGGGCTCGGTCCCCTCTTTTCCGGGCCGGGTGGCGGGCTCGGCCCCCTCTTTTCCGGGCCGGGTGGCGGGCTCGGCCCCCTCTTTTCCGGGCCGGGTGGCGGGCTCGGCCCCCTCTTTTCCGGGCCGGGTGGCGGGCTCGGCACCCTCGTGGGGGGGCCGGGTGGCGGGCACCGACCGGTCAACCAGTTCACCGGTGAGCAAGAAGGCCCGGCGGTTGCCCGGAATCTGCAAGCGAAAGGCCCGGTAGAGGTAAACCAGCAGCGCCGCACCGGCCAGTTCGCCGGCCAGGGTCCACGGGCTGGTGAACGGTCTCAACAGTGCCTCCAGCCAGTAGCCGTCAACGGGCTCAGGAGGAAATGTCGTACCGAACAGCGGCCAGAACAGGTTTACCGGAAGGCTCCACATCCCATCCAGGACCAGATGGATAAGGGCGGCGATCGGCAGAATGAACCATCTGCGGGCGGTCTTGCCCCGCAACAGCAGCTGTATCGCCAGCAACGCTAACGTGACAAAAGCGAGAGTATGGCCGAACAACCGTCCCGTTTCGAATCGATCCGCCAGGAAGATGCGGCCTAGCGGCTTGTCAATCAGGTCGGGAAGGAGCGCTCCCAGCAACACCACCCTGTAGTCGATTCGCCGCACGCCCAGAGCCATCACCACGATGGCGCATGTTGCTCCCAGATGCCACAACAGCATCAGAGCAAGGCGATGGGCACTTGAGCCGGCGGGTGGAACCCGAGGTGCTCGGCCTCCTGAATGGACACCTCCAGCTCATCCACACCGCGGCGCACCACAACCTCAACTTCGGGCGATAGAAGGATCGCTCCGGTGCCCGCCGGACCGGGGTTGCCCCGGGCAGCGCCGCCGGTGAACAGCCGGCAGGGGCTGGCGATGATCAGGCCCTACCCGCCACAACCAGGATCCGGCCGCATTCATCGCACTTGAGCACGCCGGGAGTTCGGCGCAACCGCTCCACCTCTTGAGCCGGCAGCTGCATATGGCAGCCGAGGCAGGTGGAGCCTTGCAGCATCGCCGCACCCACACCGCCTTTGGTGCCGCGCAATTCGGTGTAGAAGCGGAGCAGGTCCGGGGCGATTCGGGCGGCCCAATGCTCCCGCCGGGGCTGCGCCGCCTCCAACTCCGACGCCAGTTCCAAGTTTGCCTGATCTCGCTTTACAACTGCCTCCTCCACCTGCTGCGCCAACGATTCAATCTCGGAGTCCAAGCCGGCCATCGCCTTCTCCACCCCCTCGGCCTCCTCCATCACCTCCAGCTGGTTGTCCTCGAGCTTGCTCTTGCGCCGCCGGAGCGCCTCGACCTCGGCGGAGAGGGCCGATAGTTCCCGGGGGTTGGCAACGTCGCCGGAGTTCAGGCGGCGCAATTCCATGGCGATCTTTAGATCCAGCGTTTCAATTTCGTTTTCCAGCCTTTTTTGCCGGCCGGACGCCTCCTGGAAGACGACCCGCTGCTCCCCCGCCTCACCTTCGGCGGCAGCGAGCTTGTCCTCCAGGATCTCCAGGTCGTGCTGCTCGGACAGGTTGCGGCGACGCGAGTTCAGCCGGTCAATTGCCGAGTCGACCTTCTGCAACTCCACCAACTCGAGTAACTGCTGCGGGGAAGCGTCCACTACCGCAGTCTATCCAGGTCGATCTCCCCGGCCGCGATCCGGCGTACGGTGTCAACATAGAGCCGGTGCTCCTCCACTGCAACCCGGTCCGCCAGGGAGCCGGCATCATCGCCCGGCAGGACCGCAAGCGAGCTCTGAGCCACGATGGGGCCCCGGTCATATTGCTCGTCCAGAAGGTGGATCGTGACGCCCGTCACCGCCTCACCGGCGTCCAAAACCGCCTGGTGTACCCGTTTGCCATACATTCCGGTGCCGCCGAACCTGGGCAACAGCGATGGATGGATATTCAGGATCCGGGCTGGAAAGGCGGCCAGCGTGCGTGGCCCGACCAACTTCACGTATCCGGAGAGCAGGAGCATCTGAACGCCGTACTCGGTGAGAGTTCGGGCGATGGCTGCATCGAGCGCCCCGGCGTCGGGGTGGGTGAGCCCGCTCAGGTGGACGGTGGGAATGCCGCGCTCCCCGGCCCGCTGCATGGCCAGGGAGCCGGTGTTATTACTGATAACAACCCGCACCTCGGCATCGAGATTACCCGAACGGCAGGCGTCGGCGATCACCTGCATGCTCGAGCCCCCGTGAGAGGCCAGGAACCCGAGCCTCATGTGCCGGTTGCGGCCCAGGCGACGGGTAACTCGTACCTGCTATACGCCTGCCATTTCCATGCCGGCCGAGTACTTGCCGTAGGTTGCTGCGGAATTGCACGCTGCCCGCTTGAGGGCGGCCGCTTGTCCGGCGCCGAGGTTCGCCGGCTTGCCCGCCCAGGTCTGCATGGCTGCCGTCTGAAGAGCCCGGCCATAGGAGAAGGTGAGCGGCCACGGTGCCCCACCCAGCTGGTTCAGCCGGTTAAGGTGAGCCGACGCCGCCTCGTCGCTTTGACCGCCGGAAAGGAAGGCGATTCCCGCCACCTGGGGCGGAACGCAGTCCTTCAAGACGGCCAGGGTGCGCTCGGCCACCTCATCTACCGAGGCTTCGGTCCCGCTGCCGATGCCCGGCACGATCATGTTCGGCTTGAGCACGATCCCCTCGAGCATGATCTGCTGCGCCTCCAGTTCCTGGAAGACCTTTGTAAGAGTGCGCCGGGTCACGTCCTCACAAACGTCGATAGTGTTGGTCCAGTCCATCAGGACCTCGGGCTCGACGATGGGAACGATGCTCGCCTCCTGGCAAAGCGCGGCGTAGCGGCCCAGGGCGTGGGCGTTCACGTGGATGCAGTAGTCGCTGGGCATACCGTCGCCGATGGTGATCACCGCACGCCACTTGGCGAAGCGGGCGCCCAGGCCATAGTACTCGGCCAAGCGCTCACGCAAACCGTCGAGGCCTTCGGTGATCTTCTCTCCAGCAGCGCCTGCCAGTTCCTTGGCCCCGGTGTCAACCTTGATCCCCGGTACCATGCCCAGGCTCTGCAAAAGGTTAGAGAAGGTGGTGCCGCCGGAGGCGCTTTGGCGGATGGTTTCGTCGTAAAGGATCACCCCGGATACATAGTTCTCGATGCCGCCGGCGGTGAAAAACATCTCCCGGTAGCTACGCCGGTTCTCCTCGGTGGAATCGATTCCGAGCTTGGCAAAACGCTTGCCGATGGTGGGAGAACTCTCGTCGGCCGCCAAGATTCCCTTGCCCGGCGCCACCATGGCCTGTGCAGTCGACTTCAGCTCTTCTACGCTCATTAGCAGCTCTCCTCCAGAGTCTTTCGAATTCAGGCGAACTCGACGGATGGGGCACCCGTTGCCGGCTCAGCCGAACCGATCCGCGTCATTTCAACCCGGCGGGCAGATTTGCCCTAGCATATCGCGTCCGGCAGCCCGCCGAAAACCTATACTAAGGCTCATCTCGACCAGCGAAAGGGGAAGTTTCCGTATGCCGGCCGCATCCCCCTCAGGGCGCCTCTAGCGCTGCGCTTCGTGTCCCGTCGCCGCCTCATGCGGCCCAAAGGGCGCACCGGAAAGTAGGGGGCCCCGCATTCTATGTCGATAGCTCCTTGCTTCCTGAGCGCGCTTGGCTGGAACGAGCGCTGGGCGGCTCTGCTGGCCGAAGCCGGCAACGAAGTTGCTGCCGGTAGGGTCATTCGCCGCAACCGGGGCACGGCAACCATTGCGACCGAACATGGCGCCTTGTCCCTTTCAGTACCTCCCCGGATCGGCTCGCTGGTCACCGGAGACTGGGTGGCAGTGTCCAGCGGCGCCATTGCCGATATCCTGCCCCGCGCCGGGGCGATCCGAAGACGGGGTAACGATGGTACAGAACAGGTCCTTGCCGCCAATGTTGATGTCGTGCTGCTGGTGTGTGGTATCGATCGCCCGGTCAAGGCCGGCCGGATCCAGCGGGGCGCCATCGCCGCTTGGGAAGCCGGCGCTTCCCCGGTAGTCGTTTTGAACAAGTCCGACCTCGGCCCCACCGAAGCCCTTCGCAAAACCGCAACCGCCGAGAACCCCGGCCTGGACCTTCTTGACGTCTCCACGGTTACCGGCGCCGGAATCGATGAACTACGCCGGAGGATCGGCGGGTCCACCGCAATGCTGCTGGGCGAGTCGGGTGCGGGAAAATCCAGCCTGCTGAACGCTCTGCTCGAAGAACAACTTGTGGCCACCGGGGCGGTCCGCAGTGGCGATGCCAAGGGCAGGCACACCACCACCGCCCGCGAGCTTTACGTGGTCCCCGGTACCGGTGTGATCATCGACACTCCAGGCATCCGGGCGTTCGGCCTGGCCGCCGACGTCCAAGCGCTGACCGCCGCCTTCGACGATGTAGATGAGCTGGCGCAATCTTGCCGTTTCGGCGACTGCCGGCATGGCTCCGAGCCAGGCTGCGCCGTCCGAGCGGCCATCGACACTGGCTCACTCAGCCCGAGCAGACTGGAGCAGTTCATCAGGATAAAGCGAGAGATTGCCGGCGAAGCCCTTCGCTCGAACCCACGGGAACGCCACCGCCAGGAGCGAAAGTTCGGCCGGCAGGTCCAGGAGGCGCAAGACTTCAAACGGCGGGGCTGAGCACGTCGCGCTCGAGCGCCTTTCTGACGCTCCCGCGCGCAGCGTCGGCGGGTTTAGGATCGCGAGCGTGGCCAGTTGGGCGGAGTTGGAGCTGGAGGCGCCTGATCTGGCCGCCGCGATCAAGGCTCGGTTCGTTGTCAACAAGCATCACGTCCTGGCAACACTTCGCCGGGACGGTTCGCCCCGGGTCAGTGGCATCGAGGTGCAGTTCGAGGATTGGGACGTCTTTATAGGGTCTATGGGCGGCTCCAAGAAGGCGGCGGATCTGATCGGCGACCCCCGTTTTGCCATCCACGCCGGTCCGACCGACGAGATGATGACCGGCGGCGACGCCAAAATCGCCGGCGTGGCCACCGAGGTACCGGCACCGGACACCCACCCGGGCTCCCACCGTTTCAAACTGTCGATAGATGAGGCGGTGTTAACGGGGCTGAACGAGCGGATGGACCACCTGGTTATCCAGATTTGGCGCCCGGGCCAGCCGGTGCGCAGGGTGGAGCGATAATGAAGTGAAGCCCGGCCAGTGTGCGAGAGTTTGCTAACGGTTGGTTGTGACCAAGATGTCGCCCTCCCGGGACGTGAGCGCGAAGGCGGTGTGCCCTTGTACCCGGTTAAACGCCAGCCCCAACCGGGAGTTTCCGACCCGCAAGTTGTCCAACTGCACCCGGTCCAACCAGGCGGGCAGGCTGGGCTTATTGATGGTCAGCACGTTGGAGGGCGCATCAGCCGAGATCCCCAGGAACGACTGCACCAGCATGATCGGTACCGCCGCCGCCCAGGCCTGTGGGCGGCACGCCACCGGGTAGGCCACCGGACCCAAACCCCGGCGGCGGTCAAAGCCGCAATACAACTCGTCCAGGCGGGTATCTCGAGCTTGTACCGCAGCGTCGAACAGGGCGGTGGCAATCCGCTCGGTCGCCTCAACCATCCCGTAGCGCTTCAAACCGGCGGCAGCGATGACATTGTCGTGAGGCCACACCGAGCCGAGGTGATAGCCCATCGGGTTGTAAGCCGGAGACTCCTTAGACAGCGTGCGGATGCCCCAGCCCGAGAACATATCCGGCGCCATCAGCCGCTCCCCCACCTGCTGGGCACGCCGGTCGCCGACGATGCCGCAGTACAGGCAGTGAGCAGGGTTGGAGGTGATTCCTTTGACCTGGCGCTTCTTCCCATCGAGCGCCAGGGCGTAAGTGCCCTCCTCGGGCATCCAAAACGCTTCTTCGAACGCTTCCCGAAGCGCCGCAGCCTCCCGGCGCAAAGTACCGGCGGTAGCCGGATCCCCCAGTGCTTCGTAAACGCCGGCCAGCCGGTGTTTGGCCAGGTAGACGTAGCCCTGTACTTCCACCAGGGCGATCGGTCCCTGGGCCAATGAGCCGTCGGCATGGACTATGCAGTCCTCGGAGTCCTTCCACCCCTGGTTGCTGAGCCCGGCGGGCGAGCGCTTGCTGTACTCGACGAAACCGTCGCCGTCCCGGTCACCGTGGTGGGCAATCCATCCGAGGGCGGCGTCGAAGGCCGGCCGGAGCTCACGCATCAGTTCCAGATCTGCGGTCCAGCGGTAGTAAGTTCCGGCGAGCATGAGGAACAGCGGGGTCGAGTCGACGCTGCCGTAATAAGGGGTGTGGGGGACCAGGTGAGCCCCCGCCAGTTCGCCCTGGCGCAACTCGTGCAGGATCTTGCCCGGCTCGGCGTCCCGCCAAGGATCGTCGGCCTGCGCTTGGAGCCGGGCAAGCACCCGCAGGCAGTCGGCGGCGGGGGCCGGGTTCCATAACAGAGTTTCGTAGCTGGTGATCAGCGAGTCCCGGCCAAACGGGGCGACATACCACGGGATCCCCGCAGCGAAGATCTCGCCGCCGGCAAGGGTGGTGCGCAGCGCCTTGAGATCGCGCACCGCGGCATCGACAAAACCGTTAAAGTGCTCATTGTCAGTGCGGATAAGCGAGCCCGAGCGGCGCCAGCGCTCCTCGTCGGCGAAGGCAGCGCGCTCGGCAAGCTCCAGGTCTTGGCGGGGACTTTGGCGGCCGGCAACCGACGGTTCGACGCTGACCTGCCAACTCATCTTCTGCAACGGCGCCAGTTCGACGTCGAAAAACGCCACTGCCCGCTGCCCCTGACCCAGATCCAGCCGGGCAGGGGGCGGATCGAACAGCACTACCGTCTCCCGGAAGACCTCGTCTTCGCCTACATAACCGAAGCGCAGTCCCCCGGTAACCGCTTTCGGCGCCAGCAGATGGCCCCTGGTCTTGCGCTTGGCTACCCCCCGCACCTCGAACGTGTCGGCAAAATCTGCACCGAGGGCCAGCTCCAAAGTGGTCCTGATCGGCGTCCGCCCGTAGTTACGGATCGATATCCGCTCGTACAGCCGATCCCTCACCACCCGGAAGCGTTGGATGCTCAAGCTCTGCTGAGGGACCTTTCTAGAGCGCCCCTCTGAGAGGTTGGGGTTGGTGGCGTCTATGGCCATCGCATAGGCCAGGTCGTCCGAGGAACTGAGAAGCACCACCGGCTTTCCGCCCAGGGTTAGCCGGAGTTCGGAGAGGAAGCGGGTATCCTCTAAATAGAGACCTTCTCCGGTCACCAGACCGGGAAGGATGTCACCGTTAGGCCGGGAGCAGGCGAACAAGGGCCCCTCTTTGACCACAAGCAGGTCCTGCCGGGTCTCAGCCAGAACCCCGGGAGCGCTTCTGAGCCGCAGCGGGCCGGCCCGGCCTACTACCTGGAACTCTTCGCCATCGGGGCTTTTCGCAACAGCGGGTTGATCGGAGTTGGGTTTGGGGAAGTGATCCAAGGGCACCTTTCGAAAGGGTCCGAACCAGCCTAACCAACTATCGGGAGGAATCATTGACCGCTACCCCCAACTCCACCCTCAAGATCGCCCTGGTCGCACCCGTCTGGTTCGAGGTCCCTCCCAGTGCCTACGGCGGGATTGAATGGGTGTGCGCCTGGCTGGCCGACGGCTTGCTCGCCCGGGGACACGAGGTCACACTCATCGCTGCTGGGCGGCCGGGGACCGGTGCCCGCTTCCTGCAGACCTATGCCCAGCCGCCCAGCGAACGCTTGGGTGAAAGCATGCCCGAGGCGATTCACGCCGCCGCCGCCGAGGCGCACCTGCGGACGTTGGATCTAGACATCGTGCACGATCACACCCTGTGCGGCCCGCTCACCGCCCGGGGTCGGCGCGCCAAAACCCTGGTTACCGCGCACGGTCCGGTATCCGGAGAACTCGGTAGCCTGTTTCGCCAGCTGGGCGACTCAGTTTCGCTTATCGCG
Source organism: Actinomycetota bacterium (assembly GCA_052389675.1). GTDB lineage: Bacteria > Actinomycetota > CADDZG01 > JAHWKV01 > JAHWKV01 > JBBDRH01. The sequence goes on from JBQTHR010000021.1 coordinate 8,188, forward strand.
ATCTCCAACTCCCAGCGGGCCGAAGCACCCGACCTCAACTGGAGCGCCACCGTTTATAACGCCATCCCTGTAGACCAGTACCCGATGGGTCGAAACAAGGAGGACTTCGTGTTGTTCCTCGGCCGGATGAGTCCAGACAAGGGCGCTCACCTGGCAATTGAGGCCGCCCGGCGAGCGGGCCGGCGGCTGGTACTGGCGGGCAAGTGCAACGAACCGGCAGAGAAAGCCTACTTTGAGCGCGACGTGGTACCGCTACTCGGCCCAGACGTGGACTGGATCGGCCAGGCGGACTCTGCCACCAAGAAGGATCTGATGGCCCGCGCCCACTGCTTTTTGTTCCCGATCAGATGGTCGGAGCCGTTCGGGCTGGTGATGGTGGAGGCAATGGCCTGCGGCACCGCGGTGGTGGCGCTGCGGGGCGGGTCGGTTGGCGAGATTGTTGTCCACGGCCGAACCGGCTTCATTGCTGAGGGGCCTTCCGAGCTCCCCGGCCTGATCGACCGGGCAGCCGAGATCGACCCCCAAGACTGCCGTAGCCACGCTGCTCAAAACTTCGATGTCGCCCGAATGGTCGAGGGTTATGAGAAGGCCTTCTTCGAGGCGGTGATCGCGCCGGTTACCGCCTGACGGCTCCGGGCCGGCGCCTGCACTCGCTCCGCCTGACGGCTCCGGGCCGGCGCCTGCACTCGCTCCGCCTGACGGCTCCGGGCCGGCGCCTGCACTCGCTAAGCCTGACGGCTCGTCTGGAAGCGGGTGGGGTCGCGGGGCAGCCCGTCGAACCCTCGCCACAAAAACGCCAGCAGATGGTCGACGATCTCTTGCAACTCTTGCACCCGGCCATGCTCCAGCCACCAGATGGTTACCGACTCCACCCCGCCGAGCAGTGCCTGCGCATAAAGCGGCGCTCCTTCGGCCGACAGGCCGGCTCCTCGCATCACGTCAGCTATCGTGTTGCTCAAACCTGCGGCAATGGTCTCCCGCATCTGTCGAAGCTGCCCGCCCAACCCCGGATCCAACTCGGCCGATGCCCGAGCCAGCAGCCTAAAGCCCGCCGGGTTTTCCTCTGCGAACCGCAGGTAGGCCTCCAGCCCGTGGCGCAACCGCTCCCGGGGCTCAGTGGACGAAGCCAGCGCCTCCCAGAGTGCCCGCATCAGCGAATCCATATACCCGTCGAGCACCGCCAAGAAGATTTCGGCCTTGCCGCCGGGGAAGTGCCGGTAGATCATGGGCTTGGTCACACCGGCCCGGCGAGCGATATGATCGACTTCGGTACCGCGGTAGCCGTGAGCTCCGAAAAGCTCCCCGGCGCCGGCGAGCAAGCGATGCCGGCGCTCTTCGCGGGAGATCCGCCGCTTGACCTCGGGCATAAGTTACCTCACGTAACCTGTAACGATTGGCTCAAAGGCATGTACTAACCTGGATATGAACGAAAATTCCAAGAAAATTTCCTTTGTCGCGACCCGGGTCGCTATGCCGGCCGAGCACGCCTTCACGCAAGTTTACCTTCGGTACCTTATGGGCGGCGAATCGACCATGGAAAACTGCGCATCGTGATCGCTTGGGTGTTTCCCGGCCAGGGGTCGCAGAGCCCGGGCATGGCTGCCCGCATTGCCCCGTGCGTCCAACTGTTTTCCCGGGCCCGCTCCATCATGGGCTGCGACCTCGAGGACCTGTGCACAGTGGCCGCCGAACCGGATTTCGGGCCGGAAACCATCCAGCCGGCGTTGTTCATCACCTCGGTGGGCATCGCCCGGTCCCTGGCACAACTGGAGTTGCGGCCGGACGTGGTCGCCGGGCACAGCCTGGGCGAACTCGCAGCCTTAGTGGCGACCGGGGCCTTGTCTTTCGAAGACGGCTTGCGCCTGGTGGAGCTTCGGGGCAGGGCAATGGCCGCCGCCGGTGCCAGTAATCCCGGAGGTATGTCGGCAGTGCTGGGTCTGGACCTTGCAACCATCGAGCAAATCTGTCGGGCGAGCGGCGAGGTCTGGGTGGCCAACCTCAACTCGCCCAAACAAACGGTCATCTCCGGACGCACCGATGCGCTGGAAGCCGCATCCGCCCGCTGCCGGGAAGCAGGAGCAAAGCGGGTGGTACGGCTGCAGGTTCCCATCGCCAGCCACTGCCCGCTGATGCACAGCGCCCGAACCGAGTTCGAAGCCGCGCTAAGCACGGTTGCCTGGAGGCAGCCGCTTTGTCCGGTGTGGTGCGGTGCAGACGGGCGCCCGCACAGCGAGCCGGAGGAGATCGCCCCGTTGCTGGCGCAGGCGCTCACTGAGCCGGTGCGCTTCGTAGAGACTGTGGTCAGCATGCGCTCAGCCGGGGTAGACACTTTCGTCGAAACCGGCCCGGGCCGAATCCTTCGTGGACTGATCAGAGCTATCGATCCGGCAGCGGAGCATATCGGCGTGTCATGCGACGAGGAGGCCGAGAAGTTGGCCGCCCGGTTGGAGCAGGCCACCGAACCGGCCGGAGCAAGGGTTTGATCGAATGGAGCGAGGGGTTTGAGTTGCCCGCCGGCGAGAGCTTGGTGGTAGACGAGCGGTTGATCGTCGCCCCGTGCAGCGGGCGGTTCATTCCCGAGTACTCCCAAGACCCGGGCGGCGAGTACGTAAAGAAGGGCCAGATAATCGGCCAGATCCTTTCCTCTAACGGCGACCAGGTGCCGGTTTTCTCCGGATTCGCCGGTTTGATGGTGGGCTACTTGATCCCCCATGGAGCCCCAGTGCGCAGCTCCGAGGCCGTTATGTGGCTCAGGCAAATGCCGTCGCCGACGCTACCTCACGGCAATCCATGAGAGTAGCAATCACCGGAGTAGGCAAAGCTCTACCCGAAAGAATTGTGACCAACCAGGAACTGGCCCTACGCCTTGGGATCACCGAGGAGTGGATAGTCACCAGGACCGGCATTCGCCAGCGCCACTGGGCAAGCGAACAGGACTCGTCCGCCAGCCTGGGCGCCCGGGCGGCGCAGGAAGCGCTGGCCGGGGCAGGGTTGGACCCGGCTGAAGTCTCCATGGTAATCGTCGCTACCTGCACCCCGGACTACATCCTTCCCGCTACCGCCAATTTGATCCAAAACGCCATCGGGGCCAGCCGCGCCGGCTCGTTCGACGTGGCAGCAGCCTGCTCCGGCTTTGTGTACTCCCTGTCACTCGGCGCCAGCCTGGTCGGCTCTGCAGCGGCGAACAAGGTGTTGGTGGTGGGTGTAGACCTGCTCAGCCGGCACATCAACCTTGAGGATCCTTTGAGCGCGCCGTTGTTCGGAGACGGCGCCGCAGCGGTGGTCCTGGAGGGCGATGAGAGCGCCGAGCCGATGCGCTTTGAGCTCGGGTCCGATGGTGCGGGGGCCGAGCAGGTGATCATTCCGGGCGGCGGCAGCAAGCTCGGCGAGGGTGGGCTCCCCCACGACCCCTCCTGCTTGCTGCTCAAGATGTCCGGCCGGGAGGTCTTTCGCAGCGCGGTGAGGGTCATGTCTGAGCTGGGCACCCGATTCGGGAAGGACAGCTTCGACCTGATGATCGCTCACCAGGCCAACAAGCGGATCATCGACGAGTGCGCGGTCCAAATCGGAATTCCGCCGGAGAAGGCCTATCTCAACATCGACCGCTACGGCAACACCTCCGCCGCCTCGATCCCGCTGGCCATTTACGACGCCTGGACGGAGGGCCTGCTGGTCCCGGGCAGCCGCCTGCTGATGGTCGCATTCGGCGCCGGCTACACCTGGGGCGCTGCGGCGCTCAACTGGACAATGCCCACGCCGGCCCGACCGACTCCGGGCGACCCGGCGCAACTGACCGGCGTGGTCGCATGACCGGTGGCCTGGCGCAACCGGCCGGTACGGTCGGATGACCCTTTCCGGGAAGGTGGCGCTGGTTACCGGGGCCGGCGGAGGGATCGGCCGGGCAAGCGCCCTAGCTCTTTCACAGGAAGGAGCTCTGGTGGCTGTAGGCTACCGGGGAAATGAGGCGGGGGCCAAAGAAACGGTTGAACTTTGCCCCGGTGGCTTCGCTGTTCACATCGACGTCTCGGACAGCTCCAGCGTCGCTGGAGCGTTCGAGCAGATTGAGGGCACGCTGGGGCCGGTGGAAGTGCTGGTCAACAACGCCGGCATCACCAGGGACGGCCTGCTGATGCGCATGAGCGAGCAGAACTGGGACGATGTGCTCAACACCACACTCAAGGGCGCCTTCCGGTGCACCAAGCGAGCTCTGCCGGGCATGCTGAAGGCCCGCTTCGGGCGGATCGTCTCGATCGGGTCGATTGTGGGCACCACCGGCAACCCCGGCCAGGCCAATTATGCCGCAGCTAAGGCTGCACTGGTAGGTTTCTCTAAGTCCCTTGCGCTGGAGGTGGCAGCCAAGGGCATTACGGTAAACGTGATCGCTCCGGGGCTGATCGACACAGAGTTCATTGCCAAGCTCACCCCGGCTCAGTACGATGCGCTGGCAAGCCGGGTGCCGATGGGACGGCCGGGCACGCCGGATGAGGTGGGCGAGGCGGTGCGTTTTTGCGTCCGGGCCTCCTACCTTACCGGCCAGGTGCTGGGGGTAAACGGCGGACTGGCCTAAGCGACCGCAGGCGCCGGGGAGTCAGCCCCCAAACTAGTATGTTGAATTCACCGACGCAATCAGGAGGCTTCAATGACAAGACAGGATGTGGTGGAGGCACTCAAGGAGGTCCTGGTGGACCGCCTGAAAGTTGAGGCCGACACCATCACGGAGGACGCCAACCTTTTCGAGGACCTCGGCCTTGACTCCATAGATCTCATGACGGTGGTCATGGCCGTGGAGGAGCGTTTCTCCATCGAAGTCTCCGACGAGGAGTTGGAAGACGTCACCACCCTGGGGCAGGCGGCAGACCTGCTCTCAGCCAAAGAGGGCACGAGTGCCTGAACGACGGCGCATAGCATTGACCGGCATCGGCCCCGTCACTCCTATCGGCTCGGGGATCGATGAATTCTGGCAATCGATCTTGGACGGCCGGTCCGGAGTGGGCCCGATCACCCAGTTCGACAGCTCGAAACACTCGATCAGGATCGCCGGCGAGGTGCCCGGATTCGCCATCGAGAACTACTTGGAGCCCAAGCGCGCCCGCCGGATGGAGCGGTTCACCCAAATGGCCTACGCCGCCTCCAAACTGGCACTGGCCGACGCCGGGCTGGAGCCGAGCGACCCCGACCCGGAGCGTGTCGGCGTGGTTATCGGCTCGGGCATTGGGGGGCTGGACATCATCGAGAAACAGAACCAGCAGCTCCAGACCAAGGGCCCCCGCTACGTTATCCCGGACCTGGTCCCCCGGCTGATGGCAAACGCCGCGGCCGGCAACGTTGGCATTGAGTTCGGGTTCCAGGGACCCAACGAGTGCAGCGTCAGCGCGTGCGCCTCCAGCGGTCATGCAATGGCCCGAGCGGTGGATCTCATCCGCAACGGCCTCGCCGACACAGTGCTGACCGGGGGCGCTGAATCCTGCATCACTCCCTTGGCGCTGGCCGCTTTCGGCTCGGCCCGGGCGCTCTCCAAGCGTAACGACGATCCGCAGGGCGCCTCCCGGCCCTTCGACAAACAGCGGGACGGTTTTGTGATCGCCGAGGGGGCCACCGTACTGATCTTTGAGGCGTGGGAGGTGGCCCGGGCGCGGGGGGCCCAGATCCTGGCCGAAGTAATGGGCTACGGCCTGACCGCCGACGCCTATCACCTGGTGATGCCCCACCCGGATGGCACCGGAGCGGCCAGCGCGATGAGCATCGCCCTCAAGGATTCGCAACTCACCACCCAGGACATCGGCTACATTGCGGCACACGGCACCTCCACGCCACTGGGCGACCTTGCCGAGACCAAGGCCATCCGCAAGGTTTTTGGCGACGATGCACCGCCCACCTCCTCCACCAAGTCAATGACCGGCCACCTGCTGGGCGCTGCCGGGTCAACCGCGCTGGCTGCCACAGCCATGGGGCTTAACCACCAGATGCTGCCACCGACCATCAACTACCATAATCCCGACCCGGAATGCGACCTCGATGTGGTGCCCAACCGCCCCCGGAAGGCCAAGGTCGCCTATGCACTGACCAACGCCTTTGGCTTCGGTGGCCACAATGTGTCGATAGTGCTGGGCAAAGTCTGACCCCGGACCACTGGGCCTGATGATCCGGCTGGGCATAGACGTGGTAGACATCGAGCGGCTGGCGAGCAGGATGGCTACTTGGCCCCGGCTCGCCGACCGCTTGTTCACCCCTGCGGAGCAAGCCTACTGCCTGGGCAAACCCCGGCCTCCCCAGCACTTCGCCGTCCGGGTGGCGGCCAAGGAGGCAGCCTTCAAGGCGCTGGGAGAAGGCTGGCCGAAGCTGCGCTGGGTTGATATAGAAGTGGTAGCAGGCCGGGAGCGCAGCAGGCCGGAACTGGTTTTGACCGGCCGTGCGTCGGTGCTGGCGGCAGGTGCCACGGCCCTGCTCTCCTTGACTCATGACGCCGGCATTGCCATCGCCGAGGTGCTGCTGGTGGACTGATCCGCCTGCATGCGCGCCAGACGATAGCCCTGCTCGGGATGTGGTTTAACCTCCAGGATCCTGCTCACCACCGAGGCGGTGTCGGCGCTGATGGTGGCTGCCCAGCCCATCAGCTTGCTCGGGGACCACTCAAGATGGGCCCCAAGTCTTCGGATGTGCTCAACTTCCAGGAGCATCACTCCCGGATTTGAAGCGGGCGTTCCACTATGGTCAGGGCACTAGCACAGCTCTGTCTGGTTCCGGCTTCGAGGATTCTCTACGGTCCAAAACAGCGTCCATAATCATGGGGCTTCTTTTCCTCGCTGCATAGTAGGAATCTGTGGATCGATCACAACGCTGGATGGCAGTTTACTTAGGGCATTCGTTACCAATTCGATCTCGCGGATCTGCGACTGTCCAGGTGTCGCGGGGCTAAACGTCGTTTGACCGTCTCCGTCCGCGTACACAATGAAGTGCATGCTGCCCCACTCGCGCGTTTCCGGCTCTTTAAGCAGCGACCTTTGCAGTTCTGAAAGGTGCCGCACTATGAAATTCTTTCTCTTTTCGGCACCATCTCCTCGTGCCACCCTGAGGGTCGTGTTTACCTTCCCCGTTCCCACAGAGACGACCTCGTAAACTGCTTCTACGGAGGGCAGGTCTTCCGGCACTCCCCTTACCAGCGTCCAATCTGCTTTTTCCTTATCATTCACTCTCTTGCCCCCTCACCCACCACTCTGGGATCAACAAGCTTGGAGAAAGCAATAGCATCCTCCGGTGTTGTCTATCGAGAAGTTCACTCTGTATTGACGTATTGACGTGACCATTGGCACCCGCCGCCCGTGCATGTACCTGTGCAACAATCGTAGTAGACCCCGTTGGGGGACCACATACAGCACCTAGTGTAGGTTCGGCTACATAGTTCGCGACAAGTTCGCCATGATCCCGTGACGCCCCTATGGGTGCATCTTAGGTGACTGGCAAACGCGGCCAGCGGCCTCAGGATTGAGGATGCCATTACGAAGAGGACCGCTCCCGACGCCTTCCTAACGAACTGTCGCCGACTGGAGTTCCGGGTGGGCACCCCACGTTCACTACGTCCTCCGAAGAATGCATGACCAGCTATCGCTAAGCCACTCATGAGTACCACGAGTGTGAATATAGCCAAGCTCGCTTCCCCAACCTTGCTCATCAGCGGAACCTCCGTTTCTCCGCCCTTAAGTTATCGCGCGGCTTCCTCGGATGAAGATGCGAACGCGTCTTAGGGCTTTCCTTCCCTGATCGGATGACTGAAGAATTCTTTGGATTGTCCAAGCCGCAACTATTGAAATCCACGGTAGGAATATTGCGAGGACGATCCCATCGGGCGTTAGTAGTGCATTCGACGACGAGGAACTTAGGAGACCAAAAGTCCCTAACATCGCCATACCGCCGTTCCGAAGATAAAGCCTCGTCGGGGAACTCCTACGGTTCCTCAACTGCAGTTTTAAATCCAGAGATCGAGTGAAGTAGGCACGTACGCTCACCTGACCTTTAAGCGAGGAGGTAAACGCACGTGCCAAAGGTCGGTGTAGATGTCCGACTCTTCGTTGACGTGGAGTTGGATGCAAATCCGGTTGAGATCGAACGGGCAGTTCAAGCCGAAGGCCGCAGGGCCGCCAGAGCCCTGTACGAACAGGTCCTGATGGCGTGGGACCAAGAGTTGACCTTGTCATCGGAACGACTGTCCGCTTTCAGCCGGAACGGGTGTCCAGAATCATCGGAATACTCACAAGAAGTCAGATCAGCAGGTTACCCAGCTCCAACAAGAGCTCGAGCGTACCATCGAAGCCCTGGAGGAGCTGGCCATCGAGAACACCCTGCTGCGGGGAAGAGTCAATAGGGTTTGCATCAGCCACTACAATTTTGTCAGACTTCACCAGGGCATCGGGTTCGTTACCCCGGCGGAGCGGCACGATGGCACTCACACTGCCGTCATCGAAGCGCGCAAGCAAGGGATGCAACAAGCCAGGCAGCACCGCATGAAGGCCAAGGAAGGCGCGGGGGCGGTCAAATGAGAGTGGAATTGAGAGCGGTCCTTCCGGTCAAAGGGTCTGAAGCAGACGGAGATCTGGTTGGACTCGGTAACATCGGTCGCCTGAGGCCGAACGGCGTGGCCGGGCAGCTTCACGTAGTCGCACACCAGGTTGACCGAGCGGAGCACCCGCAGGGTGGTGGAGGGGCTGGACGAAGCAGAGTTCACGCCTGGACAGGGTGTAGGCGAGCTTGCGGTGGCGCAGGTGGGAGTTGTTGTCGAGGTAGCCGGCGGCCTCGATGATCACCTCGCGCTCGGAGTCGGTGATCTTATTGGCAACCGTCTTGGGAATCGGCGGCTCGTCGACCAAGGTCTTCAGCCTTTAGGTTGTCCAGATCCTTGCCCTGCACCCAGCGGTGGAAACGCCGCCGGCAGAGCATGAGCAGATGCCGGGGATTCGTCGCGTGCAATGTCGGCGCCTTCCCGGGCCGAGCGTCAGGCCCCTCCGGCCGCGGTTTCGGCGGCACGGGTTCTGCCGGCAATGGTGATCAGCTCCTCGTGCAGCTCGAACCAGATCGTGTGGTACGAATCGACGCCCGGGTGGGCGAAGAAGGAGGCGTCGCCGGACTGCAGGCGGACGAGCGCCTCGTCGAGCCGTTGCGCGTAGCGGTACAGGCGCGGCACGAGACGGGCGGCCTGCGCGATGATCCGTATCGCTCGCGGGTGGACCTCTCGCCGCAGGCGTGCCACCAGCGTGCCGGTGTCCGCTGACGTCCTGTCCAATTGCCACTCGGTGACGAGCTCCTTGAGAGCGTGGTCCGGCGCGGTGAACTCGTGCAGCAGCGCCACGAACGCTGGAGCATGAGCCCTTACGAGGCCGGCGACCTCGCGCTCCACCATCTCGCGACCCGCCGCGGATGCCTCCCAGCCGCCGGCTGCTGCGACGAGCATGCCCTGAACACGAAGGCGATCCGCCGACTCGACGACCGTTCCGGCCGCAGCGCCGAGCGCGGCTGCGATGCCGTCGACCGTCGCCCGGCCGCGCAGGACAACCGTGCGGACGACGTCGATGTCGTCCGCGGCAGCGCCATTGGCGTGCCATGCGATCGGAGTGCCGGGAGCGGCGAGGTCGTCGGCCCAGGACTTCAGGACGGCCAGCTCCGGCGGTTCGGCCCCGCTTCGCAGATGCGAGCCCACGAGCAGCCGGCCGCGGTCGCCATCGACGGTGACGACCGTGCCGGCCGGCAGGAAACCTCCGCCGGTGCGCACGCCGTCGACCTCCACCGTCATCTTGTCCACGCCGACGACGCACGGGATCGACCACGAACGGGTCAACAACGCAGCGTGACTCACCAAGCCACCCGAGCTGGTCACCACGCCCTTGGCGACTGCGATCGCCGCAACATCGGCGGGCGAGGTGTGCGCTCGGACGAGCACCACCGCGTCACCGGCGTGGTGGTGGGCGAGCGCCGACTCGACGGTGGTGGCAAGCACGCCGACGCCACATCCCGGGCTCGCCGCCGATCCGGTCGCGACGACGTGCTCGTCGTCGGCGCCATCTTCGGAGGCGTGCTCCGTCGCCCACCCGGCAAGGAGATCGCGGCACCGGGAGACAGCGGCGGCCCGGTCCAACGGGAAAGTCGGGTCCTCGGCCATGTCGATCGCGATGCGCAGCGTAGCGATGTGCGAGCGCCGGCCGGGCCGGCACTGCAGCAGGTGGAGGCGACCGCCCTCGACGGTGAACTCCACGTCGACGAGATCCCCGTACGTCCGCTCGAGCGACTCGACTGCTGTGATCAGCTCAGCGTGGGCAGCGGGCCACAGCCCTGCCATGTCCGCGAGCGGAAGCGGCCGAGCAGACCCGTGGACCACGTCGTCGCCCTGCGCGCCGACGAGGACGTCGCCCATCGCGCCGCGTCGTCCCGTCGAGGGATCGCGGCTGAACGCCACCCCTGTGCCCGAGTCGGCGCCGAGATTGCCGAAGACCATCGCCTGGATTGTCACCGCCGTCCCTGCCGCGTTGTCCACGCCCTCACGCTGCCGGAAGGCGCGCGCGCGTTCGCTGTCCCACGAGGCCACGACGGCGCCGACGGCTCCGAGCACCTGACCCACGGGGTCCGTCGGGATCTCGCACCCTCGCTCGACGAGCGACGCCGACAGCTCGGCCGCTGTCCCGGCACTATCGGCCAACTCGGCGACCTCGGCTTCGGACGCACCGCTGACGACGACCGCATAGCTCGTTAGGAACCGGCGGTGGGTGTCGGCCGCGAACGCCGCATCCCCCGTGCTCGCCGCCAAGGCGGCCTCGACGGTTGGCGTCATGCCTACGTTTAGCACCGTGTCCATCATCCCCGGCATCGACAGAGCGGCTCCGCTGCGAACGCTGACGAGCAGGGGAGCATCTGCGTCGCCGAGGCCCCGGCCAGTGATCGCCTCCAGCCGATCCAGCGCAGAGCAGACCGTCGCGTCCAGCGCGGCCGGGTCATCTCCGAGTGCCTGCAGAACCGGGATGGGCAACACCACGCCGGGAGGAACCGGGTAGCCGGCCGCTGCCATGTCGATGAGCCCGGCAGCCTTGGCTCCTACCTCGCGCGGATCCATCGCAGTCGTGGTGACGCCCATCCCGAACTCGATGTGTGCTGGCGCGAGCCCGCGGGGTGGCTGGTCTGCGCAAACAACCATTAGGTTCCCACTCTATCGCGCGACACCTGTCCGCTATGCGGTGAAATCACATCCCGCCATCCCCACCACTGCCATCCCGGCCAACTGTCAGGCCTTGGCGATCGACCGGATCGGTACCGTCCCACGGGTTGAGCCGCCCGCTTTACCAGCCTTCAACATTAACGGGCCTTCTTGGCGGATGCGAGTTCCGGCCGTACCGTTGGCATTCGCCCCGTAGCCCGATATTTTCTGCATTAGACTTCCAACATTTCATGCATTAGATACTCTATATTTCATGCATTGAAGCCTGGAGGCCGGACAATCATGAACTATCGGGATCGGGTGGTGGACGGCGAACTGCGAGCTCGGCTCGCCTCGGCCGGTGCGGTCGTGATCGACGGGGCCAAGGCCTGCGGTAAGACTGCGACTGCAACCCGAGCGGCTCGTTCATCAGTCCTGCTCGACATAGACGCCGAAGCCCGCAGGGCGTTGGCCATCGACCCTTCGCTGGTCCTGGATGGTGCCCGGCCTCGCCTGCTGGACGAGTGGCAGGTTGAGCCCGCTCTGTGGAACCAGGTCCGACGCGCAGTTGATGCATCCGGCGCGCCCGGTCAGTTCATCCTGACCGGATCGGCGGTACCGCCGGAAGACGCCAACCGCCACACCGGGGCGGGCCGCTTCTCGTTCATTCGGATGCGGCCGATGAGTCTTTTCGAGTCCGGCTACTCCAGCGGGGATATCTCACTTGCCCGCCTGCTCGAGGGCGATCCGCCACGATCAGGCGGCGCCGAAATCACGGTCAGGGACATCGCACAACGAATCACGGTCGGGGGCTGGCCGGCCCAGCAAGATCGGTCTGTCGCCGACGCTGCCCGGGCCGCCCGTGACTATCTGGAACAGGTTAGGCAGATGGACCTCAGCCGGGTTGACAACCGCCGGCGCGACCCGGCACGCATCGGCGCGTTGACTGCGTCGCTGGCTCGCAATATTTCAACCGATGTGAGGACCTCCGTGCTCGCCGTCGATTCGGGGGGTGCAGATAGGCCACTGGACCCACGCACGGTTGCCGACTACCTGGATGCCTTGGCCCGGCTGATGATCATCGAAGACCAGCCGGCCTGGGTTCCCCACCTACGCTCGCGTGCGGCGCTGCGCAAGGGGGCCAAGCGCCACTTCGTTTGCCCGTCACTGGCGGTTGCTGCCCTGGGCGCCGGACCCGACAGGATCTTGGGCGACCTGAACCTGCTGGGCCAGCTATTCGAATCCTTGGTGGTTCGTGACCTCCGGGTGCTGGCCCAGCCGCTGGGCGGGCAGGTCCTCTACTACCGGGACAGCTACGGCGTGGAGGTCGACGCAATAATCCAGCTACCCGACGGCAGGTGGGGAGCCTTTGAGGTCAAGCTGGGCGAAGGGCTCATCGATCAGGGGGCTGATACCTTGCGCCGGTTCTTGGAGGGAATAGACGCCGTCCGTTCCGGCCCGCCGTCGGTGCTGGGCGTAATCTGCCCTACCCGTTACGGCTACCGCCGTGACGATGGCGTTGCAGTGGTGCCCATCGGGGCGCTCGGTCCCTGATCGCGCTAGGCAAGTCTGCGGCGATGGTGGAGCGAAAAGCGTCCGCCCGCCGCCGGCAATTCAGTAGGACTGGGCCCAGGTAGCGCTCTCCAATGCCGGCTCCCCGCACACTATGCACGCAGCGCTCGGGTCTATCCGGTCCAGTGGCAGGGAACGGATGGTCGCCTTGGTGCCGTCTTTGACCCGGTCCTCGCATTGGACGCTGCCGCACCAACCTCCCTCGACGAAGCCGCTGGCATCGGCGAGCAACTCGGTAAGCTCGGCGTAATCCGCCGGCCGGAAGGTGTGACCGGCCCTGAAATCAACAGCTGAGCGGAACAGCGATGACTGGATCTCGTCCAGAAGCTGGGGGATCCGGCCGGCCAAATCGGCAAGGGCAATAGCGCTTTTCTCCCCGGTGTCCCGGCGCGCCGCCATCACCTGGCCCGCCGCCAGGTCCTTGGGCCCGATCTCAAGACGCACTGGCACTCCCTTGAGCTCCCACTCGTTGAACTTGTAGCCCGGGCGATGTTCCTCCCGGCTGTCGACCTTGACCCGCAAACCACCCAGGGAAGCTGAGATCTTCCCGGCTGCCTCCAAGACACTGGCCCGGCTGTCGTCGCGATAGATCGGAACGACGACCACCTGTACCGGAGCAAGACGGGGCGGCAGGCGCAGGCCCTTATCGTCCCCGTGGGCCATGATCAAGCCTCCTACCAATCTGGTGGAAACACCCCAGGAGGTGGCATAAGGCAACTCCTGCTCCCCCGAGCGGCCCAAGAACTGCACGCCGTAGGCTCGGGCAAAGTTCTGGCCAAGGTAGTGCGAAGTGCCGGCCTGCAAAGCCTTGCCGTCGCGCATGAGCGCCTCTATGGCCAGCGTCTCCAGGGCCCCAGGAAACCGTTCCGACTCACTCTTGCGCCCGGTTAGCACCGGCAGCGCGAAATCCTCCTCCAGCGTAGCCCGGTACACATCCAGCAAAATCATGCGGGCCTCGGCAATAGCCTCCTCAGAGGTCTCGTGAGCGGTATGCCCCTCCTGCCATAAGAATTCCGAGGTGCGCAAAAACAGCCTGGTGCGCATCTCCCACCGCACCACATTGGCCCATTGATTCAGCAGCAGCGGCAGGTCCCGGTAGCTTTGGATCCATTTTGCATAAGTGGCCCAGATGATGGTTTCCGAAGTCGGCCGGACGATGAGCGGCTCCTCCAGCTTCTTGCCGCCCCCATGGGTAACCACGGCCACCTGAGGGGCGAATCCCTCCACATGGTCCGCTTCCCGATCCAGCAGGCTCTGGGGAATCAGCATCGGAAAGTAGACGTTGGAGTGGCCGGTGGCCTTGATCCGCCGGTCTACTCCCGCCTGGATCGCCTCCCAAATGGCGTAGCCGTACGGGCGGATGACCATCGACCCCCGAGCCAGGGAGTTCTCCGCCAGCTCAGCGGCGCGCACCACCTCCTGGTACCACGCGGGAAAGTCGGCGGACTGTTTGGGAAGGGCCATGAGTGTTGAGCGTACTCCGTAAGGCGTGGGCCGGCGCCTAGCCTTTACTGAAAAGGATCCACCAGGGGCCGGGCGATGTCCAGGTAGAGCAGAGCCACTGCGATGAACAAGAAAAAGCTCAGGACTACCGCAGCCACCGGGATCACCTTGCGCGCGTCGATATTCCGGCGAATCAGCTTCTCGATGCCCAGGACCAGCAGATGGCCCCCATCCAGCGGGGGCAGCGGGGCCAGGTTGATCACCCCGACAAAGACTATGAACGCGCCCAAGAAGGAGATCAGGGATTCGGTTGCCCCGGCTGCACTCGCTTGCCCGGCCAGCCGAGCGCCCCCGACCAACCCGATAGGCTCCTCGGCGGTGATCTCACGCTCGCCTGCGCCCTGCAGTGCGGTGAAGACATTGCCGATTCCGTCGGGTGAAAAGATCTGCCCTGCACCCACCACGCTGGCACCGATGGCCTCGACCGTGGTTGCAAAGCCCTTGCCCACCGCAGCAATCGGGTTGTCGCGTACGACTGCAAATGACGGGGCCACCCCGATCTGGCCGACCTTCTCCATAACCTCGGGGTCGTCCGCCGACGGCACTTCCGCCTCTACCGGGGTGATGGTCAGGGTCACGACCTGCCCATCGCGCTCCACACCGAACTCAAGCGGCCTGCCCGCCGCAGGCCGGATCCGATCACGCACCTGCTCCCAGGTTTCAACGTTCCGGCCGTCGATCGCCACCACCTTGTCGCCCGCCCGAAGCCCAGCAGAGTGCGCCGGACCTTCGAAGGCGCCCACTTTGTTCACCACCTGATCGACAACGGTCAGCGGCCGGTCAATATCTCGGATCCCAACCGCTCCATACAGGACTGCGAACACCACGGTTGCCAGGATGAAGTGGGTGAACGAACCGGCAACCAGGACGATCGCCCGCTGCCAGGCCGGCTTGGCGCCGAAGGTCCGGGGCCTGTCCTCGGCGGCCACTTCCTGGAACGGATTCATGCCGGCTATCTTCACGTAGCCGCCCAGCAAGATGGCCTTCAACCCGAACTCGGTCTCCCCCCGCCGGCGGGAGTACAGCCGGGGGCCGAAGCCCACGAAGAATTCCTCCACCTTGATCCCGAACTTGCGAGCGGTGATGTAGTGGCCGAACTCGTGAAAGGTCACCATGACCAGCAAAGTGACTATGAAGGCGGTCAGCCCGACGGCGGTTCCTATGACGGTCTCCTTTGTGTGCTCAACTCGAGCGCCCGGCGGCGCGCCCAAGCGTCTTGTTCGAGGATGGCGTCGAGGACCGGTTCGCAGCCCGAATGTTCTTCGACGATCTGCTCCACAATCCATGGTATGCCCAGATAGTCGATTGCATGATCGATGAACGCGCCAACCGCCGCTTCGTTGGCGGCGTTCAGCACCGCCGGGTAGGTCCCGCCCAGCCGCCCGGCGTGGTAGGCCAGGTCCAGGCAGCGAAAGGTCCCGGTATCGGCAGGCTCGAAGGTCATTTGGTGGGTGGTGCTCCAATCAATCCGCCCGGCGGCGGCCCCCAGCCGGTCCGGCCAGGACAGCGCCAGCTGGATGGGAAGGCGCATGTCCGGTGGTGCGGCGTGGGCATAGAGTGCGCCGTCCCACGCCTCCACCATTCCGTGAATTAACCCCTGCGGGTGAATCACCACCTCGATCTCATCGTAGGTAAGTCCGAACAGGAAATGGGCTTCGATGACCTCCAGGCCCTTGTTCATAAGCGTGGACGAGTCGATGGTGATCTTCGGCCCCATCGACCACACCGGGTGCTTGAGCGCCTGATCCAGGGTCACACCGGCCAGCTCGGCAGCGGTCTTGCCCCGAAACGGCCCCCCGCTGCCCGTAATCACAACTTTGCGAACCTGGTCGGCAGGCAGGCCGTTCAGCAACTGCCACAAGGCGGAGTGCTCGCTGTCCACCGGGCGCAGTTGCCCCTCCATGACCTTACTCATGACCAGCTCACCTCCCGCCACCAGGCTCTCCTTGTTGGCCAGCGCCAGGGTCCTACCGGTGGCTATGGTAGCCATGGTAGCCAGCAGCCCGGCCGAGCCCACCACTGCATTGAGCACGATGTGGGCGTCGCATTCCTCAACCACCTGCTCTGCCGACCGGGGGCCACGAAGCACCCGTGCGCCGTCCGGAACCGGAGTATCGCCGTTGACGATGCCCAGGAGCGACACCCCGAACTCACCCGCTTGTGCGGCCAGCGTCTTGCCGTCCGAGCCGGCGGCCAGCGCCACGATCTGGAAGCGGTCGGGATGAGCGCGGGCCACCTCCAGCGCCTGCCTGCCGATCGATCCGGTGGAGCCAAGCACGGCCACCCGCAGGCGCTCGGGCGTGGCGAACAGATCCATCAGTCCATCATCGGGCATTGCCGGCTAGAGCCCGAACAGTTTCAGCGAGAGATAGACGGTGGGGGCGGTGAACAGGATCGCGTCGATACGATCCAGCGCACCGCCGTGCCCCGGAAGGATGGTACCCATGTCCTTGACGCCAAGATCGCGCTTGATCATCGACTCCACCAGGTCCCCCATGGGCGCGGCGAAAGCAATTGCCGCTCCGACTAGGGCCGCTTGCAGGGTGCTCCACGGGCCCAGAAGCGGGCCGGCGTAAGCCAAAGAGCCGATGGTTGCGAGCGTGGCCACCCCCGCCCCCTCCCAGCTCTTGTTCGGGGAGATCGAAGGGGCCATCTTGTGGCGGCCGAGCTTGGAGCCGCCGGCGTAAGCGAAGATGTCGTAGACCGCCGCAGCGCCGATAGCCACTATTGTCACTCCCCGGCCGTCCGCCCGCACCGCCAGCAGGCCGACGAACGAGCCGAGCAGCGGGATATAAATGAGCCCGAGCATTGTTATCGACACGTTGGCAACCACCCCGCTGCGGGACTTCAGCGACATGTACCAAAGCAAGCACGAAAAAAGCGTGGCCACAATCACCAGTCCGGCGGCCGACTCCCCTCGCAGGTAGACCCCGGCCAGCAAGGCCGCGCCGCCCACCAAACCCAGGGCAGCCGCCGGGTTATGTCCTGCGTTCCGGGTGGCCCGGTAAAACTCCGCCTGCGCCAGCATCAACACCAGGACCACCAGCCCGAAGAACGACTCAGGGCCCACAAAGAGCAATCCGACCACCAGGGCTCCCAGGCCCACACCGGTAAGCGTTGCCATCTTGAGATCACGGCCCCCGCCCTTCGAAGCGTTTCTCCCGCTCTTTCCGGCGGCCGCAGTGCCTGGACCCTGCCTGCTGCCCGCCTTCCGGGCACCGCCGCCGCCTCCGCTAGCCGGCCGCGAAGCACCCCGGCCGCGCTCCCTGGAAGATGCCTTGGATCGGCTCATTTCGCTGAATTCAACACCAAAGACGCCGGCGAGGTCACCCGGGTCAGACCTCCAGGAGCTCCCGCTCCTTGTGGACGGTCATCTTGTCGATCTCTTCGATGAAGTGATCGGTAACCTTCTGGAGGTCCTTTTCGATGCGCTTGAGATCGTCCTGGGACATTTCGCCGTCTTTTTGCGCCTTCTCCATCTCGTCTTTGGAGTGGCGCCGGACGTTTCGAACAGCGATCTTGCCCTCCTCCGCCCGCTCTTTCACCTGTTTGATGAGCAGCTTGCGCCGGTCCGTGGTCAGCGGTGGGAAGACCAGACGAATCACCATGCCGTCGCTGGAGGGATGGATGCCCAGGTCGGATGCGTTCAAGGCCTTTTCGATCGCGCTGAGGGCGCTCTTGTCGTACGGAGTGATCAGCAGCATCTTGGCCTCGGGCACCGAGATGCCCGCGATCTGCCCCAGCGGCGTCTTGGTGCCGTAGTAGTCGACGTCTATCCGGTCGATCAGTTGCGGCGACGCCCGCCCGGTCCGGATCATCGAGAACTCCTCCTGAGTGGCAGCTATGGCCTTGGCCATCTTCGATTTCGCCTGTTCGATCTTTTGGTCTGCCATAACTAAAGCTTCCTCAATCAACAAACCTTGGTGCCAACCGGCTCGCCGTTTACCACTCTGCGAAGATTACCGTCCACCGTCAGGTCGAACACGACAATCGGCATCTTGTTGTCCATGCACAGGGAGATTGCGGTGAGGTCCATCACCTTCAAGCCCAGGCTCAGCACGTCAAGGTACTCAAGCTTCTCCAGCCGCACCGCACCCGGGTTAAGGACCGGATCGCAGTCATAGACTCCGTCAACCTTGGTCCCCTTGAGCAGCGCTTCCGCCCCAACTTCCAGAGCCCGCACCGATGCGGCGGTGTCGGTTGTGAAGTAGGGGTTTCCGGTGCCGGCCACGAAGATTACAATCCGGCCCTTCTCCAGGTGGCGCAGCGCCCGGCCTCGGATGAACGGCTCTGCGACCTCCTGCATCCAGATCGCAGTCATCACCCGGCACTCGGCCCCCACCTGCCCCAGGGCGTCCGCCAAAGCGATGCCGTTGATCACCGTGGCGAGCATGCCCATGTAGTCGGCCCGGGCGCGCTCCATCCCCATGGCTGCAGCCTGGGACCCCCGGAAGATGTTCCCGCCACCCACGACCACTGCGGTTTTCACGCCCGACTCCTGGACTTCCGCCAGTTGCTTGGCCAGCGATGTCACGATGGCAGCGTCGATGCCAAATCCCTGGGAGGGGTCGGCGAATGCCTCACCCGATAGCTTGACCAGAACCCTTTTGAAGCCGGGCCCGGGATCCCCCATCTACTCTCCCACTGCGAAGCGGACGAACCGCCTGACCGAAACGTTCTCCTTCACCGAGGCCGCAAAGTCGGTGATCAAATCTCCCACCGTCTGCTTACCCAACTCGTCCTTGACGTACTTCTGCTCGGTGAGAACCCCGCCGCGATCTGAGAACATTGCGTTGAGCTTGCCCTCCATGATCTTTTCGATCACTTTGTCCGGCTTCCCCTTGAACTGGTCCGACTCGCGAAAGATAGTCTTCTCCCGCTCGATCAACTCCTCGGGCACTTCGGAGCGGCTGACCCACTTGGGCTCCATGGCTGCGATGTGCATGGCGACATTTCGCGCCAGGTCCTTGAACTCCTGGGTCTTTGCGACGAAGTCAGTTTCGCAGTTCAACTCGATCAGCACGCCTTTTTTGGGCGGCAGGCTGGGGTCCAGCTGGTGGATGTAGTGCCCGATGGCCCCCTCCTTGGCCGCCCGGCTGGAACGCTTTTCAACCCCGGCCAATCCCCACTTCTTGATCAGGTCCTTGGCCGCCTCGATATCGCCGCCCGACTCGGAAAGGGCGCGCTTGCAATCCATCATTCCCGCGCCGGTAATTTCGCGCAGCTCTTTAACCTGCGATGCGCTGATTGCGGTGCTCAACGGTGCTTCACCTCATCCTCGTCCTTGTACTTGGCCTTGAGCTCCTCCTCGATGTCCTCGCCGGGCAGCGGAGTGTCATCCAGCAGCCGCACGTAGCGGTCCTCGGCAGCCTCTTCAGGATCCTCGGAAGCCGGGGGTGCAGCCGCCGCCGCGGGTGCGCGGCGTGCTGGGGTACCGGCCGGCGAATCGGTACGGGCCTTCTTGGCACTCTCGGTCTCCTGCTGAGCGAGCATGATCTCCCACTCGGCCGGCGGCTCCTCGCTGCCGGCGGTCAGCGTGACGCTGGACGCTGCGGCCGCTTCGGCGGCGGCGATCACCTCAGGAGGCCGCCCGGCCAGCCCGGCGAGGATCGCGTCGGCCACAACTCGGGTGAGCAGGGCACCCGAGCGGATGGCGTCGTCGTTGCCCGGAATGACGTAGTCCACGTCGTCAGGGTCACAGTTGGTGTCAACGATGGCGATGATCGGCAAGCCCAGCTTGCGCGCCTCCCGAACGCAGATTTCCTCCTTCTTGGTGTCCACCACAAAAACTGCGTCCGGCCGCCGGTTGAGGTCGCGGATGCCGTCCAGGTTCTTCTGCAGCTTCTCCAACTCCTTGCGCATGGTGAGCGCTTCCTTCTTGGGGATCTCGTCGAAGATGCCCTGTGCCTCCATAGACTCCAGCTCGCGCATGCGCAGGATCCGGCGATGGATGGTCTGGAAGTTGGTAAGCATGCCGCCCAGCCAGCGATAGTTGACGTAAGGCATTCCCACCCGCTTGGCTTCATCGGACACCGCATCGGCGATCTGCTTCTTGGTACCGACGAACAAGACGATCCCTCCGCCCGCCACCAGCTTGCGGCAGTACTCGTAGGCCGCTTCTATGCCGGTCATGGTCTTCAGCAGATCAATGATGTATATGCCGTTGCGCTCGGCGAAGATGAAGCGGCGCATCTTTGGGTTCCACCTGCGGGTCTGATGTCCGAAGTGGACTCCTGCTTCGAGCAGCTGCTTCAGTGATACGACGGCCATGCCGCTTCCTTTCAATTTACGGTCAAGTCGATTTACGGATCAGCGAGTCATGCCCGGCGCAGCCCAAAACAGGCCGCCGCTGGGCAAATTCCTTTGGTTGTGCCAATAGCTTACCGTTCGAGGTGCTCGATCGCCCAACTCAACCGATTCTTGACCTTTGCACCGGCACAGCGCCGTCGTACGCGGAGCCGGTTCTGGGGCTGTTCGAGATGCTCTCGGGAGGCGCTTGTTGGCTGGAGCGGGGTCCCCGGTTCAACAGCGATCGGAACTGCAGCACCGACTTGGCGTTCATCTGCGATACCCGAGCCTGGGAAACTCCTACCACCGCCGAGATCTCCGCAAGGCTGAGACCTTCGTAGTAGTACAAGGTGATGGCAATCCGCTCCTTGTCGGGCAAGCTTGCAATGGCGTTGGCCAGGAAGCTTTTCATCTCCCGCTCTTCAAGAGCAGTTGCCGGATCCTCCGCTCCGGCGTCCGCCAAAGTGTCAACCAGCGAGAGTCCCCCGGGTTGGTCCCCCACCATTAGCAGGCGCTCCAGCGACACGAACATCACCGAGGAGACCCGAGCGTAGATCGAACGAAGCCTCCGTACCGTTACGCCCATCTCGGCTGCCACCTCCGCATCGGACGGGGTCCTATCCAGCCGTTCATGCAACTGACTCAGGGTTTCCTCGACCTTACGAGCCCGAGCCCGCACCGATCTGGGCACCCAGTCCTGACTGCGCAAGTCATCGATTATCGCCCCGCGGATGCGAGTTGCCGCATAGGACTCGAACTTGATCCCCCGCCCGGGTTCGAACTTGGACACCGCCTCCATCAATCCGAGAATCCCCGCCGACGCCAGGTCTTCGTGGTCGACCGAAGGCGGCAACCCGATCGAAACCCGAGCAGCCACGTACTTGACCAGCGGAGCGTAGTGGACGATCAGCTCGTCGCGGGCTCGGAGCGAGCGGGTCTGCTCGAACTCCCTCCACAGCGCTTCCGTCGCCCCCAGCGGTGAGCTGTCTCGGCCGTGCTGATCGTTGAAATCGTCCGTTGCTAAGTCCTTAACTTGGTGAACCGGCCCCCCGGGCGAGCCTGCGGCACTCATGGAAGCGCAAACCTCATGGACTTTCGAGTATAGAACCTGGCGGAATGTGCGGGCGGGTCAGCGCCGGGGGGCCGGCGGAGCGGGGGGCCGGCCGGCTCCCCGAATCAGGGCGGCTGAGCTCCCACCGAACAGGCGTAACGCCCGCCCGGGTACCTGGTAACCAGTTTCTTCATCTCCAGCTTCACCAGGACCGCTGAGACCGTTGAGACGGGCATCCGCACCTTGCCGGCCAGCAAATCGACCAGTTGCGGCTGCGCCGCCAGCACCTTCATGAGGCGGGACTCGTCCGGATGCAGTTCCACCGGCTGGCCGGGCGGCGGCGCTGGGCACGCCAGCCCGAGATCGTCTAGGATCTGGCCGGCCGAGGCAGCCAAGCGAGCACCTTCTCGAATCAACAGGTGCGGTCCCGAGGCTCCTGCCGAATGCACCGGCCCGGGAACGGCGAACAGATCCCGCCCGTACTCCCCCGCCAGCCGGGCGGTGATCATCGCTCCCCCGCCCGGCACGGCCTCCACCACCACCACTCCCAAGGACATGCCGGCAATGATCCGGTTGCGCACCGGGAAGTGCTGAGGCATGGGGCGGACGCCTGCCTCATGTTCAGAGATCAGCGAGCCGGCCGACTTGATCTGTTCGTAGAGTTGCCGGTGCATTGCCGGATAGCAGACGTCAAGCCCGCATCCCAGGACCGCCACAGTGCTGCCGCGCACATCCAGTGCTCCACGATGAGCGGCGCCGTCGATCCCTCTGGCCATGCCGCTCACCACCGTGAGCCCGGCAGCCGCCAGCTCGGAGGCCAGCCAGTGAGCGACCTCCAGCCCGTAACTTGAAGCTCGGCGGGCACCCACCACGGCAACTGCCGGGCCTGGCTCCAACGGCCGGCCCGCCAGAAACAGTCGGGTGGGCGGATCGGGTATCTCCCGGAGAAGCGCGGGATACTCGGCGTCAGAGCGCCGGATCAAGCGGCTCATCGGGCCGCCCAAATCGCCCGACGGAATTGAACCGCCTCCGCCAGATGCTCCTCTCCGATGCATTCCGAGCGGGCCAGGTCGGCGATGGACCGGGCGACTGCAAGGATTCGGTCCACTCCGCGCGCTGAGGTCCGTTCGAACGCCAGGCGGGAACGCAGGAAGCGCCGGGTGGCGGCCGTTAGCTCTGCCTGGCCGGGCGCTAGACCTGATGCCTCCAGCCTTCGAATCCGGAATTCGACCCCTTCCATAACCCGGGAGCGCACGACAGCCGACGGTTCCGAGGCGGGCATATCGAACAGTTCGTCCTCGGTAAGGCGGGCAACCTCCACCTGGATATCGATGCGATCCAAGAGCGGTCCGGACAGCCGGGAGACGTAAGAGGTGAGGCGCTTGGGGGAGCAGGAACAGGGTAGGCCAGCGCCCGGACCGGCGCAAAGGCACGGGTTGGCGGCGGCCACCAGGCAAAACGACGCCGGGAACCGGGCGCTCATACCCTGCCTGACCACCCGGATCACACCTTCCTCCAGGGGCTGGCGAAGAGCCTCCAAGACCGTGGGAGCAAACAGCGGCACCTCGTCCAGGAAGAGCACCCCCCGGTGAGCCAACGAGATCTCCCCCGGACGGGGCACCGGGCTCCCACCTCCGACAATAGCCGCCGCCGAAGCGTGGTGATGGGGCGCCCGGAACGGCCGGTTCACAATCAAGGGCTGCTCGGGCTTGAGCATGCCGGCAACCGACCAGATCTGGGTTACCTCGAGCGCCTCCGATGGGCAAAGGGGCGGCAGGATCCCGGGCAGACGCTGCGCCATCATCGTTTTGCCCGAGCCGGGAGGTCCGACCATGAGCATGTTGTGGCCGCCGGCCGCAGCGATTTCCAGTGCCCGCCGAGCCAGTGCCTGTCCCCGGACGTCGGCAAGATCCGGGCCGCCGGCTGGCGCATCATTGAGCAACTGGGCAGCGCCCGGCGCGCAGAACGGCTCCTGAGCGAGTTTGTTGCTGAGAAAGGCAATTGCCTCCGACAGCGAGCCGGCCCCGAAGACCCTGATCCCGGAAACCAGCGCCGCCTCTGCGGCATTTTGCTTGGGCAGGACGATTCCCTCCCAACCGGCTTGCTGGGCGGCCAAGGCGGCGGCCAGCGCTCCCCGGATGGGCCGCAGCTGGCCGTCCAGCGCAAGCTCCCCCACCAGAAGATAGTTCGGGAGCTGCGGAGCTTTGATCTCGCCAAAGGCGGCGAGCACTCCCACCGCCAAAGGCAGGTCAAACAACGCTCCGTCTTTGCGCAGATCTCCGGGGGCCAAGCTGGCGGTGATCTGGCGCTGCGGCCACTTGCGGCCGGAGTTGACCACCGCTGCTCTGACCCGCCGGCGGGCCTCCTTAATGGCCGTGCTGGCCAACCCGACCACGTGGAAGTCTGGGAGCCCTCCGCCGATGTCCACCTCGACATCAACCGGGCACCCTTCCATCCCGACCACCGCCACACTTGCCACCCTTGCGAACATGCTCGGAACACTAGCGAGGGGGTACGACAGTTTTGGGGCTACTGCTGACCAGCACCCGTTGACGGGTCAGAACCCGGGGCGCCGACCTGGACCGCCCTGCAAAGCGGTTCGGGCCGCGCTGCGTTGCTCGCACTCAACCGGAACCCCGTCGCCGGGTGGGCTCCGGGGCGATGAGGCGGGCTAATCCTGGAGGGCTCGGGCCTTCCAGACCGTACCGTCGACGGATTCGTAGAGGAGCCGGGAGGAGGTGATGGCGAAAATCGTGCCCGCCGACTGGGCCAGTGCCTCGACTGGTTCCCGCAATTCGGTGAACTCCCAGACCCGGCCGTCCCGGGAGCCCAAAACGCCCCCGGCGGTGGCGATGAAGCTCCGGCCGGGGGTGCCCTCGTCCACCAGCACCGCCCGTGTGGGCGTGCCGAGGAGCCGGGTCCATCGGCCTTCCCCCTCAGTAAAGCGCCAAAGACCCGACGATAGTCCGCCCGCCAGCAAGACCATCGGTTCGGTGAGGGAGACAGCCAGGGCGATCAGCTCCTCTGGCGCACCCTCGGTGGCGAACTCCACAGGCGACGATTCGCCAAACCGGTAGAACCTACCGTCGGCGATGGCAAGATAAATCTCGCCTGCCGGGCCCACTGCCGGCGCGACCGTCCCATCGGGCACCGAACCCCGCTTCGTGAACGAGCGTAGGTCCGAAGCTTCGAACACCTCATCCCGGTAGAGCGCCAGGGCGCCACCCGCACCGTCTCCGGCAACCACCGTTTCGCCGACAAATCCGCTGATCCTGACCCACTGCCGGCCGTCAGGACTGAAGTAAGCGCCGTCGGCAGTCCCCGCCAAAAATCCCTCCGAAGACGCCGCAAGCCCCAATATGGCCTGCGCGCCGGGCACCGCGCCGGCCACCTGGCGGAAGTTCACGAGCGCGGCGATCAAAGATCCCGCCAGCAAGAAGACCAAGACGAAGGCCAAAGCTACCGGCCAGCGGCGACCCCCCGGGGGGCCCGGCCTAGAACGCGTCGACAAAGTGCCTGATGCGAGGCGGGGTGCAGGCCACTACCGAAACCACGTCGAACCGGCACTCCAGATAAGAAGGCTGCTCAAGCACCAGGTAGGCCTCGGCCAACCTTCTGAGACGATCCCGCTTGCGCCGGTCCACTGCCAGCGCCGGCTCATACAGGCAATCCGGGCGGCGACACTTTACCTCAACAAACACCAGCGTGGCACCGTCCAAGGCGACCAGGTCCAGCTCACCAAAGCGCGAGCGCCAGTTGCGGGCAACGACCTTCATCCCTTTGCCCGCAAGCATCCCGGCCGCGGCGTCTTCACCGATTATCTGCACCTGCCCGTTGCCCATGCACACACCATAGCTTCCGGGTACGACACCGGCGGCCAAGGGCCCACTTCGCCGGTCAATGCGCAGCGGTGGTTCTGGTCTTCGGGACCACCCGGCCCGCCGCCAAAACTTGCGCCGACGCTGCAGCCCGACGCTACGAGGCAGCCCTATAGACCCTCGAGCCCGTGCAGGTTGGGGCTCCGATCGGGCGGCCGGGCCAGCTCCTCGATATTAAGGTCGCGCACGGTATGCACCCGCACCTCAGCGACGAAGCGGGTGGGCCGGTAGATATCCCAGGCCCAGGCGTCTTTGAGCACGACCTCGAACCAAGGAACCTCCTCACTGCGGTGGGTGACGATCTCATAGCTGTTGCACAGGTAGGAGCGCCGGTCGGTCTCAATGACGTAGCGAAACATCGGCAGCACGTCCCTGTACTCCCGGTAAAGGGCCAGCTCCAGTTCGGTTTCGAACTGTTCCAGGTCTTCGGCGCTCAAGTTGACTCCCTCATCCCTGTCGATCGTACTAGTTCCCACGTCTGAGGATGGAAACACGCCTAGCCCGCCCAACCTCCGCCCACAACAATCTCACCCGGACTC
Source organism: Actinomycetota bacterium (assembly GCA_052389675.1). Classification (GTDB taxonomy): domain Bacteria; phylum Actinomycetota; class CADDZG01; order JAHWKV01; family JAHWKV01; genus JBBDRH01. The sequence continues at coordinate 34,192 of JBQTHR010000021.1, forward strand.
CTTGCGCACCAGAACCCGATACCCCTCTCCGGACGGCGAGAATGGAAGTGGGTGTTCTGAGGCCACCAAGAACTCCCTGCCCAGAAAGTCGTCGAGCACCGTGGCGCGAACCCCCAACGGTGGCTTGCCGGGGTAAAAAGTCGATGCGACCACCACATTGACCCTCCCTAGATCCTCGACGATCTCCTGCTGGACATCGTTGCGGTCCGTCAGACAGGGGTTGAACTCGATGAACCTCGAGGCGGGTGGGTGGTCGAGCACCCAGTAAAGCGAAGGGGCATTGGCGAAATGACCGGAGTTGTTGACCAAGGCAACAAAGATCTCCTCTCCCGGGTAGGTCGCCCGCTCAACCTGCTCGGCGAGGGCGTCCACCACCTCGGGGCAGAAAAACGTGTAGTGCCGGTCACATGAGAAGACTCCCGTGACCGGGTCATACTCGGGCCAATCGGAGAGCGACCGAAGCCCGGACGGCACCCACCATAAGGCCATAACCAGGACAATCGGAAGCATCGCCATCGGGATGATCCAGCGCGCCTTCAACGTCAGTCTGGCTCGCAGCCGAGCCAGAAGAACCGCAATCCCGACGAGCGTAATAGTTGCAGCAGGGTAGGGCGACGAACCTGCCCGAGCCCTCATCTGGAGAAAGACAAACAGGCCCAACAGTCCGACTGCTCCCAAGACTGCAGCCGAAGGCCGGCCCTCGCTTCGCCTGATGCTGCAGGCCAGAAGGAGCAAGCCAACCGGCAACGCCAGCAGGTTGCCTAGAATCAACACCAGTTCTTGGCTGTCCCAAACTCGACCTTCCAGCGGGACCAAGACGGCTCTAAAGGACGCCGCCCAGGGAGTCGGTGCCCCTCGACACTGCGGATCCGGGTAGAGAGTGACCGGGTAGTGATACAGGTTCTCGTAAAGGACTTCGAATGGCACGATCACCACCAGACCCAGGATGAAAGCCGCCGGAGGGCCCAACCCCGCTGCAACCGCCCATAAGAGTTGCTTCCGATCAACGCTCCGGCGAAGAGCGACCCAACACGCTAGCGTCAACCCGGCGCCGACGGCAGCGAACTCGTATCGCCCCAGTAAAGAAAATCCGAGCAGAACGAACCCGACCCACAGCCGCCGGCCTCCTGTGGGGCGATTCAGGTCTCGATGAATTAGAGCCAGTCCCCACAGAACGAATGCGAACGCTAACGTGAAGTGAATCGGCGGACGAGCGACGGTGCCGATGGCCGAGGCAACGACCGCCGCAAGCGGCCAACCGGCTAACGCCCGGGTCAGTTCATACGCGCCGGCCACCATGGCTAGCAGGAAGACCACCTGGAGCAGACGCAAAGCCAGGATCGAGTGCCCGAAAGCCAGCGAAACCAGCGGGCCAAACAGGCTGCTGCCCGGACCGTATAGAGTCCATAGGTCTCGGTAGGGGAGTCTGTGGAATCCCGAAAAGCGGGCCAGGGTCAGATAGAGACCTTCGTCGTAAACATTGATGGGAGACTTAAGTCCCTCCAACGATGCGACGAGCCCGAGGAGCAGCGGCACCGCTAGCGCGACCCGGCCCCCGGGGAAACCGCTCCCACGGCCGGCCCAAATCATTCGTCTACTGCGCGGCATGGAAGTTCAACGAACCACCCGGCGGCTTCGCCCCCCGGCGCCTCGGAAATCCGTACCGTCTCCTGGCCGGATAGGCATTTGCCGCGCGCCACCTCCACAGATTCTGGCCAACTGGGTCCCCCGGACCTGAGATTCGTCACGCGAAAACTGGCTGAAAACACCAGAAGAAGAAGGGCACTAAAGCAAGCCTGGGTCCTACGGCGACCGGTGGAGCCGGCCCATCGGTCCACTGCAATAACGACAATTGTTACCAGAAAGAGCATGGGTAAAACCACGTAGCGATTTCCGAGCAGAGCGATCTGTTGGCCGACGGTGTCCACAGCGTTCGACCCACGCACCGCCACAGTCAGCCCAAAAACCGACATCGCGAGGATCAGACAGGCAGGCGCGATCACTCGCACCTGCGAGCGGGGGTGCCGGATTGATACGGCAACTGTCAGTCCTACGAAAAGCAAAGTGCACAGGTGGCCCAAGCCCCAACCGAGGGCAAGCCAGGTCTCACCCAGGAGCCGGTCGCTTACAAGCAGAGCCTGGGAAACGCCCAAGCCATAGAGTCGGGGAATCTCGGAAAAGTCGTTTCCTGCGTAGGAAGTCAAGAAATCCAAATCGTCTCTTGGCCACAGCAAGCCAGCAGCAACCACGGCGATCTGAGCCACCAGGCCGGCCGCGTAGGTAAGAACTACCTGACGATCCTTCAGCGAACCCCGCCGAAAATACTGCCAGACGGCCAGCGGGAAAAGCAGAGCTGTAATCGGACTGCTGAGGGTAGCAGCGAGGACCATGACGGCGCCGCCGAACCGCCTGCCTTTCGCAGTTGACCGGTCCAGTAACGCCCAAAAGCATCCGAACATGAGGTACCAGTGGAGGTTGGTGGCGTTGTTCGAAACCTCGTATCCACCGGCAGGCAACAAAACGATCGATCCCGCCAATCCAGCCCTTAACCAGGTCGACTCCAGTACCGAACCCGACGCGAAAAAGACATAAAGGCTCATAAGCGCCACCACAAAGGCCGACCCCGCCGAGAACGCCAAAGCCGCGTTGTTCAGCCCTGCGGCAGCCGCGCCCAGACCAATCAGGCGGGGAATCGTGTGAAGATATCCGGCGAAGGGCCGGAACAGGGAGGCCATCGGTGCGCCCAAGGCGTCGCTGAGGAACTCGCGCCCATCTTCCGCCCATAGCGTGTTGTATGACGCAACCCCCTTCTGGCGCAGAAGCAGAAGGACCGTAGCCGTTAGAACCCAGCAGGCGCATACCAACTTGTTCGGCCAGCGACAGCAAACCGTTGCCCCGGCGGCGAAGTTCGAGTCGACCGGGGAGCGGGTAACCCCGGTGCCTATTGCCCGGCGCAATGAAAGTTCAGCGGCGGCCGCCCGAAAACGGTTCCGGCTCTGCCTCGAGCAAGCTGTCGGCGATTCTGCGACTTGCCCGTCCGTCGCCGAAGGGATTGCCGGCGACGGTCATTCGAGAGCGCGCCTGCGGATCGCTTAGCAGGCTGCTTGCCTCCCGGAATATGTCATCCGCGCCGGTACCAACCAGCTTAGCCACTCCTGCCTCGATGGCCTCGGAGCGCTCAGTCACCTCCCTCAGCACCAGCACCGGAACGCCGAAGGTAGGCGCCTCTTCCTGGATGCCCCCCGAATCGGTGAGGATCAAGTAGCAGATCTTAAGCAAATGGACAAAGGTGTGATACTCCAGCGGTGGAAGCAGGGCTATGTTTGAGATCCCACTCAGCTGTTTGTGAACTAAGCTGGCAACTTCAGGGTTCGGATGTACCGGCAGCATTATCCTGATCTCGTCGGCATAATGGTCTGCCAGTCGGGAAACGGCCCGGCAGATTTCCTCTAGAGCGGGCCCGAAACTCTCCCGCCGGTGAGCGGTGACCACCACCACCTTGCGACCGGATTGCGCTTCGGACAGAAGTCGGGTCTGGTGAACCGATAGCGGCCGAGCGCCTACCTCGATCAGGGCGTCGACAACAGTGTTGCCTGTCAGCAGGACCGTTCGCGAATCGAGTCCGCCTCTGAGCAGATTGCTCACCGCCAAGGGGGTGGGAGCGAAATGTCGGTCCGCGACAATGCTCACGACCCGGCGATTCACCTCTTCGGGAAATGGGCGCCATTTGTCCCAAGTCCGAAGACCCGCCTCCACGTGACCCACGGGGATGCGGTCATGGAACGCTGCCAACGAAGTCGCCAAGGTACTGGTTGTGTCGCCCTGAACCAGGACCCAATCCGGGCGATCGCCGCTCAGCACCTCCCCAACGCCTGTAAGTAGTCGGGCGAACACCTCCTGCGGTCGCTGAGCGTCACGCATCACATCCAGGTCAAAATCAGGTTTGATCCCGAACAGATCAAGCACCTGATCCAGCATCTGACGATGCTGAGCGGTAACGCAGACCCGGCAGGTGAACTCAGGCCGGCGTTGCAACTCGGCAACCACCGGCGCCATCTTGATGGCTTCCGGACGGGTGCCAAATACACACAAGACGTCAGTCAGCGGCCCACACCCGCCCATCTCAGGGCCAGCATTTTGATCACTGTACGACCGTACGGCTTGATTAACCTGCGGTAGTCCATCTTGGATTCGCCCGCCTGCCGGGTCCCCAGAATCAAGGGAATCTCATCGATCCGCCGGCCGGCGGCGATGAGACGGATCGAAATCTCAAGCTGGGCATCGAAACGGTCGGCGTCTACGCGCGCCAGGTCAATCCGATCCGTTCGGTAAGCACGAAATCCGGTGGTGAGGTCTCGCACCTTCGTACGAAATATGAGGCGAAGGAAGGTGTTTGCCAGCTTTGATACGATCACGCGGCCCGCAGGAACACCGACCATCCCGCCCCCCGGCACATATCGGCTTGCGAAAACTGCGTCTGTGTTTGAACATCCGGCAACCAGCGAATCGAGCAGATCGAGCGGATGACTCAGGTCGGCGTCCATGGTAATCACCACTCCCCTTCTAGCCTCTTTGAATCCTGTGGCCAACGCCGACCCGAGGCCCCGATTGTAGGGGTGCGTGACCACCCTTAGCCGGGGAACACGCTCGGCCAACTGCCCGAGCAACTCCGGCGTCCGATCCACGGAACCGTCGTCTACCACCAAAAGACACCAGTTGGGGTGAAGGACCGCCGAAAGGGCCTCGACGAATGCTTCAATGACCGCCTCCTCATTGAAGGCGGGGGCGAGAATTGTGACGGGCAAGCCGGCGTCCGGTTCTAGGAGCCGATTGTCAGCGGGCGGGGTCGCGTCGGCTGGCATGGTCATAGCGGGCGCGACCAGCCTCCTTAGGCGTTACTGATCTCAGCGTCCGGATCGCACAAGTACTCGTACACCTTCTGCATCTCCGGTTCCCAATTCGAATGGTCGATGTCGATGTCCGCGAGTGCCTGGGCAACGAGCCTGCTGCGCAGATCGGTCTCTAGCAGAGCTCGCTCAAGGCAGGCGCTGATGCTTTGAACGTTAGGTGAGGCCAGCAGGCAATTCCGCTCGTCTTTCAGCAGCCAGGTGGTAGCTGAGTTGTAGTTGGTAACCACCAAGCACCCACTTGCCATCATCTCCAAGGGTAGGTAGGAGGGATGCTTCGAGACACTCAGCACCAGCCCGGCATGGCAAGAGCGATAGAGGTCCGCAGTCTGAGGGTAGTCCAGCAGGCCTAGATGATGAAGGAAATCGTCATCGTGCAGTCCATCCATAGTGCCCCAGGACCCGGCAGTTACGATTTCGAGCCGGCGGCCCAGCCGGCCCTTTAAATCTTGGAGAGCTGAAACCGCAAGTTCGTAGCAGTTGCGATCATGTCCCGGCCGCGCATACAAAAACACCCTAAAGTGCTCTGGCTCGGAGCGGCCCTTTGCGTGGAACACACTCCGGTCCACCGAGGGTACGAAGCACATTCCCTTACCACCGTACTCCCGCTCGTAAATCTCCTTGAGACTGACGGTGTTGCACAGGCCGTAGTGTCCCATCCGGTAGGAATCTTCTGTTAGTGCATATGCGGTACCAGCAGGGTAGAAGATGGGCTCGTAATCCTGGATCAGGTAAAACTTGCGCTTGGTTGCCGCGTACTTGCTTAGAGCGTACGCAGTCATCCAAAACGTTGCGATGGTTACATCAGCCCAAGGTTGCTCAGCCAATCCGCTCATCAGTCCCGGGGAAACCCGGACATCGCTGCCGGCCAGCGCAGGAAAGGCCCGTTCCATGCCGCTGCGGAAATGACGCTCCGGGCCGGACCCGACAATCTGGAACCGGCTCTGCACCCCGTGGGCAAGCTTGAAGTAATCAGCCAAGCGAAAAGTCGTATTGATGCCCCCGTAGAACGGGCTGTCGATGTCAGGTACCAGCCAGTTGATCGAGCGTGGCGGGATGTCGCCCCGGTGGACGGCGTGCAGGCGGCGGGTGGCCTCCACCTCTTCCGGCAAAACGCTGCAAAACCCCGCCATTGCCAGGCATTCTGCTCGCCGGTCGCTTGGGACTGCCGGGCCGAGTTGCCGTCCGATCACTTGCGAGACCCTGCTTAGTGCAGAGGGATCGGATGGCTCGGGCACCCGTGGCGCGGTCGAAGAGCGCGACAGATTGGGGTTGAAATAGGGATCCCCACCCATCAGATACTTGTGGTAGGCCCAAAACGAAGAGAAGTAATCGCCTTCCGGAACCTTGCCGGCCCGGGTTGCCCCTTCTAAATGCTTGATTCTCACAAAGGGCGTAGAGACCACCCTTTTGCCCAACTCACGCACCCGCAGGCAAAGGTCGACGTCGCCTCCGCACAAGGCGAACTCCTCACGCCAACCCCCGGCGGCGTCGAAGTTGATTCGGGAGATCATCAGGCAGGCGCCGGTGACCCCCACAAAATTGCGATACCAGTCGGTAGAACCCATCAGGCTCCACTCACCAGGGACCATTCCGGCAAAGACGTGGTCGGCAAAGCCGTTCAGGCCGATCACTATGCCGGCATGTTGGATCAAACCGCTCCCATCCACCATCCTGGCACCCACCACGCCAATCTCGTCTCGCTCCGCCCATCCCACCAATTCGTCCAGCCAGCCCGGATCCAAGGGCTCCACGTCGTCGTTGAAGAAAAGCAGCAACTCGCCGGTGGCCTGCGCAGCGGCCCAGTTGCAAACCGCCGAGTAATTGAACGGCTCTCGGTAGCTGAGCAGCTTCACCTCCAGGCCAGCCAGGTCTCCCAACCAGCCCTCCTTTAGAGCGCATTCGCCCGTCTGCACCACCAGGACCTCGACGTTGCGATAACTGGATCCGGCTATCGCACGCAGGGCTACGGCAACCAGGTGGCCGTTGAACTTGGTAGGAATGATCACGCTGACCTTCTTCGACTGGTCAGGGCTCCAGCGTACCCTTAGCAAACCCTTACTGGGATCCTCTACCTCAACCTTGCCGGGCCAGCCAATCCTGTCAAGATGACTTTGCACGCAAGAGCGCTGGGCTTCCAGCGCGTAGGGCTTGTTCTTAAGTGTTTGGGCTGCCGAGCCCTCTTCCGCCCGCCAGTGGTAGAGCACGCGAGGGATATGAGCGATGTTGCCAGTGCTCTCTATGATCCGAAAGAGTAGATCCCAATCTTGGGCCCCGTCGAAGTCGGAACGTACCCCTCCGGCATCTTCGACCAGTGAGCGCCGGAACACCGACAGATGGGCCATGTAGTTAGAGCTGAGCAGTAGCTCCGGCGACCAGTCCGGGGGCAGAAACGGGTTGAATCGGTGAGCGTCCTCCTGCGCTATCAGGTCAAAATCCGAGTACAACACGTCCAATTGCGGCTCCTTGTTAATCCTCGAGGCAACCTCGAACAGAGCGAACGGGGCAAGCAGGTCTGTCTGGTCAAGGAACGCTACGTAGTCGCCGCACGCTATGCTTAGGGCCGCGTTCGTGTTACCCGATATACCTAAATTTTGTGGTAAATGAACGAACTTAATGCGCGGGTCCTCGGTGGCCAACTCCTCGATCAACGTTGTCACCTCCGGCGACGAATTGCCGTTGGCCAGACACATTTCCCAGAAGGGGTAGGTTTGCCGGCGAACTGAATCGATCGTTCGGCGCAGCAGTTCCGGCTGTGGATTCCAGACCGGCACGATAACGCTGATCAAGTGCCGACAGGCCAAAGCACGCGAACGGGCGACCTGCCCCGAAAGCTCCTGCGGATCTGGTTCACTTCGCTTTATCCAGGCCGGGTAGCCATCGCTCACCTCGGAGATCAGACGCCGGACCTCCGTCATCGAGGGAAAGCTTCTATCTCGAGAGAGCATGAAGCTGCGGGCAGGACCGGCCAGGCGATCGTAGAGCCGCCGGGCCGCTGGCTTTTCGGTGAGCCGTCCGACCCGAGCCGAATATGCCTCAACCAGCCGGTAGCCCGCAGCAGTATGGAACCTCTCCCATGTGGACTCGATCTGCCTCAGAGCCCGTTGCTTGCCGAGCAACTCACGATCAAGAACTGCTAGCTGGCCTGCCCTCCCGAACAGAGCGGCGTCGGCGTGGGCCAATTCTGCCCTAGCTTGAACTTCCTTCGCCTGCGCCTGACTTACCTGCCGCCTGCGGTCCTCCAGTTCGCCCAACCTCGATTCAAGCTCACTGCTGAGTCCAGCGACCATTTCGCCCAGCCGGGCTACCTCGTCAATGAGCCGGGCTACCTCGTCACGATGGGGCGCCTCAACTTGAGAACTCTCTAACAGCTTCATGTGTGCTGAGCCGAGTTCTTGCAGCTCAGCCGCCAAATCTTCTCTTTTCCCATCGAGCTCGGCAAGATCGTCGAAAACGCTCGACTTCGGAGGGAAGTCTGCCAGGTCGTTCAACGTTCCCGGCACTGCCTTCACGACGTACTGGTACACCATCGCCTCGGGGTCCGAGCGCACCGCCCCCAGCAAGCCCGGCGGCAGATTGTCCGGCAACTCCAGTTCCGTTCCCGTCACGTCTATCCGGGTTGTGCGCCACTCAACGATCCTTAAGCCGCAGGTTGCAAACAGTTCCCGGATGGAGTCGCGGGTGAAGAACCGGAGGTGGGCTTTGTCCAGCAGCCCCGATTCGGTGTAGCGAAACCGCCCTTCAAGCAGCGCAAGCCGAACGCTTCCGTGGGCGATGTTAGGAATCGAAGCAACTATGAACCCCCCCTTGGCCAAATGGTGCCCTAGCCGGCGCATCGTCCCCGCGGGGTCTACAAGGTGCTCCAAGACATCGCCAAACAGAATCACGTCGAACAGCTGGTCGCCGAGTTGCGGCTCCAAGTCCATGGACTCGATGTTGCCAACCAGCACCCGCTCGCAGAACAAGCCGGCGACCGCAGCAGCCACCGCGTCCTTTTCAACCGCAACCACCGAACAGCCGATACCTTCTAGGGCCTGACTGACGTGGCCCGGTCCGCAACCTATCTCCAAGACACGCTTTTCCCGCCCGGTCAGTTCCACCTGCAAAGTGTGGCTGTTGTTGGGGTTTCCAAGGTCAACGATCGCCTGGTAGCGCATCGCCTGAACGGCTTGAGGCTCAACCGTCAGGTCGGGTCGGGAGCCCGACAGTTCAGCCACTGGAAAACCCAAGCACCGGAGCACTCTCGGCCTGAGGCATAATAAAAACATCTTCCAGGCCACCCACCACAGAAGGCTCCCAGACAAGGGGGCGCCGAGACCAAGCCGAGGCTTCCGCCACAAAATCTGTCGAAAGTTGACACGGAAGCAGACGACCGGGAATGCCCTCCTGCTCGAGCGCGGCCACCGGTGCGAAGAGGCGCCGATGGATCGGGCACGGACCGAATGCGGCCAGTGCCCATCTGTGTCCGGCAGAGGGGTATCCCTTGTTCGACTCGAAACCGTAAAACGGGTACATCGTGGACATCCTCGCCATCAAATCATCCCGGGTGACCTTGGCCACAAGGCTCGCCGCAGCAATCGAAACCGACTCGGAATCGCCTCGCACTACGGTCCGCACGCGCTCGACCTGCAGGTAATTCCAGTTCCCGTCGAGGAGGTAAGCTTCCGGCCGGACTCCGAGACGGTCGATTGCCCGACGCGCCGCAGTCATGGTGGCAGCAGAAAGGCCGTCCCGGTCAATCTCCCTCGGCCACGCGATCCCCACTGACCAAGCCAAGCAACTCCGCTGGACATGGGCTGCCAGAAAGTCCCGGCGCTGCCCGCTCACCGATTTAGAGTCGCGCACCTTGTAGATTCGGGTTGCCGGCTTGAGCAGGACCACGCCCACCGCCACAGGCCCTGCCCATGAGCCCACGCCCACCTCGTCCACTCCTGCGATCAGCTCGAATCCCGACCCCCGGAGTTCGTTCTCGTGGCGCATCCCGGGCACCGCCCTGGTCCGCATCTGCTGGCCGGAGGCCGAGGTGCGAAAACAATGAGTGCGATGAGTTGCCTTGAACACCTTGTTCTTCACCGAGAGATTCGTACTCGGAGCAAGACCACCAGAGCCACTACTCCGTCTGTCCAGTTCAGCTTCTTACCTTCCTCCCGGCCCCTCGCCTTGTAGCGAATAGGTACCTCATGAATCCGGTAGCCGCAACCCAGGAATCGGCCAGTCACCTCAGCCTCAATCCCGAATCCGCTCTCCTTGAGCTTTAGAGACTGCCAGACATCCCGCCAAGCCATCTTGAAGCAGGTCTCCAAATCAGATAGCCATGAATCGAACAGCAAGCTCGCCCAGAAGCTGACCGCCTTGTTGCCTATTACGTACCAAAACGAGTAGGCGCTGTGCGACGAGAACGACCGGGTGCCGTAAACCACCTCGGCCCCCTCGTCCACCACCGCCCGGATCATCGAGCGGTAATCGGCAGGATCGTACTCCAAATCGGCGTCCAGCACGGTCACCAAGTCGCCGGTTGCCTCCTTAAGCCCGGTGCGCAGTGCTGCGCCTTTACCCAGATTGACCTGATGCCGGACGGTGCGTACCAACCCGGCGCTCACCAGCTCTTCGATCGACTCCAGGCTACCGTCGGTGGACCCATCGTCGATAACCACCACCTCTACGGGCAGCGGAAGTTCGGTCTTCAGCAAGCGCTCAATGGCCGGCCTGAGAGTGTCCACCTCGTTCAGGACGGGCATTAGGACGGTCAGACTTTCGGGCGCCCCCCGAACCATCCTGTAACCCACACCCTTCTCCGATTCTTAGCCGGAAAGCAACTGGATACGTTCGAACGGCCAGATCCGGGCAAACGCCTTGCCGATTATCTTCGACTCGGACACCGGACCGAACTCCTGCGAGTCCTTCGAGTCCCGGCGATTGTCCCCTAAGACGAAAAGCTGCCCCTCGGGCACAATCTGGGGGGACATGTCTGCCAAGATGTCCTCCCTGCTCTTAAGGTAGGGCTCGCGCAGCTGCTGCCCGTCGACGAAGACCTGCCCGACCTTAAACTCTATGGTCTGGCCCCCGGTGGCGATAACCCGCTTGATCAAGTCCTGCTCCCGGGACTTAAGGCCGATGCCAATCGCCAGCTTGTCCATGAAGCGAGCGTAGGGCGTGTCCGCTGGGGACGGCGCCAGGATCCCCTCGGGCGATATAAAGACGATCACGTCGCCCATCTTCGGCTCGCTGAAGCGGTAAGCGGCCTTGTTCACCAGCACCCGGTCGTTCACCAGCAGGGTGTTCTCCATGGACCCGGAAGGGATGAAGAACGCCTGCAGCAGGTAGGTGGTGAGCAGCACTGCGGTCCCCACCGCCACCACTCCGAGAAGGAAAATCTCCTTGAACCATTGGCCAAGCGACTGCTGTTGCTGCTTTTCCAGCGCATCCAACTGTTTGCGTTCCCGGCGGGACATCTTGTGGGCCGGTGCCCCATCCGGCTGCCCAAGATCTTCATCCCACCCGCGAGTGGCCGGCATCCGGCCGGAGGTTTGTGGATCAACCTCCCATTTGGCAGACGCCGGAAGCTGCCGGGTGGGATCGGACTCGTCACGCCGGGCCCGGCCCGGGGGAACAGGGCGTGCCGGTTCCTGAGAGGAGCGGCGAGGAGCTGGGACGACCTCGGGCTCAACATTGCCGTTGATCCGCTGGGCGAAGGAGGGCCGCTTGGGGGCGGAGCGCTCGAGCAAGTCGATGCTGGGGAGGGGCGCCTCGGGCGGATCCGGCTGAACCGGTCGGTCCCCGGGATCGGTCCGGTCACGGCGCTTGGACCGGCCGGTGAATGCTTCGTCGAGCGAACCGGCGCCGAATGGGTCCCCCCGGCGAGGAGCATCCGCCCGGGACTTTTTAGCAACTGGCGGATCTGCCCAGAAATCCTCGCCACGGGAGGAGCCGAGCTTGCGCCCGACCTGCATGTGATCCAGGCTGCTCCAGACTCCAGATGTTCCCGGCACCCGGGCCGCCGGTTCAGCACCGGCGTCAACGGCGTCCGCAGGAGTGGGGAGGGCTAACTCGGGAGTGGGGCCAGAGTGCGGCACCATTTCGTCATGCCGCCCGCCGGAGCGGCCGGTGGCCGTGTCTGGGGTCGCTTCGAAACTGGGGGCCTCCAATCCGGGCAGTTCGGTGGACGACAGGCGCTGAGAGCGGCCGGTGGCCATGTCTGGGGTCGCTTCGAAACTGGGGCCGGGGCCCTCGAAACCGGGCAGCTCGGCGGGCGAAAGGCGTTCGAACCCGTTCACCGGCGGTTCGGAGATGCTCTCAAACAGGAACCCATTCTCATCGTACCGGGGTAGCGGCTCGACCGGTTCTTCGAAGTCCGGGCGAGGGGAACTCCCGCCCGACCATGGGTAGCGCTTGGGAGCCGCGTGCTTGGGTCGATGCTTAGCTGGCACAGCTCAATACTTTCACCTCCCGCCAGCGGTGGGCGGCATTAGCTTCCGTTTCCAATCCACCGGATCCGGTTGACCGGCCAGATCAAGGTTACCGCCCGCCCGACGACGCTCGATACCGGTATCGGCCCGAAAACCCGGGAGTCCTCTGAACTGTTGCGGTTGTCTCCCATGACGAAGATCTGGCCGTTGGGCACGGTGGTGGGCCCGTAGTCGGGCAGTGGCGTGCTTTCCTTAAGGTAGCGCTCGTCGAGCCTTTGACCATCAATGTGCACCGCCCCCTCCTTGATCTCAACTGTCTGGCCCTGCGTGGCCACCACCCGCTTGATGAAGTCCTGCTCGGAGGACTTCATACCCAGCCCCTCGGCAACCTTGCCTAACAACCGGGTGATAGGACCGGAATCGGGCGCGCTTTGCGGCTGGCCCAACGGTGAGGCGAACACGATGACGTTGGGATGTTCGGGTTCGGTGAACCGGTAGACGAACTTGGAAACGATCACTCGGTCGTTGATCAACAGCGTGTCCTCCATGGATCCGGACGGAATGAAAAACGCCTGAACAACGTAGGTTTTCACCAGGATGGCAATGCCCAAAGCGAAGATCACCAGCACCGGTAGCTCCCGGAAGAACTGGCCGGCGCTCTGCTTTTGGCGCTGGGCTCCCCCCGGAGACGGCTCAGCTGCGCTCGCCCGCGCTCCCATCAACTTCGACAGATCAACGTCCCTTCACACACGCTCGACGGATCCCGGCGAAGGCTCGCCGGCCACTAGAAGCGCTTCTCTTTGACCTTGGCCGCCCGGCCTACTCGTGAACGCAGGTAGTAGAGCTTGGCGCGGCGCACATCGCCGCGGGTGAGCAGCTCGACCGTGGAAACGGTGGGCGAGTTTACCGGGAAGGTTCGTTCAACGCCGACATTGAAGGAGATCTTCCTGACGGTGAAGGTTTCGCGAATACCCGAGCCCTGCCGGCGGATCACTATGCCCTGGAAGATCTGGATGCGCTCCTTGGCCCCCTCGACCACCCGGACATGAACTTTAACGGTATCGCCGGGCCGGAAATCGGGCAGATCTTCCCGCAAAACCGGGCGCAGCAGTGCATCCGTCTTCGTCATAGTTGCTCCCCTTCGGACTGGACCCAGTGTTTGCTGTAAGGCGCCTGAGAAGCTTCCAGGACGGCGGGCCGATGTTCCAAATATTTCGGCGCGGAAATGCGCGACGTTTAGATGATATCCGAAGCTCCAGGCGCATGCTCTGCCCGGCTCGAGTCCTGTTCGAGCAGTTCCGGCCGGTGAAGCGCTGTCTTGCTGATCGCCTCCTGCCGGCGCCACTCGGCGATCTTTCGATGGTGGCCGGACAGCAGCACCTCGGGAACGTTGAGGCCCCGGAACTCGGCCGGCCGGGTGTATTGCGGGTACTCCAACAGGCCCCAGGTGAACGACTCCTCCCCGAGCGACCGCTCGTTGCCCAGTACACCGGGCACCAAGCGGCCCACCGCTTCGATGAGCACCAGGGCCGCCGCCTCACCGCCGGCCAGGACGTAGGGACCTACCGACACCTCGGTGGAGCCCAGCACCTGCTGGATACGAGCGTCCATTCCCTCGTAACGCCCGCACACCAATACGATTTGCACCTCGCCCGCCAGTTGCTCCACCAGCCGCTGGGTGAGTGGCTCACCCGATGCACTGAGTTGGATCACCCGGGCACCGGGCCGGGCAACCGCCTCTACCGCTTCCACCACCGGTCCGGGCGACATCACCATGCCCGGCCCGCCGCCGAAAGGCGTATCGTCCACCTTGCGATGCGGCTCGGGGGCCCAGCGGCGCAGGTTGTGGAGCGCGACCTCGATCAGTCCGTTCTCGATCGCCTTGCCGATCAGGCTGACTTTGAGCGGCGATTCGAACAGTTCCGGAAAGATGGTGATCACCTCGAATCTCACTCGAACAGCCCCTCCGGGGGGTCAATCACCGCCTTCCGGGTGGGAAGGTCCACGGAGACAACCAGCTGGCGGGCAGCCGGGAAAAGCACCTCGCCGCCACCCGGGGTCCGTATGCTCCACAGGTCCTGGGCTGCCCCCTCCAGCACTCCGGCAATCTCTCCGAGCACTGCCCCGTCTCTATGCAGGACCTGCAAGCCGATCAGATCCCGCTCCCAAAACTGGCCCTCTCCCAGTTCCTCGAGTTCCTGTTCAGCCACAAAAAGCAGCTGGTCACGCAGAGTTTCGGCGCAGTTGGTGTCCGGACAGCCCTCGAAGTGCACCAAGAGCTTGTCATGGATCATACGGGAGGATAGGACCTGCACCGGCCTGGTCGATTCGGCCTGCTTTCCGGCCAGCAGCCAGGAGCCGGGATCGAAGCGGTGCGGATTATCTGTGAATACTTTGATCAGGACCTCGCCCCTCAGGGCGTGCGGCTTGACGACTCTTCCCACCAGCACCAGGCCGGAGGTGTTATCAGTCGACGATCTCGACGATGGCGTTGCGGTCCTCCCTGAGCGCTGCAGCCTTAACCACCGCCCGGATTGCCCGGGCGATCCGGCCGTTGCGGCCGATCACCTTGCCGATGTCGTCGGGATGGACGTACAGGTCATAGACGATGGTGCGGCCGGATTCATCTTCCTCGATACGCACATCGTCCGGTTGGTCTACAAGGTAGGAGACTATGAAGTCGAGAGTTTCCCGGGAGCTCATTGCGCCACTTTGGCTTTGAGCCGGGCGCCTTTCTCGTCGATCACGCCTACAATCTGCAGCAGCTTCGTCACGGCCTCGGTGGGCTGGGCACCCTTGCCGAGCCATTCGATGGCGCGATCATGGTCGATCTCCACCAGTGAGGGCTCCTCCCGCGGAGCGTAGCGCCCGATGGACTCGATAAACCGGCCGTCGCGCGGGGCGCGGGCGTCAGCGACCACCACCCGGTAGGTCGGTTGCTTTTTCTTGCCGATGCGGCGGAGGCGGATCTTGACCATTGCTCCCGGCAGTGTAGCAGCTATCGCCTGGCGCCCGGACCTAACTACGAAGCCGGGCGTTACGTTGCGAAGCCCGGTGCCGGTGCCGGACCGGAAGGCGGTCCGGCGTTAGGGTCCGAAGCCCGGTGGGAGGCTGAAGCCCTTGCGCCCCTTGCCGGGCTTGAACCGGGTGAGTTGCTTCATCATCTTGCGGGCCGCGTCGAACTGCTTGAGCAGATCGTTGACCTGGCGAACGGTCAATCCCGATCCACGGGCGATCCGCGCCCGCCGGCTACCCGAGATCATGCGGGGGTCGGTACGCTCGGCCGGGGTCATGGACCGGATGATCGCCTCGATATGGGCGACGTCAGAGTCCTGGACGTCCACGTCGGACAGCCGCCCGGCACCCGGGATTCCCGGAAGCATCTTAAGTAGATCGCCTATGCCGCCCATCTTCTTGACCGTCTGGATCTGAGTGAGGAAGTCCTCCAGAGTGAATTTCGCCTCCAGGACCTTGCGCGCCTGAGCCTCCGCCTCCTGCTGGCTCATGGTGCCCTCGGCCTTCTCGATCAGGCTGAGCACGTCGCCCATGCCCAGAATCCGGGAGGCGATGCGCTCTGGGTAGAACGGCTCCAGGTCCTGCAGCTTCTCGCCGGTTCCGGCGAACTTCACCGGACGGCCGGTAATCGCTGTGGCGGAAAGGGCAGCACCGCCCCGGGCGTCGCCGTCGATCTTGGTAAGCACGATGCCGGTAAGCGGCAAGGTGTCCGAGAACGCCTTTGCTGAGGAGAGGGCGTCCTGACCGGTCATCGCATCCAAGACGAACAGCACCTCATGCGGCCGGATTGCGTCGTGCACCCGGGACGCCTGCGCCATCATCTCCTCGTCGATGCCCAGGCGGCCGGCAGTGTCGACGATGACCACATCGGCATTGCGCTTGCCCTCCTCCAGCCCGCTGCGAGCGACTTTGACCGGATCGGACTCCCCGGCCTCGCTGAAAAACCCGACGCCCGCCTGCCCGGCCAGCACCTCCAACTGGCGGATGGCAGCCGGCCGCTGGAGGTCGGCGGCCACCAAAAGCACCCGGTGGCCCTTCTTCTTGAGGTACGCGCCGAGCTTGGCGGAGAAGGTCGTCTTCCCGGAACCCTGGAGTCCGGCGAGCATGATCACCGTCGGCGGCTTGGAAGCCAATTTGAGCGGAGAAACCGTGCCGCCAAGCATACTTACCAGCTCTTCATTGACCAGCTTAACCACATGCTGGCCGGGAGTAAGCGACTTGAGTACCTCGTCGCCAACCGCTCTTTCCCGTACGCCGTTGAGGAAAGTCTTTACGGCCGGCAACGCAACGTCGGCCTCCAGCAAAGCTAGGCGAATCTCTCGAAGCGCAAGCTCCACGTCCTTCTCCGACAGGCGGCCCTTGCCCCTGAGTTGCCTGAAAACGTCATCGAGCCGGCGGCCCAGAGCATCGAACATGTCGACTTCATCTTATGGCTATGCGGGAGGCGGGCCGGGGGGCCAGCTTATTGACGATTATTGGGGCCTGGGGCCGTCATTCCAAGAGCGCGTCGACGAAACTTTCTGGATCGAAGGTTTCCAGGTCCTCGATGCCCTCACCCACGCCCACCGCCTTGACCGGAATACCCAACTCTTCCTGGATGGCGATGACAATGCCGCCCTTGGCGGAACCGTCCAGCTTGGTCAGGATCACTCCGGTGGCCCCCATCGCCTCCTGGAAGGCCCGGGCCTGCGCCAATCCATTCTGTCCAACGGTAGCGTCCAGCACCAGCAAGGCCTCGGCGATTCCTCCTGCCTCTCGCTCGGCAATCCGGCGAATCTTCTTCAACTCGTCCATCAGGTTGGACTTGGTATGCAACCGGCCGGCGGTGTCCACAATGACCACGTCGAGCTTCTTAGCTTTGGCATGCTGGATTGCGTCGTAGACGACCGCTCCCGGGTCGGCACCGGCGGCGTGCTTGACCATGTGCACGCCCAACCGCTCCGCCCAGGCACCCAGCTGCTCTATGGCTGCCGCCCGGAAGGTGTCGCCCGCAACAAGCACCACCGACTTGTCCAGCGCACTCAGCCGGCTTGCCAGCTTGGCAATCGACGTGGTCTTGCCTACGCCGTTTACCCCGATGACCAACCACACTGCCACCTCGCCAGAGACGGTCTGCAGAGTCGAGTCGCCCTTGCTCAGAATCTGCACCAGTTCCCGGCGCAGGGCAGCAGCCAGGTCCCCAGGCGAAGTGCTGGATGCGCGTAGATTGGTCAAAACCATATCGGTGGCGTTGATACCCACGTCCGCCCGGATGAGCGCCTCCTCAATCTCGTCCCAAGACTGTGAGTCGAGCTTGTCCCGGATCTTGAGCGCCTTGAGGGTGGAGGCCAGCGCCGAACGGGTCTTGGTCAGGCCGCCCTTGAGCCGAGAAACCGGCGGACCAGCGGGAGCGGGAGCTGTTGAAGGCGGGGGGGGCTCCTCAAGCATGCGCTCGAGCTCCTCAACCGCGACCTCGTCCAGATCCTGCTCGGTCAGCGCATCCGGGCCGAGATCAACCTGGTCAAGCGCTTCATCGATCCGGGGCCGGGTGCGCAAGCGGGTGCGGGCGACCAGCAGGATCACTATCAGCAGCAGGCCCAGGGCCGGAAGGAGAAGATCGTTCATTGAGCAGTGCCTCTCTCGTTAACTCCAATTGGCGGCGGGGGGAACAGTTCGCTCAGCCGTTCCGAGATCACCTTCGATACGCCGTCCGGCCTCAGCGTGACACCGTAGAGCACGTCGGCAATCTCCATGGTGCGCTTTTGGTGAGTTACCACCAGCAGTTGAGACGTGCCCCTGAACTCGTTCAACAACCCGAGGAAACGCTGGAGGTTGACGTCGTCCAAAGCAGCCTCCACCTCATCCAGGATATAAAACGGCGACGGTCTGGCCTTGAAGATCGCAAAGAGCAGCGCCAGGGCACACAGTGCGCGCTCTCCTCCGGAGAGCAGGGTTAGCCGCTTCAAACTGCGCCCTTGGGGGCTGGCCTCCACCTCCACACCGGAGTGGAGCAGCTCGTGCGGCTCGGTCAGCTTCAATTGCCCGCAGCCGTTCGGAAAAAGTATCCGAAAAAGGTGCTCGTACTCTCGGGCTACGTCGGCGAAAGCTGCGGTGAACAGCAGCTTGATCTTTCCGTCCACGGACTCCACAATCTCGCGAAGGTCCTTCCGGCTGGCTTTGAGATCGTCGATCTGGGTCGCCAGAACCTCCTCGCGTTCCGCCAGCGCCTCCGCCTCCCGGGCCGCAAGCGGGTTGATCGCTCCGATCTGTTCTAAATCTCTTTCCAGCCGCAACTGCCTGCGGCGCAGCGCCTCTGGCGTCTGGGCGCCCAGACGGCGCTCCAACTCAACCTGCACCTGATCGGTTGTCTGCTCAAGTTGCGCCCCCCAGCGAGCCACCGCCTCGTCCGGATCGGTTTGAAGGTCGTCTACCAGCCGGGCTTCAAGGAGCCGGCACCTGACCATCAGCTCGCTGCGCCCCAGATCCTCCCGGCGGACCCGGCTGCGCAACTGCTCCAGCACCTGCGCGTCGCCCCGTCTAAGCGAAGCCAGTTCCGCCAACTGCTGGTCGGTACGGGCGATCTCGGCGGTGGCCACTCCCACCGCAACCGTCGCCTCGCCGGCCCACCCGGCGCTGCCCGCTACTGCCGCCTGCACCACCCGGGCCACCCTCGCCGCCCGCACTCGAGCATCCAAGAGCTGCTGTTGGCGCTTTCCCGCCCCGGCCAGCCGCCGACTCGCCGCCGCCAGCGCCGAATGACTCTTCTCGATGCGCTCAGCCACCTCACGCCGGCGCTCCTGCGCCACCCCGGAAGTGACCCGGGCCTCCTCGGTGGCACGAGCGGCGGCCTCAAACTCTTGTTGGGCCGCCTCCTGCCCGGCTACGGCTTCGGCTATGCCAGCGTCGTGGGCCGAAGCGGCCTGTTCCGCCTGTCCAATCTGCAGGTCGGTCCCGGCAATCCGCTCGTCCACAGCCCCCAGCGAGTGCCGGTTTGCCGCTATCGACTCGGTGAGCTGGGCTATCTCCCCCTGCACTCCATGCAGCCGACCCTCGGCGAGCCTGACCGTCTCAGCCGCGCGGTCATAGGCCACATCGGCCGCCCGGCGCGCCGATCGGAGCATTTCGATGCGCTGGCGCGCCCGTCGAAGTTGATCTTGAAGTTCGGCCATCCCCTCTCGGGCGTCCGAGATCTCCTGCTCACACCGCTCGATGGCGTCGGCAAGCTCGCTCGAGCCCCGTGAAACGATCGATCCCATAGCCAGCGCCCCCTCGTCGGTTACGAAGATCCCGTGCGGATGGCGGCCGGCCAGCGCTATCGCCTCAACCAAGGTCGATGCCCGGTAGATCCCGGCCAGCGCCTGTTCGGCTCGAACATCTTGCCCATCAACCGTTCGAGCCGAAGCGATGAGCTTTCGCGCTTCGGCCACTTCGGGCAAGGTTCGGTTCACCAGAACCGTGATCGCCTCGTCAGGGTTGTGGTCGGTTACCAGCTGGACTGCGCGGCTCCCGTCCTCGGCCACCACCACCGCGTCCAGCGGGCCGACGAGCGCTTCGAGCGCGCGCTTGTGGCCCGGCGCCAACTCCACCAGTTCGGAAAGCAGGAACGCCCCGAATCTGGTCCTCAGCTCAGCCATCCGGGCGGCGCTGTTGATGTCCGGCGGTGCCTTTGCCCCTGCCCGGGCCCGATGGACCGCCGCTTGCTTCTCTAGTTCCCGGATCTGTTCAAGAAGCCGGGCGCCCAAAGCTTCCAGTTCCGTGACCCTGGCCTCCGCCTCCTCCACCGCCCGAGCCGCCGGCTCCTGCTCCGCCCGGCGTATCTGCGCTTCCCGGGAAGCCTCTTCAAGTGCCTCCTGCGCCTGCTGGGCGGACCTCTCAGCGGACCCCAGGCGCTCCTCCAGCCGGTTGGCCTCGCGCTGAGTGGACTCCTTCGATCCCACCAACCTCGCCCGAGTGCGCCGCAGATCACCTGCACGGGAAAGGGCATCGGCCTGCGCCCGCCGACCCGAAGCCACCAGCTCATCGGCGCTGCGCAGCTTTGCCCGCAGCCGCTCCGCAGCCGAGAGGGTGGCCGATAGCGCCGCCTCGCAGGTCTGGTGCTCCTCGGATACCGCCGGCAGCGCCGCCTCCAGTTCGGCCAACTGAACTCCCAGCTCGACCATGCGCGCCTGCTCAACCGCCTCGTTGTTCACAGATAGTTCGGCCGCCAGCGTGCGCTGGCGCTCCTCCGCGAGCTTGCCGATCGAACCCAGGCGTTCTCCTACCGCCCGCAGGCGCCACTGCACCTCCCGCCGCTGCGCAACCTGCGACGCTCCAGCCAACCGGGTCTGTTGAAGACCGGCAAGCTGCTGATCCAGCACCGCGAGCTCCTGCTCCCGCCGCCCGACCTCTTGATGATCACCAGGGCCAATCTGCGAACGCACAACGGCCAGCTCCCGGGCAGCCAGAATCAGCTTCACAAGCTTCAGCTCGGCGGCGATCGATTCGTGACGTTGCGCCAGCTCAGCCTGCTGGCGCAACGGCCTTAGCTGGCGACGGATCTCGCTCAGCAGGTTGTGCAATTGCTCGAGGTTGGCGTCCGTCGAAGCGATCTTGCGCAGCGCCCGCTCTTTGCGCCGGCGATGTTTACCTACGCCGGCGGCGTCTTCAATAAAACCTCGCATCTGCGAGACGTCGGCGCCCAGGACCTGATCCAGCCGGCCCTGCCCCACTATGGTGTGTTGCTCCCGGCCGACTCCGGCGTCGGAGAGAAGCTCCTGGATGTCAAGCAGCCGGCAGGTTGCGCCGTTCAGCCGGTACTCGCTGTCGCCCGAGCGGAACAGGGTGCGGGAGATGGAAACCTCACTGAACTCAACCGGCAGCAGGCGGGCACTGTTATCGATGGTCAGGGTCACCTCGGCCATGCCCAGAGGTGGCTTGACCAGGGAGCCGCCGAAGATGACATCTTCCATCTTGCCGCTGCGCAGGGTGGCCGGGCCCTGCTCACCCAGAACCCAGATGATCGCGTCCACCAGATTGGACTTGCCGCTACCGTTCGGACCGACCACCACCGAAATCCCTGGCTCGAAGCCCAAAGTTGTACGGTCGGCGAAGGACTTGAATCCGCGCACGGCAAGCGACTTAAGGAATACGGCAGAGCTCCTTGTCTGTAAACTTCGGGGCGATGTTAGCAGGGGCGAGTCGGCCAGGACCCTTACAAAACATATAGTTGACCCCGTGACCGATCTTGTTCCCAGCCTTGTACGCAGTTCCGGCTCCAAGATCGTGCTGGTGGTGATGGACGGCCTGGGCGGCATTCGCACCGTGGTGCGACCCTCGGAAGTTGTGGCTGCCCACACCCCGAATCTGGACCGGCTGGCCGCTGAGGGCTCAAGCGGAGTACACAACGTGGTCGCCCCGGGCATCACGCCGGGGAGTGGGGCGGGTCATCTAGCCTTGTTCGGCTACGACCCGCTGGTCTACCGGTTGGGCCGGGGGGCGCTGTCCGCGGCCGGGGTCAACTTCGACCTGCGTCCCGGCGATGTAGCCGCCCGGGTCAACTTTTGCACCCTGGACGATGCCGGCCGGGTAGTCGACCGCCGGGCCGGCCGCATCGCTACCCAGACCAACGAGCGGCTGTGCAAGCTGATCAACGATGCAGTCAAACCCGAGGGCGAGTTGGAGATGTTCCTGGTCACCGAGCGGGAGCACCGAGCGTTGTTCGTCCTGCGGGGCATGGGCCTTTCGGCGAAGATCAAAGATACGGATCCGGGAGTAGTGGGCATCACCCCGGACCCGCCGGTGGCGCTGGAGCCGGCGGCCGAAGGCACTGCCTTGACTATCCGGCGCATCCTGGACCAGATCCGCCTGGTCTTGGCCGACCAGGAGGCCAACTTCATCTTGCTGCGCGGCTTCGACTCACAGCAGCTCCTGCCCAGCTTCGACGAGCGCTACCTGCTGGACGCCAGGGGCATAGCCGGTTACCCGATGTACCTGGGGATCGCCCGGCTCCTGGGCATGACGGTCCAAGGACCGAGCGCCACCTGGGAAAACTCCGTCCAGGAACTGCAAAAGAGTTGGGACGATCATGACTACTTCTTCCTGCATCTAAAAGCCACCGACTCGGCGGGCGAAGACGGCGACTACGAACGCAAGAAGGCAGCCATTGAGATGCTCGACACGACCATTCCGGCCGTCACCGCTCTCGGCCCCGGCGTGGTGTGCGTAACCGGAGACCACAGCACTCCGGCGGCGCTAGGCAGGCACTCCTGGCATCCGGTGCCCTTCGTGATGTGGGGGCCGACGGTTGGGGTGGACTCCGTAACCACTTTTGACGAGGAAGCTGCCCGCCAGGGCAATTTCGGCTACCAGCTGGCCAAGGACCTGATGACCTTCATGCTGGCGGCTGCCGGCAGGCTTTCCACCTACGGGGCCTGAGCCCACTCCAGAACTACCGGCGCCAATCTGGTGGCGACGTGCATTTCGCTACGGGCTTTTCCGTCGGGCGAGTTGAGCCGGGCAACCTTCAAGCTGTGATCGGCGCCCTCCACAACGTGAAGTGTTGCCGGTGCCCCCAGTGCCGGTAGCTGCGCCTTAAGCAGGTCAAGATCGCAAAACGGGTCATGAGTGCCCTCCAAGAACAGGGTCGGGACCTTGATCGACGGAAAATGGGCCACCCGCAATTGCGCCGGGTTGCCCGGGCGGTGCAACGGGTAGGAATAAAGCAAAAGCCCGGCCACCGGTAAGCCTGCTGCCACAGCCATAGACGCCACCCGGCCCCCGTAAGACCGTCCCCCCACCACCCAGGAGGCCTCCGGATCCAGTAATGTCCTCAGTTTCTGGAAGGTCTCTACGAATCCGGGAACGCTCTTCTCAGCCAGTGGTGGGGTCGCCCGGCCGGCCGCCCGGTACGGCAGGTCGACGCGGACTACCAGATGCCTGGAGTGGGAGAGCCCCTCGGCCAAGGCCACCAGCCCGGCGGTGTTCAGGTCACCGCCGGCGCCGTGGGTGAGCAGGAAGAAGGGAGGTTCGGGGGCATCCGGCCGGTGGACCAGCGCCCTAACCGCCAGCGGTCCGGCCCGGCCTCCGTCGATCTTAAGCGAGAGCGACTCCAGAATCACCTCTGGCATTGCGGGCAAAAATGGGTCGACCGGTTCGTCCATCGGACCCGGCTGACCTGTGAGCCACACACCGTACATGGCTCCCCCTGCCGGGCGTAGACCAACAGGTGGTGCTGGAAAGCGCCCCGGTTGCCGTAGAGGTCGCGGTACTGCTCGTCGCGCATGGAGGTCCCCCGCCCGTCGACCGCCCGGCGCAGGATCGTGCCGATTGCCTCGTGGAGCCGGCGGGCCTCCGGTTCGCTCAGCGACTCGGACACTCTGTCATACCGCAGGCCGGCGGCGAACAGCATCTCGTCGGAGTAAATGTTGCCGATTCCGCAGATGAAACTTTGGTCCATGAGCAGACTCTTGAGCTTGGTCTTGCGGCCGGCCAAAGCCACCGAAAATTCTCTCCACGGCATGGGAGCCACCAGCGGATCCATACCCAGCCTGTCCAACTCGGCGATCTCGCCCGCCTCAGAGCGCTCCACTACGAACAGTTGCCCGAAGGTACGAGGGTCCACGTAGCGCAGTTGGTCGCCGTCTTCGAAGTCGAACTCCACATGGGTGTGGTTGGCATAAGGATCTGCGGGCATTCCGAGCAATAGCTGCCCGGACATCCCCAGGTGAACCACCAGGGCCAGCTTCTCGTCGAGCACATGGATCAAGAACTTGCCCCGGCGCTGCACCTCAAGGATCGTGCGGCCGGCCAGCGGCGCCTCGAATCCGCTACGGTCCTGGTGACGCCGGATGACCCGGCCGGAGTTGCCGGTGTTGCGCACGGTCGCCCGAGCGATGCTCCGTCCGGTAACCGCCGCCACCAGGTCCCGGCGGATCGATTCCACCTCGGGCAGCTCAGGCACGGCCGGGCAGTCCGGCCAAGTAAGGGTGCCCAGGCACGGCCGGGCGGCACAACGGCGGCAGGCTCAAGACGTTAGCTATCGGGTGGTTCGACCGGGTCCAGCATGGGAAGTGCCAGGGCCTCGGCAGCGGCCCCCTGCTCGGCCTGCTTTTTCGACCGGCCCTGGCCCGTGCCGGCGAGCGCACCGCTCAGGTACACCCGGGCTTCGAAATTCTTGCGATGGTCCGGTCCGGAAAAGCTCACCCGGTAGACGGGCACCACGCCCAAATGCTGGGCAGCCAGCTCCTGCAAGCTGGTTTTAAAGTCGCGCAGCACTCCCTGATCGAACTGTCTGCGGATGTGGCCGGCCAGCAGCCGCTCGATCATCCTAAGGATCTGCTCGAGCCCGCAGTCCAGGTAGGCCGCACCGATCACTGCCTCAAAGGCGTCCGCCAGGATGGAGTCCTTGTCCCGGCCCCCCGACAACTCCTCCCCCCGGCCCAGCAGAAGCTCCTCCCCCAGCCCGATCGCCCGGGCTGCTTGCGCCAGCACAGACATGTTCACACTGCTGGAGCGCAGTTTTGCCAGATCTCCCTCGGGCAGCGCCGGGTACCAGGCGAAGATCATGTCGGTGACCACCAGGCCCAAGACGGCATCGCCCAAGAACTCCAAACGTTCGTTGTTGGGTAATTCGGGGTGCTCGAAGGTGTACGACCGATGCGTCAGCGCCATCTCGAGCAGAGGCATCTCCACGCAGTCAAGCCCCAGGCGAGCCTTCAGGGACTGCGGAGTGGGTGTTTCCTCCGGATTCTCCATCAGCCAAAAATGCTAGTCGACCTGGACAACCTCACGGCCGTTGTATACGCCGCACTTGCCGCACACGCGGTGCGACGCCTTCGGGGCGTGACACTGCGGGCAGGTGGACTTGCCCGGGATGGTCAGCTTCCATTGCGACTTGCGATGGCGGGTGGTCGAACGTGACTTCCGCCGCTTCGGTACCGGCATTTAGCTCTCTCCAGTTCTGCTACTCATCTGCGATCAAACCTTTCAAAGGCGCCCATCGGAAGTCCACCGGCTCTTGGTCGTGCCGGCAATCCGAATTGTTCAAATCCGCTCCACACACGGGGCACAAGCCCCGGCACTGCACTGAATGAACCGGCGTTATCGGGAGGCTGAGCACGATTGCATCACGAAGCATCGGCTCCAGATCCACCGTGAGGTTGTCCTCCACCTGGTACCCGTCCTTGCTCTCGGCGCTCTCCGGGTCGAGGTAGAACTTCTCATCCAACTGCAAGGCGAAGCCCTCGCGATACTCGATTAAGCAGCGAGAGCAATTCAACACAAACCTCCCCGACGCTCTGCCGCTTACTGCTATGCCCTCTCCGGTGCCGGTAAGGTCCAGGTCCACCTCAACCGGATCAGACTCGTCAACCCTGCCCATGCCGTTCAGCAAACCATCGATAGCCCCCATCTTTTCCCATCTCTTGGTAGTACCCGTCCTGCCGATCAGGCCCGAGACGTCGATGAGCAGCCAATGCATGGGTTGATCGCCTTTGAGGAGCGTGCATCAATGATAACAAGCAAGCCTATGGGTGCGCCGATCAGACCCGGCCACCGCTCCGCACGTCGACTCCGGGATTGGTCCGCCGGATGCTCGGATTGGTGTTGCGCACGGAGGAAAGTCTGGGGTTGGTGGGGTCCCTAAGCTGCAGACGGGGGTTGGTGGGGTCCTTCAACTCCCCGGGCAGGTCGGTCGGCACCTGCTGACCGGCGACGTCCAGCGTGCCCCTCAGCGACTCCCGCCCCCGGGTGACCGCCGACATCGTCTTTTGAAGCACGACCTCAAAGCTGGCCAACTTGTTGTCGACATAGTCCTCGGCCTCCACCCGCATCTGGTCCGCCCGGGCATGTGCCTCGTCCAGGATCCGCTCCGCCTCGCGCTTGGCGGCCAAGACCATGTCGGAACGGGAGAGCAGTTGGTCGCGCTCGGCGTAGACCTGCTGGCGCAGCTGGTCTATCTCGTGCTGGGCACCGCTCATCATGCCGTCTCGCTCCTGCGTGACGTAGCGAGCCTGCTTGAGCTCGTCGGGGGTATTGCGCCGGATTGCCTCAAGCTTGGCCAAGACGCTCTTCTTGTTGATCATCGCCGAGGCGGAGAGCGGGACCGGCTTGGCCTCCCGGATCTCCTGCATCACCGAATCCAGCTCTTCGAGTAGTCCCACGGGATACAGCCTAGTCCACCGCCGCCACGATCGTCACCTTTGCTCTCCTGGCGACCCAGATCCGCCCAAGAACCTTTGTGGCTACCTGCCGAAGCGTCGCTTGAGCGCTTCGTTAACCGGTTCGGGAACCAGGCTGCTGACGTCTCCGCCGTAGGCAGCCACCTCTTTGACCCCGCTGGAGGAGACGAAACTCCAGCGGGGGTCCGTGGTCACAAACATGGTGTCCACCTCCCGGAACAACCCGGCGTTCATCTGCGCCATCTGCAACTCCCGCTCCACGTCGGACAGTGCCCGCAAACCTTTGACGATCACCCCGGCATTGACTTCTCGGGCCAGGTCCACCAACAGGCCCTGGAAAGCCACAACCCGGATGTTCGGCAGATGCTCCAAGACCCGGCTCAGCAACTCGGTACGCTCCTGCTGCGTGAACATCGGACTCTTGGAGCGGTTCTCGACCACCGCGACCACCACCCGGTCGAAGATCCGGCTGGCCCGCTCAATGACATCGAGATGCCCGTTGGTCGGCGGGTCGAAAGAACCGGGGCACAGCGCATTTGCCATCTTCAGCCTCCCGTGTCGGCGGTCAGGTAGAGCAAAAGGGAGTCCCCGTAGCGGCGCTGCGACCGAATGGTCAATCCCGCCGGAGGCGCGACCGGAGACAATCGTGACGATACCTCGGCTACCAGCAGAGCCTCCTTCGCCAGCCAACCCATCCGGTGCAGGCGTTCCAGGACCGCCCCGGGCAGCCCAACGGCGTAGGGCGGGTCCATGAGGACCAAATCGAACCTCCCCCCGGCTTGGCCGGAGGGGCCGGGGGCAGGGGGGCCGATAAGGCCAGGGCCGGGGGCGCCAACGAGGGCAAAATCTTCGGCAGTGGCATGGATTACCCTAGCCAACTCGTCGAACCCGGTTGCCGCCAGGTTCGCCCGGATCATAGCGATCGCCGGGCGGGCGCCGTCCACGAAGGTGGCATGTGCCGCCCCGCGGGAGAGCGCCTCGATCCCCAGCGCCCCCGATCCGGCATACAGGTCGAGCACGAAAGCCCCTTGAACCTTCGAGCCGACCGTTGAGAAAAGTGCCTCCTTCAAACGGTCCGAAGTGGGGCGTACCCCGGCGCGGTGGTCCAGCTTAAGGGTTCGCCCCTTGGCCTGCCCGGCGATGACCCTCACGAACGAAACAGCCAATCGAGCCGGTCTGCGAAGCGCCCCTCCATCTCCAACCGGATCTGCGGGTGGCGCAGCAAGTCGGGGTCCTTCTCGATCAGCCCAAAAGCCTCCTGGCGGGCCCCATTCAGGATCTCGAAGTCCCGGAACAAGTCGGTGAGACGCAGGTCGGAGAACCCGGACTGGCGCTCGCCCAGGATTGTCCCGGTCCCCCTTAGCTCCAGGTCCTTGTTGGCCAGGACGAAGCCATCGTTGGTGGAGGCTACCGCCTTCAGCCGCTCTTCGGACACCGAGTCCTCGACGTCTCGCGCCCCGGTGAGCAGCAGGCAGGTTGAGGAGTGCGACCCCCGCCCGATACGGCCCCGCAGCTGGTGAAGCTGGGACAGTCCGAAACGGTCTGCGTCTTCGATCAGCATCACTGTGGCATTGGGCACGTCGACCCCCACTTCCACAACCGTGGTGGAGATCAGCACGTCGATATCGCCCTGCCGGAAGGCGGACATCACCTGCTGTTTGGCCGCCGGGCGCATCTTGCCGTGCATCAAACCCACCCGAAGCTCCGGGAAGACCTCAGTGGCCAGGCGCTGCGCCTCTGCCTCGGCCGAGCGGACCTGCAGCTTGTCCGACTCCTCGATCAGCGGCGTGATCACGTAGGCCTGGCGGCCGGCGGCCACCTCCGCCCGCACCAGATCGTAGGCCTGAGGGCGATCCGGTTCCCGAACCACCCGGGTCTCGATCGGCCGGCGGCCCTTCGGCAGTTCATCCAGGATGCTCACGTCCAGATCCCCGTAGAGCGTGAACGCCAGCGTCCGCGGGATAGGCGTGGCAGTCATGATCAAGATGTCCGGGGCGCTGAGCGCAGAGGTCTTTTCCTTGAGCGCCATACGCTGGCGAACGCCGAAGCGATGCTGCTCGTCCACCACCACCATGCCCAGGTTGGCGAACTCCACCCCCTCCTGAATCAGGGCATGGGTGCCAACGACGATGCCGGCGGCCCCGCTAGCGATGCTGGCCAGCGCCTCGCGCCGGCGGGCGGCCGGGATGCTGCCGGTCAAAAGCACGATCTGCGGGCCCGCTCCGAACAGGTCCATCTGGCCGAACCCGGGCAGATCCGAGTGGCCGGCCAGCGGCTGCATGAGCGCCGATATCGTCAGGAAATGCTGGTTGGCCAGCACCTCGGTAGGCGCCATAACCGCCGCCTGGTAGCCGCCCTGGACCGCCGTGAGCGCGGCGTTCAGGGCCACGACAGTCTTGCCCGACCCCACTTCCCCCTGCAGCAGGCGGTGCATAGGGACCGATCGGGCCATGTCGGCTCGGATTTCCTGCATTGCTCGATGCTGGGCAGCAGTGAGCTTGAACGGCAAGCTTTGAACGAACCGGTCCGCCAGCTCCGCCTCTACCTTGTGGGAGATGCCGATGGTCTGCGCCTCCACCCGGTGCTTACGGTAAGCCAGGCCGAGTTGCAAGGTGAATAATTCGTCGAACACCAGCCGCTTTCGGGCAACCCATTTTCGGCTCATCTCCTGAGGAAAGTGGTAATCGCGAAATGCCCGGGTACGGTCGATCAGCCCCTGGCGATCCAGCAGCGCCTGCGGTACCGGATCCTCCAGCGGGCTGAACTGCTCCAGGCAGGAGCGGATGGCCCGGCGCAGCCAGGTAGTCTGGATCTCAGCAGTTGCCGGGTATTGCGGGACGATCTTCACCGCTTCTCCAGCATCGGTGATCACGTCCACCATGGGGGAGTTCATCTGGCGGGTGCCGCGGAAAACCCCGACCTTGCCCTTGGCCGCCACCCGGGTGCCGATCTTGAGCTGGTTGGCCCGCCAAGGCTGGTTGAAAAAGACAAGCCATAGGTGCGATGTGCCGTCAAAGATGGATACCTTGAGCGGCAGCTTGCGCCTGGAGGCAGGGGGGGCCTGGACCCGGCGGACCTCCCCGATGACCGTGACCTCGTCCCCCACCTGCACCTGGTTGAGCGATTTGGTGTCCGAGAAGTCCAGATGCCGGCGCGGGTAGTGTTGCAACAGTTCTTGGACGGTGTGGATCGCGAACTTGGACTCCGCCAGCAGCTGGGCCTTCTCCGGCCCTATGCCTTTAACGCGGGTCACAGGGGTCTGGTGGTTGGGCGGAGCATAGATCAGCAGGCGCTGGTCCACCAGCTTGTCTGTAGCCATGCGCGCTATTGTCCCCCAGGGGGGTGACACCGGATTGCCGAAGGGCTGGATATCTTATGATCGACTAAGCTCTTAAGATCGATCAACTTCCAGGAGCCCTTCTTTGTCTCAGGTTTGCCAGGTTTGCGGCAA
This sequence comes from Actinomycetota bacterium, assembly GCA_052389675.1. GTDB lineage: Bacteria > Actinomycetota > CADDZG01 > JAHWKV01 > JAHWKV01 > JBBDRH01. The sequence continues at coordinate 64,106 of JBQTHR010000021.1, forward strand.
GGCGCCGCAGTTCGGAAAGACCATCAGCCACTCGCACCGGCGCACCAACCGGCGGTTCTCCCCTAACATCCAGGTAGTACGGACGGTGCTCGGTGGTACCCCCCGCAAACTAAAGGTGTGCACCTCGTGCATTTCCTCCAACAAAGTTCCGCGAACTCTCGCCTAGAGTGAAGGTCGGGGACCCGGGCAGGACCCACTCGGAACGGCCGGAGGGGTTTTCCGATTCTTTCTCCGACTCCATAGCCGGCCTCTCCGGAAACGTCCAATCCGCCGGTCAGCTGCTCTCCGGTATTGCCCAGGACGTCTCCAAGCTGGTCCGGCTTGAAATCGAACTGGCCAAGCAGGAGATCGTGGAACTGGCAAAGGAAAAGGCGGTCGCCGCCGGACTGGCCGCTTTGGGGGTGGTTCTCGGCCTTATGCTGATTCCCTTCCTGCTGCTCACCCTGTTCGAAATCCTCGATCTATTCATGCCTCGGTGGGTGGCTGCCCTACTGATGTCGCTGGTGGTGGCCGGCGGTGCCGGAGGTGTCCTGATACTCGCCCGCAACAAGTTCGGGGGAACGGTCAAACCCGAACGGACGGTTCGCTCGATCAAGGAGAGCCTGGAATGGGCAAAACGCCTGAAGAGATAGAACTGGAGATCAAACAGGCTCGCTACGAACTGGCGGAGAAGATCGACGCGTTGACCGATCAGGTGACCGACGGGGCGGAGACGGTCCGGCAGGAGGCCGACAACGTCAAGGAAAAGGTCGACGAGGTGCGCAGCGCCGCGGTCAAGGTAGTGGTCATAGCGTTCGTTGCAGTTATCGGCGCGCTGGTGGTCAAGAGAGCTCTTTCCCGGAGATAGTCGAGTTCCACCCGTGGTTGGTGGGGCCAAAGCCGTGGCCGACCCGTAGCCCGTGGCGGATGGCCCCGGTCACGAACGCCTTCGCCTTGCCCACTGCGTCCGGCACCGCCAGACCCCTTGCCAGGGAGGCCGCTATCGCCGCCGACAGGGTGCACCCGGTTCCGTGAGTGTTCTTCGACTCGAAACGCTCCGCCCGGTACTCGTAAAAGTCCTGCCCGTCGAACAAAAGATCGAGCGCCTCGCCGGGCAGATGGCCGCCCTTGACCAGGACGTGAGCCGCCCCCCTTCCGTGCAGGATCCGAGCGGCCTCACGCATTCCCTCCGGGCCCTCGACACTTACCCCGGCCAGTGCAGCCGCCTCGGAAAGATTGGGCGTCAGCACGGTTGCCAGAGGCACGAGTTCCCGCAAGATGGCTTTGATACCCTCCGCGGAGAGCAACACGTCGTTGTTTTTGGACACGAAAACCGGGTCCACCACCAAGTTGCTTATTGCGAAGTCCCTCAGCGCGGCCGCAGTCGCCTCGACGATTCCTGCGCTGCTAAGCATGCCGGTCTTGGCCGCGGCAAGATCGAAATCCGTGGCCACCTGCCTGATCTGCTCCCGGACGAATGCTCCGGGAACCTCGTGAACCGCAGACACCCCCATGGTGTTTTGAGCGGTGAGCGCGGTAATCGCGCTGGTCCCGTGCACTCCTAGGGCCAGGAAGGTCTTGAGATCCGCCTGGATGCCCGCCCCGCCGCCCGAGTCCGATCCGGCGATGCTCAGCGCTGCGGGAACCCTCACACCCGCAGGTGATCCCAGCCTGGGGCCTCTAGCGGGGTATCGCCCGACTCGATCAGAAGCTTGCGTCCCCGGGAAGCCTCCACCACCTCGCCCACCTTCGTCACCTGGGTGCCCGTGGCCAGGTTCACCGCCTCGATCGCCCCGGCGCACCGGCCGGCCGGGATGGTAAAGCACAACTCGTAGTCCTCGCCGCCGGACAGAGCCAGCTGCAACGGTGACTCATCAATCGCCAGGCCGGACAGCTCCGCCATGGGCAGGTCCCGGCCCTCCACCAGCACTCCGACTCCGGAGGCATCACAGATGTGTCCCAGGTCCACGCTGAACCCGTCGGAAATATCGATCATCGCGGTCGGCAGATGCTTGCGGAGCACCTCCGCCTCCCGCACCCGGGGGGTGGGGCGCAGGTGAGCTTTCAACAGGTCCAGCCGATCCCGGTTCTGCTGGCGCATGAGCCGAAGACCTGCGCCGCTGGCGCCCAAAGTGCCGGTCACGCAAACCGCGTCGCCTACCCGGGCCCCAGAGCGGGGGATAAACAGCCGGCCGGCAGGGTTGCCCAACAATGCCACGGAGATGATGATCTGCTTGCTGCGGGAAACATCGCCGCCGACGACCGCCATGTCGAACTCGTCGCAGCATTGTTTCATGCCGGTGTATAGCTTCTCGATCCACTCCACTTCCAGGTCGGGCGACACACCAAGCCCGACCACCGCCCGCCGGGGAGTACCGCCCATGGCGGCCACGTCGCTAACGTTGACCGCAATCGACTTGTATCCCAGGTCCTCCGGCCCGGTGAAGGCAGTGTCGAAGTGGACATGCTCCACCAGCAAGTCGGTGGTGAACAGGATCGTGCCGGCGGGGGCCCGGAGCACAGCAGTATCGTCGCCAATCCAGATCTCGCCGTCAGCCGGCTCGCCCATCAGCGCGGCCAGGCGCTCGATAAGCCCGAACTCCCCTATCCCGGACAACTCCATCGGCAAAGCCTATCCCGCGGGGGCCCGGGGGTGGACTTATTCGTCGCTCGACGGGTCTCCGTGGCAGCTCGCCTTGTCCTCGAGGTCGATCTTGCCGTCGTTGTCGTTGTCGATCCCGTCGCTGCACTCCCCGAGCACCGGCGGTGCCGTGGGTGGCTGCGTTTGCGACGGTTCCGTCTGCGGGGCTTGGGTCTGGGGCGGCTGCGTTTGCGCAGGTTGGGTTTGCGGAGGCTCCGTAGCCGGGGCCTGAGTTGGGGCCGGCACAAAGACCGGCTGGGTGGTGGGGGGTTGGGTGGCCGGCGGAAATGTTGTTGTGGTCGGCGGCTCGGTGGCCGGCGTGGTCAACTCCGCCGCCACTGGGGAGGGCGACGCGGCCGGGGAGGGCTCCGGTTGGGTGGGGGTAGAGCCCTGCTGGAAGGCCCTTAAATCCAGCCCGGGTGCGACGCTCTCCAATGGAGCGGGTGCGGGTGCCACAGACTCAACCGGCACCGACTGCGGCGCAACCGACTCAGGTGGCACAACAGAAGGCTTCCCTTGCAACTTGGCCACCACGATCAACCTTTTGGCTGCGCTGAATGGAGGATCGCAGGTGGTTAAGGTCAACAGGTTGTCGGTGCTCGGCTCCAGAGGACTGTTATCGTCCGGTTCAACCCGGTAGAGCCTGTCCACCTGGTAGACAAACTTGCCGTTGATGGTAGTCACTTCGATACTGTCGCCGGGTTTCAGCTTTCCGATCTTGAAGAACGGCGCTCCGTAGGTGGTTCGGTGCCCGGCGATGGCAGCATTCCCAGCCTGTCCCGGGTAGGAGGTTCCGATGTAGCGTCCCGGCCCCCGGCGCAGATCCTTGACCGCAGTGCCTTCCAGGATTATCTCCTCCAGATCAATTGCTGGAATCTTCATCAGCGCCACCGACGAGCCGACCACCGGCTTGGGCGAGGCGTCGCGAAAGGAGACGGGAGCAGGAGCATCTCCCGGCACGCTGCTGGGAACTTCCGGATCACTCGCCGGTGCGGCGGCCAACGCGCTGGCGAACTCCGCCTTGAGCTGTTCTTGAGCCCTGGCCTGGCCGATGCCGGTACCCCACAGATCCCAAACCGCCCACAACAGGCAGAGGGCGGCCACCACCCAGAGCCCGGTCCCGATCCGGTAGCGAAGCCCGCGGGTCTTCGGTGACCGGATTGGCTGCGCCTGGATTACCCTGGTGTCGCGGTTGTGAGACCTGCTCCGAAGTGCCCGGGTTGCCCCCTCTACCCTGACCCCGAATCCGAGCGGGCCGAGCGGCCAGGTTCTGGCGAACGCCGATACCAGAGCCGCCGCCGACACGGTCGGGACGGCAGCCTGCCGAACCGGGGCCCAAACAGCCGGGTCGCGGACGACCGTCTTGATCTCGGTCGCCCTACCATCGGTTGGCGGACACTGGACGAAGAGCTGTAGGGACGCAGAGGCCGGCACCACGGTTGCTCCGGTAGCCGGTGCCGGAGCGAGCACGCCGGGTCCCGCCAAAACCGCTTCGGCCACCCCACTGTAGGAGTTGGAGTGTCGCACGAACAACTCTTCCAAAGGCGGCAGGGCGCCCGGTTCTAGCGGGCCGCTGAGCCACTCCCCCATCTTCGATCCGTAAGCGATTGCCCGGAACTCGCCCATCAGCATTTCAAGCTCGGCGTCAGTTTGCGACCGGGCACTCCCACCGGACATCTCAGCCCCGAGCCTGGCCCCTTCGGATCCCAGCACTTTCGCCAGCGTGGGTATCGCCTGCGCCGGTACAAGTTCGCGGAACCGATCGGACACCGCAAACTTTTGTCCGCTCTGCTCCAGGATCCCATAAGAAGCGAGCGTGGCGCACAAGATGGCGACCCGGCTGGGATCGGCGTCAGCGGCTTGCGCCATATCGGCGGCGCTCCGGGGGGTGGGTGAGGCGTCGAGAATTCCGGCCTCGGCGGCTTGTTGGAGTAGGAATACCAAGGCCGAACGGGCGCTCAGGTACTTGTCGTAAGCACCCTCCGGCGGGGAGGCTACCAAGCTCAAGACTTCACCAAGGGCACAACTCCTGGGGTTGCCGGAGACAAAAGACTACCGCGCTTACGAGCGGACGGCAGGGCGGTCCGGAGACCGCCCCGTCCGACCAATTAGCGTCTTAACCTTCGTCCGGCCTCCGCCTGAGAGCTGCTCCGACGATGAGCAGCAGCGCTCCTACAGCCAACGCAGCCATCTGCTCACTGCCGCCGGTCCGGGACATCACCGGCGTTGCCGCCCCCGGAGTCGGGGTTGCGGCAGTCCCGGGCGCAGCCGCGGCAACGCTGCGTACCACTATTTGGGTCTTAAGGATCCGGGTGCCCACCTCGATCTGGGCCAACCGGAACTCGGATTCCCGGGCTGCGCTGGCCATCCTGGTCGTGGTGGTTGTGGATGCCGCCGTGGTGGTGGTAGCCGGCCTGGTCGTGGTGGTGGCTGCTGCCGTGGTTGTGGTGGCTGCTGCCGTGGTGGTGGTGGCTGCTGCCGTGGTCGTTGTGGTGGCTGCTGCCGTGGTTGTGGTGGCTGCTGCCGTGGTTGTGGTGCCCACAGGCACCATGGTGATAACTACGTTGGATCCAGCCAGGAAAAGGTCTGCAGCGATGTTTATCAACTGGCCGGCATCTACGGTCGCCGGCGTCGCTAGCAGGACTCCGATGCTCACCGCACCGGGACCGGTGGCGAACAGATCGTAGGTACCTGCGGGTGCGCTGCCGGGAATGAGTACCGAGCCCCGGATGCTGCCCCGGATATCGGCCGTCAGAGCGCCGAGTACCAGAGTTGAGGTAGCCACAGTTGTCGTGGTAGCTGCCGCCGTGGTAGTTGTCGCTGCCGCCGTGGTTGTGGTGGTTGAAGGGGTGGTTGTGGTGGTTGTCACCTGCCCGGCAGCCGGCAGGGCGATTGCCATGATCAATAAGAATGCGGCCCCAAGCGACGCGGTCCTGCGCGCCGGTCCGCACATCAGGCTCGCGCCCAGTTGTCGAGAAACATCTGTTGTCCTCCTAAGTGGCTCAGTAAGCCGTCATTTATGTGTCCAGCAGCTGGCGCTTTACGATACTTCGCAGCGCGCGTCCAATCCAGAGAAACCACAAAAATCTGGCGCAAACGCTTATCGAAAGCATACTCAACCGCCCCTTGTGACGCCCAGATCGCTTAGATGAACGTTGGGTTAACATGGGTTCCGTCACCTTGCCGTAAGACGGCGTTCATCTCTTCTTCGCACTTGCGAAAAGTGCGGGTCATGTTGGTCAACTAGCTTGCAAGCATGATGAAGACTTCAGTTCGCACGGAAGCCGGGCCGATCTTGGTGGTCGAAGACGAATTGGTCTTGGCCGAAGCCGTCAAGTACAGCCTGGAACGGGAGGGCTACGAGGTGCTGGTGGCGCTGGACGGCCAGCAGGTGCTGGAGCACTTGCGGGTCGCCGAACCGGCGCTGGTCCTGCTCGATCTGATGCTGCCGGGCATCTCAGGGCTGGATCTGTGCCGGATGATCCGGGCCAATTCAATCGTCCCGATTGTCATGCTCACGGCCAAGGACTCCGAATCGGACAAGGTGGTCAGCCTGGAGATGGGGGCGGACGATTACGTCACCAAACCTTTCTCCATGCAAGAACTTATCTCCCGGGTCAGGGCCCACCTGCGCCGCTCCAGCATGCTCCGCTCAGTCAGCGCCCCCGCCAGCCTGAAGGCCGGGCCGGTGGAGATGGACCCGGCCAGCCACGGCGTATGGATCAGGGGCGAAGAGGTTACCTTGCCGCCCAAGGAGTTCGCCCTGCTGGAACTATTTCTAGCTAGATCGGGCAAACTCCTCACCCGCGATTTGCTTATCTCCAAGATCTGGGGCAACGACTACTTCGGGGACACCCGCACGCTTGACGTGCACGTCAAGCGACTGCGCTCGCGCATCGAACAGGACCCCCACCGCCCCCGCCACCTCATGACTATCAGGGGCTTGGGCTACAAGTTCGAACCGTAGGCTGCCCCGGAACGGCCGAGCCGGAGCCACCACCACCGGTCAGGCCAGTCGCCTCTCCAGTTCGGCCAACTGGTCCCGCAACGCCTCGGGTAGCCGATCGCCCATCTTGGTGAAATGCTCCCGGATTGACGCAGCCTCCGAACGCCACTCCTGCGGGTCGACCGACAGCAGGGTTTCCATATCCACTTCCGCAATGTCCAGACCGCTGGTGTTGAGCGCCCCGGGCGGCGGAACCCGGCCGATCGCAGTCTTGTCCGCCTCGGCCCAACCGGCCAGCCGTTCGCAGATCCAGGCGATAACCCGGCTATTGTCGCCGAAGCCCGGCCACAAAAAACGCCCTTCGGCGTCCTTGCGGAACCAGTTGACCAGGTAGATTCGGGGTAGCTTGGAGGGGTCCGCAGAGGCGCCGATCTTCAGCCAGTGATCCAGGTAATCGGCCATGTTGTAGCCACAGAACGGCAGCATGGCGAACGGATCGCGGCGCACGTTGCCGACCGCCCCCGCCTGAGCGGCGGTGGTCTCCGAGGCCATGATCGATCCCAGGAACACTCCGTGCTCCCAGTCGTAGGCTTCGGTGACCAACGGCACGGTGGTTGCCCGGCGGCCACCGAACAGCATCGCGGAGATCGGCACCCCGGCCGGGTCCTGCCACTCGTCGGCTATGACCGGACACTGCGCCGCAGGGGCGGTAAACCGGGCATTCGGGTGGGCGGCCGCCACGTCGCCATCGGGAGTCCAGTCTTTGCGCTTCCAGTCGGTGAGGTGGGCGGGCTTGTCCTTGGTCATGCCCTCCCACCACACGTCGCCGTCGTCGGTCAGGCCGGTGTTGGTGAAAAGGCAGTTACTCTCCAGCGTCCGCATGGCGTTGAAGTTGGTCTGGTCGGAAGTCCCCGGGGCAACGCCAAAGAACCCTGCCTCGGGGTTGATTGCGTAGAGCCGGCCGTCCTCGCCGAACTTCATCCAGCAGATATCGTCGCCCAAAGTCTCCAACTTCCAGCCGGGCAAGGTGGGCACCAGCATGGCCAGGTTGGTCTTGCCGCATGCCGACGGGAAAGCCCCGGTCACGTAGTACACCTCGTCCTCGGGCGAGGTGACCTTGACGATGAGCATGTGCTCGGCCAGCCAGCCGTCCTCCCGGGCCATGATCGAGGCGATGCGCAGCGCGAAGCACTTCTTGCCCAGCAAGGCATTACCGCCGTAGCCAGAACCGTAGGACCAGATCTCCTTGGTCTGCGGAAAGTGGACGATGTACTTGTTGTCCGGGTTGCACGGCCAGGTGGAGTCCGGCTGACCGGCGGCCAGCGGGGCTCCCAGCGAGTGCAGGCAGGGGACAAATTCCCCGTCCGCACCCAGCACATCCAGCGCTGCTTTGCCCATGCGGGTCATGATGCGCATGCTGACCGCCACGTAGGCAGAGTCGGTGCACTCCACGCCAATGTGAGCTATGCGCGAGCCCAACGGCCCCATGGAGAACGGGACCACGTACATGGTCCGGCCCTTCATCGAGCCCTTGTACAAATCGATCATGGTTTTGCGCATCTCGTCCGGTCGGCGCCAATTGTTGGTCGGGCCGGCGTCCCCTTCTTCGGCAGAGCAAATGAAGGTACGGTCCTCCACCCGGGCGACATCGCCCGGGTCTGAGGCGGCCCAGTAGCTGTTGGGCCGTTTGGCGTCGGAGAGCTTGGTAAATGTGCCGGCGTCCACCAGCAACTGGCACAGCCGGTCATACTCCTCGGCGGAGCCGTCACACCAGTGGACGCGCTCGGGAGTGGTCAGGGCAGCAATGTCGGCCACCCACTCCAGCAGAGCGGAGTTGTCGGTCAGTTTGGTGGAGGTGTCGGTCATGGGATTTAAAGGCTCCTTGAGAGGAAGTGCTTACGGGTTATCCTAGCGTCCGGCTCCCCGACGGTTCCGTGAACGGTTGGTTACGTCTCGCCCGGAACGTGGCCGGACCGCTGAGGGAGGCGGTTTCGCCTCCACCTGCGGCCCCAGGCTAGGATTAGCCCACCAGAAACGGGAGGGAGTCTGCGTGACGGTGCAAGCGTACATTCTAATCCAGACCGAGGTGGGCAAGGCGGCCCGGGTAGTGCATGAGGTCTCGACGATCTCCGGCGTAAACGCCGCCGACGATGTCACCGGTCCTTACGACGTTATCGTCCAGGCGGAGGCCGCCTCGGTGGACGACTTGGGCAAGCTGGTGGTGGCCAAGATCCAAGCGGTGGAAGGCATCACCCGGACCCTGACCTGCCCGGTAGTCCACCTCTAGTCCGAGGATCCGGGGGCGCCAGCCCCCGGACCGATCGTTCGCAGGGTTCCGTAAAAACGGGACCCTGCGACAATTAGATCAGTTGGATCAAACCAATCCCTGTGAGGTTCTCGGCGTCTATTTGTCGCGCCCGGATGTGAGGAGGACGAGCAATGCCGGATGTAACTCTGCGAGTCGAACTGCAAGATATCGAGGACGTACAAGCGGTGGGAATCGCCGCGGTCAGATTCGGCCTCAAAATTAGATCGGTGGACAACGGCAACGGCGACGAAGCCGGCAGCCGCGAACTCGCTGAGACCACCAGCGCGGTGGTCTTCGACGGCGTGGAGATCGCCGTGGGCCGGTTCGTGGTCGACTGGTGGAAGCGCCGAGAGGTCACCCGCCGCGGCGGGCTTGTCTTCGACCTGACCGAGCACCCGGGCGGGGTCTACCGCTACATGGAGGTGCCGTACGGCGACGTGGTCATCATCACCGCCGACGGCGAGACAACTCTACAGGTGAGCGGGATTACCAAGGACCAGGCGGAACGCCTGATGGGCAAGATATCGGGCGGTACGGATCGCTCGGCACTCGGGATCCAGGAGTTCGGGCGGCTTGCCGGTGCCAAGAAACTGGTGAGCGCGCAGTAGCCTCAGGGTCGCGAGCGGTGGCGCTCAAGCGCCAGCTGGATCAGGCGGTCTATCAGGGCCGGATAGCCCAGGCCGGAGGCGGCCCAAAGCTTTGGGAACATTGAGATTTCGGTGAAGCCGGGCATGGTGTTGATCTCGTTGATCAGAACCTCGCCGGAACTGGTGTAAAAGAAGTCCACTCGGGCAAGGCCCGCGGCACCCACTGCCCGGAACGCCCTTACCGCCTCCGAGCGGATCTGGTCGGACGCTTCCTGTGGCAAGTAGGCGGGCACGATGGTCTTGGACGCCGGATCCAGGTACTTCGCCTGATAGTCGTAGAACTGGCGCCCGGGTACTACCTCGCCACACACGCTGGCCTCGGGATGGTGGTTTCCCAACACCGCACACTCGATTTCCCGGCCGATTATGCCCTGTTCCACCAGCATTTTTTCGTCATACTCGAACGCCTGATCTATCCCGGCGGCCAACTCCTGATCGTCGGAGCACTTCGAGATTCCCACGGAGGACCCCAGGTTTGCCGGCTTGCTAAACGAGGGGAAGCCAAGCGAAGCCGCCCGCTCCAATTGCTCCTGCCGCCCCGACTCCCAGTCCATCCGGCGCACGACTAAATATTTGGGCGACAAGATGCCGGCAGCAGTGAAGGCTAGCTTCATCATCGCCTTGTCCATCCCCACCGCCGATCCCAGGACCCCCGAGCCCACATAGGCAACTCCGGCAAGCTCAAGCAGGCCCTGGACGGTGCCGTCTTCGCCGTAGGGACCGTGCAGGACCGGGAAGACCACGTCAAACCGGCCCGGATCAGCGGGCTCCGCGCCGGCAGCGGGGCGGCCGAACGGGCCGAAGATCGAGATCAAAGGGCCCTCCGCCCGGGAAAACCCCTCGGGCAGCACCCAGTCGCCGGTGCGGGTGATTGCAATCGGGACGACCTCGTAGCGGTTGGGGTCCAGGGCGGCGGCCACATGGGCTGCCGATACGCAGGAGACCTCGTGCTCCGCCGAGCGCCCGCCGAACAGCAGGGCAACCCGCAGCTTCACGGGGCTACTTGACGACTGCAGGTTCCTTGGCTTTTTTCGCGGCCGCCTTTTGGGCTCTTTCGGCCTGCTTTGCGGCGTAGAGCTCGGGTTCCAGTTGCTCCTCAATAAACTCAACCTTCATTCGGTCGAGCACCTCCTGGACCGGCCAGCGGGTGGAGGCGTGGGACTCGAACGGTCCCACCCGGCGACGCTGCTTTTTCGCCAGCACATCCAGCAGGCGCATGCCGCCCGGGTCCTCGGAGGAGGCCTTGGTCTCGATGATCCCGGCGGCCACCGCTCGGTCCCACACGTCCTGGCCGTACTCGGAGCGGATGACGCACATGGTCCAGCCGGCCTCGCCGATTCCCCCAAAGGAGATGTCGGCATGTTCGGCGGCGAAATCCGGACAATGGTGGCACCAATCGTTGGCGAAGACCTGGCACTCCTTGAGCGGGATGCGCACATCCGGGGAGCCGTCGTTCAAGCTCACCACCACGTCGCCCTTTACATTGATCTTGATCACCTTGTCCAGGTCGATGCCGTAACGGCCGATCACTACGGTATTGATGAACTCGTCGTACTTGAAAGTCTCGTTGCACATCAGCCCGGCGACAAATTTGACCATCTTGCTCCATCGTTTGATTCCCTCGGCACTCATCTCCCGTATCGCGGTCGACTCGCAAGACACTCCGATCATCGCCACGTTCTTGAGCTTTTTCTGGGCTGCGGTCTTGAGCGCCAGCGGGTTGGAACTGTAGGTGTAGCGGGATCCGGCGCACTGCAGCAGGTCCTGCTTGGTAGTGGCCAGAAACGGCTCGTCAAGCCAGGGGACGTCAGCCCGGGGACGGGCGGTGCACGCACCATCGATTTCCCCGTTTTCCAGCATCCACGAGATGATCGATGTCACCACTCCTCCGTCTTGACCTCGCTCCCGGATCTGCGGGTCGGTGGTGCGGCCCAGCCAGATCTGCCGGGTCACCCCCCAAGGTTCGCTGGGGTGCTTGCGCCGGCGGCCGTAGAGAAGCTGCTCTATGGCGTCCACCGCCGGCTCCAGCCGCAGGCAAGCCATGGCGCACAACGAGCAGGTCTTCTCTCCGTGGACGCAGTACTCGGGGCCCTGTTCCTCGGGCGGTGGGAGGTCTGCTCCGGACTCCTTGATGTGCAGGGGGCGAAAGTCCTGCATGTTGATCACATCGTGCGGGCAGGCAACAACGCACGCAGAGCAGCCGACACAGATCTCGGTCGAAACTATCTCTTCGTAAAGGTGTTTCCAGTGTTTACGTTCAGGTCCGGCGTTCCAATGCTTGCGTTTGGTGCCGGGGTCGCCATGAGCATCCGCCATTGGGCAAGAGTATAAGCTGCGCCGATGGAGCGCCGTCCAACCCCGGCCAAGGCTACGGCCGCACCTTGTGCCGAGGAAGCAGTGCTGATCCCCGTGAAGAGTCTGGACCGGGCCAAACTCCGGCTTTCGCAGAACCTGCTGCCTACCGACCGGCGGCGCCTGGGGCTGGCGATGCTCGCCGATGTGCTCCGAGCCACCGAAAAATGGCCGGTCAAACTGGTAGTGACCAGCGATCCCGACGCCGAGGCTGTGGGCCTGGCCTTCGGCTGCCGGCTGGTGGCAGACCCGGGCGGCGGGCTGAATAACGCACTGGCGGCCGGCACCCGCACAGCGGTGGATCTGGGCATAAATACGCTGTTGATCCTGCCCGCCGACGTCCCGATGGTGGGTCCAGACGACGTGGCCTCCCTCTTCTCCAGTCCCCACAACGTGGTCATCGCTTCTTCGAGCGACGGCGGAACCAATGCCCTACTCCGCAGGCCCCCCGACTGCCTACCCACTGCGTTCGGACCGGGCAGTGCCCGCGCTCACCGAAGAGCAGCGCAGGAACGGGGGCTCAGCTGCGCGCTCATCGAGCTGGATTCATTGAATCTGGACATCGACCGGTTTACCGACCTGGAGCATCTGAGCAAGCTGCCGAATGCCCGGGACAGCGTACAACTGGCAGCCGACCTGGTGGAGCGCTACCGCTCATAGATTCCGACCTCGTTGCCTTCCGGAACGTGTGATTCTTTTTGGGTTCAGTCGAGCGAGGGCGGCTGCGGGCCCCGAACCGTTCGGATGCCCATCCACAGCGCCCAGCCTGCAGCGGTGGCGGCGGCCACTGTGAGCACGGCGGTCTCGGCCAGGTCGGTCGACTCAAGCCATGAATCGTAGGCCAGGATGAATCCGAAGACGGCCAGCGCCGCCAAGGTCAGCTGGACTACGCGCAGCGCCCCACGCTGACGGGGAAGCGGCGGCGCTCCGCCCCGGCCCTTCCCCGAAATGCCTCTTTTGACCATCGGCTACTCCTGGAACTTGTATCCCAAGCCGCGCACGGTGCAGATGTGCACCGGAACCTTGGGATCCTGCTCGATCTTTTCCCGCAGCCGGCGGATGTGGACGTCCAGCGTGGTGGTCACCCCAGTGAACTCGGGACCCCACACTTCGTCGATCAGAAAATCTCTGGTCAGCAGCCGGCCTTTGCGCTCGACCATCAGCTCGAGGATGAGGAACTCTTTCGGGGTCATCGCCACCTCCTCGCCCCGGACCTTGACGATGTGACGGTCCGGGTCGATAGCCAGGGGGCCGGCGGTCAGGATCGGACTGGTTTGCGGCTCCCCGGCCATCCCTGCCCGGCGCAGGTGCGCCCTCACCCGGGCAGTCAACTCCCGCATAGAAAACGGCTTGGTCATATGGTCGTCGGCACCCAACTCCAGGCTCACCACTTTGTCCGACTCCGAACCCTTGGCGGTCAGTATCAGCACCGGCACCTGAGACTCCGCCCGGATCAGCCGGCACAGGTCAAGCCCGGCGATGCCCGGGATCATCAGGTCCAGCAGCACCAGATCGGGCGTTGCCGCTCGGAAGCGCTCGAGCGCCAGGCGGCCGTCGGGCGCCACCTCGATTCGAAAGCCTTCCCGCTCCAGGTGGTAGCGGAGTGCATCGCTCAGGGAAGCGTCGTCCTCGACTACCAGGATGCTGTGCGCCGGTTCATTACTCACGTGCCGGAGTGAATGCATAACGGCCACCCAGCGCCTCTCGCAACGCCTCCAGGCGATCAGGCGACGCCCGGTACCAGATCCAGCTACCCCTGCGCTCACGCTGGACCAGCCCTGCTTCGTACAGGACCTTGAGATGGTGGCTAACGGTGGGCTGGGACCGTCCCAGCGGCTCGACCAGTGCGCAGGCGCACACCTCGCCTTCCGGTTGCGATGCGATCAGGCTGAGCAGGCGCAGGCGGGAGGGGTCGGACAGTGCGGCAAAACCCCGGGCCAGCTGTGCTGCCTCGGCTTCACCCAACGGTCCTTCGACTATCGACTGGCAACAATCGCCGTCGCCGGAGAAAGGAAGGTCGACCATGGCACGATCTTGACAGCGATCGATCCTTCTGGCAACAATGTCTCCTGGCTGTATCGATAAGTATCAATTTGTTCAGGGGGCAAGGGTGAACAGCTTGCGCAGCAGGTGCCTGGCGGAGTTCCTGGGCACCGGGTTCTTGGTTGCAGCGGTGATCGGTTCTGGGATCGCCGCCTCCCGGCTGTCGCCCGGCGACGTCGGCCTGCAACTGCTGGAGAACTCCGCCGCCACCGCGGGGGCGCTGGTCGCGCTGATCCTGGCCCTGGGGCCGGTTTCCGGCGCCCACTTCAATCCGGTGGTGACCCTGGCAGTCCGGCTGTTCGCCGGGCCGAGTTCCGCAGACGTCCTTACCTACATCCCATGCCAGATCGCCGGGGGAGCGCTCGGGGCAGTCGTGGCCAACCTGATGTTCGCCGAACCGGCGGTGTCCATCGCCACAACCGTTCGCTCCACGCCGGCCAATGCCCTGGCCGAGGTGGTGGCCACGCTCGGACTGCTTGTGGTGATCTTCGGGGTGGTGCGCTCCGGGCGGGCCGACGCCGCACCTTATGCAGTGGGCGCATACATCGGCGGCGCCTACTTCTTTACCGCATCTTCCAGCTTCGCCAACCCGGCGGTCACGCTGGCCCGAACCCTTTCCGACACGTTCGCCGGGATCAGCCCGGCATCGGCACCGGCGTTCCTGGCCGCTCAGCTGGCCGGGCTGGCGCTGGCTGTGGCGGCGATCCGCGCTTTGTACCCCTCTACCAAGGAGTCGATATGACCGCACCGGTGGTGCTGTTCGTCTGCGTACACAATGCCGGCCGATCCCAGATCGCCGCGGCGCTGCTGACCCACCGCTCCGGCGGAGCTATAGAGGTACGCTCGGGAGGAAGCGCCCCGGGCGAGTCGATCAACCCGGCGGTGCCGGTAGTGATGGCAGAACTCGGAATTGACGTATCGCATGCCTTCCCGAAAAAGGTGACCGACGGGGCGGTGCGCGAAGCCGACGTGGTGATCACCATGGGCTGCGGCGACGCCTGCCCCGTCTACCCCGGCAAGAGCTACGAGGACTGGCAGCTGGAAGACCCGGCCGGCCAAGACGTTTCGAGCGTCAGAAGGATTCGAGACGAAATCGACGCGCGGGTGCAGGACCTGATCGCCCGCCTGGCAGCAAAGGCATCAGCAAAGGCACCAGCAAAGGCAGCAGATATGACCGAATCGCAGATGATCCAGCTGGAGGTCAAAAAGCGCTACGCCGAACTGGCGGTGCTGGCATCGACTTCGAGCGTTTCGTGCTGTTCGGAGGGCGAGACCTGCTTCGGCACCTCCGGTTACCAGGGCGCCGATCTGAGTTTCCTGCCCGCCGAGGCCATCAACGCCTCGCTGGGATGCGGAAATCCCACCGCCCTAGCCGAGCTCCAGCCGGGGGAGGTGGTGCTGGATTTGGGGTCGGGCGGCGGCATCGACGTGCTGCTGTCCGCCCGGCGGGTGGCTCCCGGGGGTCGGGCAATCGGCCTGGACATGACCGGCGAAATGCTCGACCTGGCCCGGCGAAATGCCGCCGAGTCGGGGATTAGCAACGTGGAGTTCCTCAAGGGCCACATCGAGCAGATCCCGCTACCCGATGCCAGTGTGGACGTGGTCATCTCCAACTGCGTGATCAACCTGTCCACCGACAAGGCTCGGGTCCTGGGCGAAGTCGCCAGGGTCCTGAAGCCGGGCGGCCGCCTGGCAGTGTCCGACGTGGTCGCCGACCCGGACATAGACGACGCAACCAGGCAAGACATGCAGCTGTGGACCGGCTGCATCGCCGGAGCTCTGACCGAGCAGGATTACCGGCGCCTGCTGAGCGAGGCCGGCCTTGCCGGGGTGGAGGTGAGCTACACCAGCCGGGTCCACCCCCACGCCGGATCGGCATTCGTCCGGGCAGTGCGTCCGGTGGATGAATTGAGCGTTAACCGGCGGTGAGCTTCGGCCTGCTTCGATATGATGGGCGGGCCACCCGGGCGCGCACACCCGGTGGCCGAACTAGCCGAGCAGTCCGCCGAATCCGCCGAATCATTGAGGGTGGTCGCCACGCACAGGCCGGAACAGCCCGCAGC
The DNA here is from genome assembly GCA_052389675.1 of Actinomycetota bacterium. Lineage (GTDB taxonomy): Bacteria > Actinomycetota > CADDZG01 > JAHWKV01 > JAHWKV01 > JBBDRH01. The sequence goes on from JBQTHR010000021.1 coordinate 80,085, forward strand.
ACAGCCGGGCGCAAACGGGAATAACGGCTCTATCGCCTCCTGCGAATCCTCGCGACGGCTGATAAACCGGGAGCTGTCCTGGCTCGACTTCAACGACCGGGTGCTTCAAATCGCTGCCGATCAGGATGTCCCGCTGCTAGAGCGGGTGCGCTTTTGCTCGATTTACTCCAACAATCTCGACGAGTTTTTCATGGTCCGGGTGTCCGGACTGCTGGAGCGGGCCGACTCCGGGCCCTCGCTTGTCTCGATGGACGGCGTGACTGCCCATCAGACCCTGGTGGCCATCCGGGAACGGGTGCTCGGGTCCCTGAAGGAGCAGTCGGCGCTGTGGCAAACCGACCTCCAACCCCGGCTGGCAAAGGCGGGAGTGCGCATAGGTAAGGTCTGCGACTGCTCCGAGGGGGAGGTCGCCGACCTTGAGGAGAGGTTCCAGCGCAACATCTACCCGGTACTCACGCCGCTCGCCGTGGGACCCGGGCAGCCGTTCCCCTATATCTCCGGCCTGTCGCTAAGTCTGGGCCTGTTCGTGCGGGACCCCTCCAGCGGCGAGGAACGCTTCGCTCGGGTGAAGGTTCCCGAGGGGTTTCCCCGCTTCGTCACGGTGGGGTCGGAAAAGATCATGGTGCCGCTGGAGGAGGTCATCGGGCATTTCCTGAAGTTTTTGTTCCCGGGCGTGGACATCGTGGAAAAAGTGGTGTTTCGAGTCTCCCGGGACGCCGATTTGGAAGTTTCGGATGAGGCGGCCGACCTTCTGGAGGCAGTCGAGCTTCAACTCAACCGGCGGCGCTTTGGCGACGTCGTCCGGCTGGAAGTGTCGGACAACGTCTCCCAAGCCATGCTCGACCGGCTGCGCGAGGCCATGGATGTTGCCGCAGACCAGGTCTACCCGGTTAACGGGCTGCTGGACCTGGCCGACCTGTCCCAGGTAGCCGACTTGGACCGGCCCGCGCTCAAATTCAAGCCCTGGGTGCCGGTGACCCAACCCCGGCAGCGGGTGAGCTCCCCGGCGGCACTTTTCGCCCAGATTCGCCGGGCCGACATCCTGGTGCATCACCCCTACGACTCGTTTTCCACTAGCGTGGAAGCGTTCGTTAAGGGAGCCTCCCGGGATCCGGGCACCATCGGCATCAAGACCACTGTCTACCGCACCAGCGAGGACACCCCGCTGGTGCCCGCCCTCATCCGGGCCGCCGAGGAGGGTAAGCAGAGCGTCTGCTTGGTGGAACTCAAGGCCCGGTTCGACGAGGAGCACAACATTGAGTGGGCCAAGCGGCTGGAGCGGGCAGGGGTGCATGTTGTCCACGGCTTCCCGAACCTGAAGATCCACGCCAAGACCATCTTGGTGGTTCGCCGGGAGGACGATGTACTGCAGCGATACGTTCACATCGGCACCGGCAATTACCACTCACGCACCGCCCGCCTCTACGAGGACTTCGGCCTGTTCACGGCCGATCCGGACATAGCCGCCGACATCTCAGAGCTGTTCAATTACATGACCGGCTTCAGCAAGCCTTCTGCCTTCCGCAAGATCTTGGTTGCTCCGTTCGGACTGAAGGCGGCGATGAAGGAGCAGATAAAACTAGTAGGCAAGGCTGCCGCCGAAGGGCAGGAGGCACGGATCCGGCTGAAGATGAACGCGTTGGTGGATCCGGAGGTCATCGAGGAGCTCTACCGGGCGTCGCAGGAGGGAGCGCAGATTCAAATTGTTTGCCGGGGGATCTGTGCGCTGGTTCCGGGTGTACCCGGGGTGAGCGAAAACATCACCGTGCGCAGCATCCTCGGCCGCTTCCTGGAACATAGCCGGGTTTACAACTTCCAGGCGGGGGACCGCTCAAGCTTTTACCTGGGCAGCGCCGACCTGATGCAGCGCAACCTGGACCAGCGCATCGAGGTGGTGGTCCCGGTGGAAGACGGCAAGATCAGGCAGGAACTGGCCACCGTGCTGGATATCTGCTGGGCGGACCGGGCGTTCGTCTGGGAATTGCGCTCTGACGGAACCTGGGAACGTATCGGCGGAGGTAAGGGCAAGATCAGGGTGGGGAGCCAGGACCTGTTGATGCGCCGGGCGCGTGCCCGGACCGTAACCAAAAAGAGTAAACCCCGCCGGCCGGGAATGGACCCCGGCTAAGGGTCAAGGTAGTTCACCAGCTCAATTCCCGAGCCGGTGGTGCGCAAGACCCACACGCTACCCTTCTGATTGGCAACACCGGGTCCCAGCAGTTCTTGGCTCACGTCGCCATGGGTGCACAGCACCACCAGGCCATCCTGCGCCGCCAGCAGGTGGCTGACCCCAGCGGCGCTGGCCCCCTCCTCCAGTTCTTCGGCCCGTTCCACCTCCAGACCCAAGTGCTTGCCCAGAGGTTCGACGGTTTGCATGCAGCGCAGGTACCCGCTGGACAGTATTCGCCTGACCGGGAAGCCGCCCAACTTATCGATCAGCTCAGCCGCCTGGCGCCGGCCCTTTTGGTCCAGCGGGCGCAGCCGGTCATCTTTGGACCACTTCTTGCGGCTCCCGGCGCTCCCGTGGCGCACCAGCAGAACGGTGTGCTGCTCGGCTTCTTGCATCATCAGACTCCTGGTGAGCTCCCGATCGTGATCGTAGGAAAGGATCGCCTGCGCTTCGTCGAGCCTAAGCCAGCGCGCCTCGTCTACTTCGGAGTTGGAGATGAACTTTCCGTCAACCGGCACCATCGCCCAGTAGCGAACGGTCTTGGGGCGGCCCTGACGATCTTCGTAGGACGTTCCGGGAAGTTCGCGGCCCAGCTTGCAGGCGTAGCCGGTCTCTTCTTCCACCTCCCGGAGCGCGCACTGCTCGTCGGTCTCGCCGGGCTCCGTTTTGCCCTTGGGGAAGCTCCAGTCGTCGTAGCGGGGACGATGCACGACGAGCACCAAGCTCGGTCCGTCAGGATCGATCTGCGATACCACTCCGCCAGCTGCCCGGACCGGCTCCAAAAAATCTAGCAGAGCCAAACTTTTCGCCCAACGCGTCTTGATTTGTCCCATGCCTTGGGGAACTGTGTCCGGCACCTTTGTTTCTTAAACTCCTGCCGTTCGGCCAGCCGGCCCAGAGCAAACGCCGCCTTGGGACTCTCGACGGTGGCCAGGTAACCGAGGATGCGCCCTTCGGCAACCGCCGCGTCCTGCAAATCGCCCAGAATCTCCTGAAGGTCTTTCATCCCGATCAAAAAGCGATCCACCGGCTTGCTTCCCCCCTTGGAGACCACCTCGGCAGAGTAGCGCGACTTCTTGGCCAGGCGGCGCACGTAGTGCATGCCCTCGTCGTCGACGTGCCCCTCGAGTGCGTCGGCTGCCCGGCGCATCCGGCGAAACGCCTTCACCGCCCCCTCGCGGAAGGTGGCCTCTTGGGGGCGCACCCGAAGAGACCGGGTCGCCTCCTCCAGCGTGTGCAACAGCGCCAAGTAGCGCTCGCTTTGCAATGCCTCCAACATCGCTGCCCGGCCGGCGCTGCGCTCCTCCTCCAGCCCGGTTAGAAACGGTTTGAGCTCCGCCGCCTCGTCGGCGGGCAGGGCGGCCACCTCGTCGCTCAAGTAAGGAATCATCACATCCAGATCCCGCACCGGGTTCATCTGATCACCAATCCACTCCAGCTCACCCCGTAGAAACTCTCGCCACTCCGGCTCCAACAAGCCGCCCGCCGCCCAGAGCAGGCTGCGCAGCCTACGAATCGCCACCCGGTGCTGGTGAAGGTCCTCCACCTCGGTGCCAATCCGGGTGCCGGGATCGTGGTTGACGATCTGACGGAACTGCTCCGCTATCGAGGCTTGGAGTTGTGCCAGTTCGGACACCGGCTTGCGCTCGGCGGCCGGCCGGGACGGGCTGAGGTTGAGCGCCCGGAAGACCTTCGGGCGCTGCTCCCCTACCCAGGCACCGGCATCCCGAAGCGCTGCCTCCAGGTTCTGCAGATCGGTCTCGTCGCCCTCCAGCAGTTCCACCTCGATCTCGCTGAACCGGTTGGCGATCCGGCCGCCCTGCAGGACCTGGGCGGCGTCGAACACCACCTCGGCGACGTTGCGCTCACCCTCTTTGACCACCACTCCGGTACGCAAAGTGCGAATCCTGGCCACCGCGCTCAGCTCGCCGCCCCGTAACGGCGCAGTGAGCAGCAGCATGATCGATCCGGGGGGCTGGACCGCTCCCCCAGCCTCCTCCATCTCCAACCGGGCAGCGCCCCGCGGCAGCTTCAATTGCCACAGGCCCTTGCGGTTCTCCACCCGCCGGCGCAGGGTCACCCCCTGGGAGGCAAGCAGCAGCTCGGGGGTGTCGTAGTAGGTGGAGGTGAACCGCCGTGGCGTGAACGGCTCCCCGTTCAGCAGGGGCAGTACGAAGCCGGGAGGAGCCTGGAGTTTGAGTTCTCGCTCGAGTGTTTGTTTGATCGGGGGTTCCTGTGTCAAGGTTTGCCGTCTTAAAGTTTACAAGGCGGGCAGGTCCGGGGGTCGGTGCCGCAGACGGTAAGTCGCAACTGCGATAACCGCCGCCCACAGCGACGCCAACTCCGGGACCGCCTTCCCGCCGCCCAAAGCGAACGCCGCCCACCCGGTGCCGGCCGCCAGCCGGGTCGCCCACGCCAGGCGGACTCGAAGCAGTTGTGCTTGCGCGCAATCATCTCTAGATTCGGGGGCCGGCACCCGAAGCAGCAGGCATGCCCCGGCGAAGGCACCCAGAATGATCCACTCGAAGGCAACCGGAGCAGACCAGCCAACAGCGAGGCTGCCGGAAAGCACCGCTGACACCATGGTGGCGATTCCCATCAGCGCACCGGGCAGCACCTGGAAGCGGGGGGCGGGAAAGGGAAGCCGGGTATTCAGCGAAACGCTTATTGCCAGAGCCACTCCGGCCGCCACCCCTGAGGACCCCCCGGCGCTGTAGGCGGCCAGGCCGATCAAAAAAAGCAGGTCGGTCGCCTTGGGCGGCTTGCCGGTGGAGCGCAATAGGATCCGGACGGCCAGCGCAATCCCTAACAAACCAGCCAGGTTCGGACGGCCGGAAAACAAGATCAAGCCCGAGAACAGCAGCGCCACAGTGGCGGAGCCAGGGTGGTCTGGATCGATCTCCCGAGCGATCGCCCAACCGAGGAAGACCACCAGCCCTGCCTCAATTCCCCGGAAGGCGGCTTCGGGGAGCGGGGCGCCATGCCGAACGGCGAACAGCCCACCGGCTGCGGCAGCTGCCATTGACCCCAGCGCAGCAAGGCGGTTGCCGGCCTGCCTAAAGTCCATCAACCGGACGATCCCGGTCAGCCGCATCATCCGTTTGATCATGCTCTCCCCCCGATTAACCAACCAAACTCGGGGGCACGACACGCTCCCGTTGGGTGCCGAGCCTATGTGGATCGGCAACGCTGCGCCGACCGGCGGCCGCTCACGGCCGGACCCTCCTACAGCCCGGTCTCAGCCAGAGTAAGGACCGTTACGCCATCGAACCGGCGAAAGTCCCGGTCTTCGCTCCAGATGACCGCGACACCGTGCTGGCGCATGAGAGCAACGATGTGGGCATCCGGAACCAGATTTCCACGAACGCTCTGACCTGCAACCACTGACGAGTAGCTTTCCCAAAATCCAGGCTCCTCACCAGGACTTCGTACGTGAGGAAGAGCCAGCAGAGCCTTGATGTTGTCAGCAGCCTCCACTGGGGAGAGCGGCGATGCGAAAATCGAAGGGTGCGTGGAAACCCGCAGATAGGACATCAATACCGGCCAGAACAGATAGACGATCTCCGTTTTTTGGGCCAGCCGCTTCAGGCTCTCGGCAGCGGGCGGGTAGTGCGGGCTGGTCAGATCCGTTGCGTAGAGCAACACGTTCGAATCGACACAGTAGCTCACTGCCCTGCTTCGCCCAGCGTGCGGTAAACGACGTCTAAGTCCGATAGGTCGATGCGCGCCTGCATGGATCGGGCATTCCAAACGAAGGGCCGTGCCGGCGGAAGCTCCTCACGCACCAAAGCTACGGCGGCAATCTCAGAGATCACTTCCCCGAGGCTCTTCCTTTCAAGAGCGGCCCTAGCCTTCAACTCTTTGAGGATCGTCGGGTTGATGTCGACTGTGGTCCGAGTCATGATGTTTGATGCTAACACGCCCAGCATCTTATGCTGCTTAGCGACTTCTTTGCACCAAGCACCACTTCGGGGAACCGGGCTCGTGAGGCAGTGTTCGCCGACTTGTCGTCGTCGGTTCGCGGGTTGCTAAGGCATTGTTAAATAACCGTTGATAGCGTCCGCGGCATGGCTTTCGAGCGGAAGACCGTGCGGACTCCGGAAGATTCCTCGCCAGCTTCTGGGGTCAGCACGACCTTAGCCGGCTCGAAAGCCTCAGGTCAGAAGACCCTGACGGCCCCCGTCCGGGACGTGTCGCTCCGGCGCTTCCGGCCGGAGTTGATTCTTTGCTCCCAACGATTCAGCGGCTCGGGGATCGACTTCGCAGCGGTGCGGGACGTCCATGCGGTTGCTCAGGCAACGTGCACCGCCACTACCGAACTGTTGCGAGTGGTTTACCTCGACTGACAAAATGAGGAGGTGAGCAAGTGAAACTGAGATCGCTCGAAGACCTCCTGGTGCATCAGGTTCGGATTCTCAGAGGGGCCGAGAAGCAGATTGCCAAAAGCCTTCCAAGACTAGCGGCGTGCGCCGGTGCCTGCGAGGTCGACGGGGCCCTGATGGATCTGGTAGCGCAAGCTCGGGGGTTCAAGGTACGCCTGACCCAGGTGGCCGATTCGCTCGACCGCAAATGCGGGCTGCGCAGTTGTGACCCGGTGGCCGGGTTGCTCGAGGAAGCCAGAGCGGCGACGGTGGCCAAACAGCGTGAGACTGTGGTAGTCGATGTTGCTTTGGTCTCAGTAGCCCATCGGCTGGTGCGCTACCGGTTCCTGGCGTACCAGGATGCCCGCTCGCTTGCGAACCACGCCGGCTGCTCACATGTCGGCAAGCTTCTCCAGTTGAGCATTGGCGAGCTGAGTCGCACCGGTGAACGGGTGGGTCAGTTGCTGAGAGCACTTCTCGAGGGCCCACCGGTAAGGGCGGTATCCCGGCTCATCCTGGCCCCGTCGCCCGGCGAGAGCGATGCCCTCTGGTCGCTTCGCGGCCAGAGGGCATCGCCTGAAGCCTGAAAAATTCAGGCGTCGCCGAGCATCAAACGGATCTGGCTATCCAGCAACGCAGCATCGATGGCACCCAGGATCTTAGTGGCACCGCTTTGGTCCACCTGCCTGCCCGACCCCACGCCGAAGAAAACGCCTTCACGGTCGACAAAAAAGGTCTCCGGCAGGCCCTGCACCCCCAGCTTGGTCCACAACGTGAGATCGGTATCGCGTACCGTGGGATAGGTGAGCTGGAACTCCTCCACGAACGCCCGGGCGTCGGCCTGTGAGTCCTGGACGTTCACGCCCAGCACCATGACCCCCCGGTCAGCGTATTTCTTCCAAGCCGCCTCCAGCACAGCGGCCTCCTCCCGGCAAGGGATGCACCAGGAGGCCCAAAAGTTGACCACCACCGGCCGGCCGGCCAGGTCGGTGCGGGTCAGGTCCTTATTCTCGCCGAGCAGCGGGAGCGAGAACTCCGGCATAGGGGAGCCGACCAAGCCGCCCGACGGTGCCGTGGAGAACAGCGTGTAACCGATGAAGCCGATGAACAGCGCCGGAACCAGGGCGAACGCCAGCACCCGGACCAGCCGGCGCCTGCGTGGGGCGAGGAAGGGTTGTTGCTGTTCGCCGTGAGGAAGGGCCGGTTCGGAGTCGATGGTCACCAGTTCACAATAAGGGCTTGAGAGAACCCTTAGGCGAACAGCTCGCGGCCGACGTTCAAACCTGCAGCCGGATCTCAACCACCGCCGGTTCGGACCACAATGCTCGGTTAGAAAACGCAACCAGACCGCTAGGGATGCGTCGAAGGGCCGCCGCCGGGTCTTCGCCGGCCAACAGCCGAACACTTGCCCGCCGCTGACGGCCGTCGAGCAGAACTCCCAGCGAACCGGCTGCCCGGGCATTGCGATACCAATCCGAGCGTCTGCCGTGTTCGGAAACTACCCAGATCGTCGTCTCGTCGACCGGTATGTAGCCGGTCGGCGTATGCCTCTCGATACCGGATTTCCGGCCGGTGTGGGTGAGCACCACCATCGACTTGCGGTTTATTCCGGGAAAAGGGACCCCCCGGCGCAGCAGGGCGATCACCGCCCGGTTGGCGGTCGGCTTACCGACCCGTTGCACGGCCCGGGTCAAACGACGGCGCAGGTTCACGGCGCTGCCGGAGCCTTAGCCTCGGCCTCACGTACCGCCTCCACGAACCGGGCTAGAGCATGGTGATCCTTGACTCCGGGGGACGTCTCCACTCCGCCCGACACGTCCAAGCCCCAAGGTCTCACCACCACAACTACCTCGGCCACGTTTCCGGCAGTCAGCCCACCGGCCACGATCAACCTTGCGAAGCTAAGTGAAAGCAAAGCCGGCATCGGGATCGGCTGCGAGCGCCCCGCCGGGGCGTAAGGGTCCTTCGGATCCACCAGGACCGCGTCCACGCCCAGCCCGGCGGCGGCCACTACATCCTCCGCCCGGGCACCTCTGACCGCCTTATAGATTGCCAGCAGAGGCCGCTGTTGCCTGATCCGGGCGACGATCGAGCCGTCTTCAGTGCCGTGCAGTTGAACAGCGTCCAGCCCTGCCTCGTCCGCCACCTCCAGCACCTGCTCAACCGGCGCATCGACGAAGACCCCCACCCGCCGTACCGCCCTATCCAGCCCGGAGCTGATCGACGCAGCCTGGGCGGCGGTAACCGTGCGGGGACCGGGGGCGAAAACGAAGCCGATGGCATCGGCCCCCGCCGCCGCTGCCGCCTGAGCGTCTGACTCCCGGGTCATGCCGCAGATCTTCACGAAGGTTCGGGTACGCTCATCCACCGGCGTCCAAGGGACTCATGACAAGGTCCAGTATCGCCTCCTCGGGCACCCGGCCTTCGAACAGCACCGAATTGGTCATCTCGACTACCGGCAGACTGAGCCCGCTCCGCTTGGCCAAAATGACCGCCTCCCGGGTGTTGTCGAACCCCTCAACGGTGGTTCCCATCTGCTCGAACGCCCGGACCGGATCCAGTCCGGCACCCACCAAGCGGCCGAACCGTCCGTTGCGGCCGCTGTGCGCAGTCAGGAACAGGTCACCGGCGCCTGACAGGCCAAGCACAGTCTCATACCGGCCACCCAGCGCGACCACCAGCCGGCCCATCTCCATCAAGCCCCTGGAGAAGACCGCACCTTTGGTGTTGATCATCGAGCGGCCCTTGAGCTCGGCGATTCCGTCGCACATCCCAATGGCAATGGCCAGCACGTTCTTCAAAGCCGCCCCTACCTCCACGCCGACGATGTCGTCGGACACGAAGCCCTTAAGCATGGGCGAAGTAATGGCTCCTGCAACCAGGCCTGCCGCCTGAATGTTGCGGCTGGCGCACATGAGCGCGGTCGGTACGCCGGCGGCGATCTCCTGCGCCAAAGAAGGGCCCACCAGCATGACCACCGGGTGGTTCGGACTGACTTCTTCTATAAACTCGGACATCGGACGCCCGCTGTCGGCCACCCAACCTTTGGTGGCAACCGCCCAAACCGCGTTGCGCCCGAGGTACTCCAAAGCGCTGGTGACCGTGTTCAGCACACCTACCGAGGGGACCGCCAGCACTGCTAGCTCCGCCCGGCGAAATCCCCTTCCCCAGTGGCGATCATCCCAAAAATCGATGTCCTCGGGCATGAAGTGGTGCAACGTCGGGTGCATCCGGTCCCGGCGGATCGCCTCAAGGATCGCCCCGTCGAACCGGGTGGCGCATACATCCACCGAGTGCCCGGAGCGGTCGAAGCTGATGGCGAGGGCCCCGGCCATAGCCCCGGCGCCGATGATCGCCACCTTCAACGGCAAACCGCCAAAGCAAACCTTGGACCAGGCATATCCTCAGTCAAGCTCGCCCCGGCCCAATTGTGTGGCCGGGCAGGCCCGACCACCCGGACTGGCGCCGACCCGGACCCGCCGGCGTCGCCGCCCTACCAGGGAGAATCCGGCAGTTGCCGCCCCCATAAGGTCCTCACGGTCAAACTCCGGGACGGCCGGCACCCACATAGCCCCGCCGGTTGAGTGAGCGGACACCCACTGGCTTTCCGTAGGTGGAGGAGTCGATCATGTTGTTGTTGCCGACATAGATGCCCACATGGTGGATCGGACTTCCGAAGAAAACCAGATCTCCGGGTTGCAGGTCGGCCCGGCCGACCCGCCTGGTTGCCGCGTACTGCGCCCGGGAGGAGTGCGGCAAGGACACGCCGGCCGCCCGCCAGGCAAAGCTTGTGAAACCGGAGCAGTCGAACGACCCGGGGCCCCCGGCTCCCCAGGAATAAGGCTTGCCGATCTGGGAGTAGGCCGCGGACAAAACGTTGCGCACATTGCCGGCTGCCGGCAACGCCGGCGGCGCAATCGACGATTCTCGCGTTTGGGTACTGGCGGCCGTCCCCCGCCGGCGCGCCGCGGCGTCGGCGCTTTCCTGCCGCTCCAGAAGCCGTTCTTGTTCGTCCGCGCGCTTGCTGAGTGCCGAGCGCTTCTGAGCAATTGACGTGGCTAGAGTTCGTGCCTTGGTCAGCTCGGCCTGTAACTCGGCCTGCCTGTCCCGCGAGCGGCTGTTGGCGATTTCTAGATCGGTCATGATGCCCGATTCCCAGTCTCCAATCCGGGTGGCCATTCCCATGCGCTTTGCGAAGTCGGCCACGCTGCCCGACCCGAACAGCACCAACAAGATGTCGGGCATCCCGGTGCGGTAGGCAGCAGCGGCCCGAGCCGAAGCCTTCTTCTGCAAGGCCGCCAGACGGCGGTCCGCCTCGGCCTTGGCCACTTCGAGGTCTCGGATCTGCCGGTCGGCCGTGGAGAGCTGGATCCGGGCATCGTTGTAGTCCTCGTCCAAGTTCGAGATCTGATTGCTCAGGCGTTCGATCTCAGCGGAGTAATTGGTCCGAGCGGGCGCTGCCTGAACGGCGGCTGCGGGAACCAAACAGAGCGCGGAAAATAACGCTATGCCAACGTAGAGACGTCTCCGCATGGCCGACATGCTATCCGAACCAGGCACCACCCTGCCCTGGGCGGCTACTTTTCACCAGAGGGTACGCTTTTGAGCTCGTTCAAACGGTCGACCAGCAGCCTCAGCCGCCCGGCGTAGATCCGGTTGAAGTTGAGGGCTATCCGGGGCAACTCCAAAACGTCGTTGTCCCGGATCTCACCGGAAGACGGCTCGGTAGGAACAATCGGACCCTGCAAGATGTCGGCGAACTCCCCGGACAGCCGGACCAGATCCTGCGCAGAGGGCATGGCTGTAAGGCGGAGCACCAACCGGTCGTTCACGTAGCGCTGAGAGTGATAGACGCGGTAGAAGCGCTCTATCTCCTCAACCGCCTCGGCGATGTTGTCGGTGTACTTGAACAGAGCTAGATCGCTCCCCGAGATGTAGCCGTGGGCAAGCAACTCTTCCTTCAGATAGCGGTCGAACGACTTCCAGTAGGTCCCGCCCGCCACGTCGAGCATGACGATGGGGTGCAGGTCGCTCTTACCGGTCTGGATGAGCGTGAGCAACTCGAACGCCTCGTCCAACGTCCCGAAGCCACCGGGCATCAGCACGAAGGCATCGGACTCCTTGATGAACATCAGCTTGCGTGTGAAGAAGTACTTAAAGTTGATCAGCTTGGGGTCGCCGGCGATCACCGGATTGGCCGACGCCTCGAATGGGAGCAGGATGTTGACCCCGAAGGACCTGTCGCCCCCGGCCCCCTCATGCCCGGCTTCCATGATCCCTGGACCGGCACCGGTGACCACCATCCAGTCTTTGTCGGCAATGGTGCGCGAAAAGTCTCGGGCCAGCAGGTACTCCGGGTCGGTGGGCTTGGTGCGGGAGGAGCCGAAAATAGTTACCTTGCGCACGTTGCGGTAGGGCGCGAACACGCTGAATGCGTAGCGCATCTCCTTGAGCGCGGTGTTGGCGATCTTACGGTCCAACCGGGAGACCGGGTCCTTGGCCAAGCGGAGGGCGGTGGCCATCATCTCGAAGACCAGTTGCGCATCAGCGGGGCTGAGGTCGGATACCAGCTCCCGGAGCCGCTCGTCCACCAATTCGTCGCCGGTGGAGTAGGACCGCCGGGTTGGCTTCATCGTTGGACTTTAACCCTGTTGCGACCCCCGCGCGTAAGCCCATGACGTTTGGAGCAGGGTCCAAACAACCTCCACCTCGCCGGGATCCCGGGGGCCGTAGACCATCATGACCGTGGGCGGGACCAGCCCCATTTCAGCCAGCGGATGCGGCTCTCCCCAGCCCCGGTTGAGCACCTGGCGAACCAGCCGGGGCGGGATCATCATGTGCAGGCTGCCATCTGACGGCGTGTGCACGTGGGCAAACTCGCGCTGGATCAAGAAGGCATCGTAGGGAGGAACCGGCGTCGAGGCGTCCAGCACAAACGCCCGGGCGCCGGGAAGGGAAATCAGGCTCGGGCAAACGAACACTCCGCCCAGGGTCTTGCCCCGGGCGACGATCTCGTCTTGCATCTCGATCGGGGCGTTTTGGTTGAGCTGGCGGTGCGGGTCGTCGGGGGTGGTGCGAGGGCGCTCGCCGGCTCGGGCCGGGAGCCACTCCCTCCTGGGGTCGTCAGCATCCACGCAGGAAAGTCTAAGGGTCCGCGAGGCAAGTAGGTGCGCGACCGACAGTGTCCTTCACGCAGTTGCGCGGAGCGTTTCCAAGCTTTGCCTTGTCCGGTCCGAAGCGACGATGCAGCGTTGGCGGTGGCGCTAGAGGAACGCATTCCAGAATATTTCTAGTGATCGCTTAAAACGCACACGTTCCTGCCGATAAATAACAGGCAGGTTTCATAACGCAACAGTTCCGATCCGGGGGTTCCCTTGAACCGTCATTTCTTCTCCACGCGCGCTCAGCGCTTCCTCATCATGCCGCTCGTCATGGCGGTCTTCGCCGCGACAATCCTCACACCTACCCAGAGCCTAGTCGCCCAGAAACAGTCCGCGCCCCAGCAGGCCACCCCGGTGAAGTGGGAGCCCGGGGCGATCAACCGGACTCCGGTCGGCTCCCCGGTCGCCGATCTGCCCAGTCGGCCCGGTGTGCTCGCACCGTTATCCAACCGCAAGGTCGGGGAGGAGCTCCCCGAGCGGCGCTCGCAGTCCTCCCGAACCGTAGTCGGCGAGCATGGGGTGCTCGAGACCCAGATCTTCAGCACCCCGGTGCACTTCCAAGACGCTAAAGGCGAGTGGCAAAGGATCGACAGCTCGTTGGTGCCCGCCGCCGGCGGCACGCTGCGCAACGCCGCCAACGAGATCGAGATCGCCCTTCCGGAGGTCTTCGGCAGCGGTCCGGCCTCGGTTGCCTGGCAGGGCGAGTCGGTCGAGATGAGCCTGCTCTCGGCGAAGCCTGACCCCGATGGCGAAGCCGCCGAGCCAAGCAACAGCCCGACCGCCACCGAGCGGGCGCCGGCGGCTGCGGTTCGGGAAGCGGCTGCCGAGGTGCAAGGTGCCACAGCCAGCTACTCGGGGATCCTGGAGGGCGTGGACGTCTCCTACACCGCCCAGAGCAACGGCCTTAAAGAGGAGATCGTGCTGCACTCGGCTGAGGCCCCGACCAGCTACGACTTCGCCTTGAAGCTCAGCCCGGGGCTCACCGTCGAGCAGCAGGCCGACGGATCGATTCTGCTCAAGGATCGCACGGGCGGACAGTGGGGGCAGCTGGCCCGTCCGTTCGTCCACGACGCCGGCTATCCCGCCAAGACCCCGCTCGAGGGGCTGTCCTACGAGGCGGTCAGCATTGCAGCTGGTCGGCAACGCCCCGGAGCCGGTGGTTCGGCTCACCCTCAGCCAGGAGTGGCTAAGGGCCGAGGGCCGCAAGTTCCCGGTGACGATCGATCCGACCCTTTGGGCCGGAGCGTCCCAGTACACCTTCATCACCGCCGACGCCCCGACCTCGAATTTCGATACCCACTCGCTGACCGCGATTTGCGTCTGCCCTGGGGCCTACCGCACCCTGGCCAAGCCCACCCCCGACCTGGCCAACTTCTTCAAGGAGCCGGTGGAGGTCATCGGCGCCGCGATCAACCTGAACTCGAATATCGACTCCACCGGGCAGATCCCGGCGCCGGTGGGGGTGTACGAGATCACCTCCGACTGGCTCTCCTCCCAGGCCACCTGGAACCAGCGCAAGTCCGGGGTCGGCTGGGGCAGCCCGGGAGGCGACCTCGCCGCCCAGCCCGAGACCGTGCTCAACAACATCACCGGACCGATCGGCTACCGCAGCTTCTCGATCATGTCGATGGTCAAGGCCTGGGTGCGAGGCGAGCGGCCCTTCCACGGGGTGGCGGTCAAGTACGTCGACGAGTCCCAGGCCCGCCAGCCGATCTACTTCGACGGCGCCAACGTGCTGTTTACGATCACCTGGCTGCCCCAGATGGGGCTGCACGCCCCCTACTCCTTCGAGAGCTTCCCGATCGGGGAGCGGCGGGAGGCGCTGGTCAACCTGGCGACCGGGGCGCTCAAGCTCACCGAGAGCGATGTCGCCCTTGCCGGCACCGGGCTGGAGGCCACCGTCGAGCGGGGGTACGACTCCCGGGGGCTGCTCACCTCGAGCATGGGGCTGAACTGGAACATGTGGCCCCAGGGTCGGGAGCGGCTCTACAAGCTGACCAACGGCGACGTGTGGTGGCAGGGGGGACCGGAGCGCTCGCTGATCTTCG